>NZ_JBFUJK010000003.1:0-291850 GCF_056401395.1 Arthrobacter sp. P4_F11
GGTCGCGTCCCGGGCCGCGACCGTCATCACGCTCGCCCTGGACCGGGTCCGGCACGCCTGCCTCCCGGAGGCCGCGGCGGCGATGGAGCACGCCCTGACCCGCACCGCGGCCGAGAACGACGCCGACTTCCTGGCCCGGGTCAGCCGCAGCTGGGCCGAGGCGCTGGACCAGGACGGCGCCGAACCCTCCGAGGAACTGCTCCGCCAGCTCCAGGGCGCCTTCCTCCGCAAACCCCGGCACGGCCTGCAGCACCTGGAAATCTTCGCCACCACGGACCAGTTCGAACACCTGATCACCGTGATGAACACCGCCACCAACCCCCGCACCGGCGAAAGCACCGCCACCGGACCTGGTGACGGGTCCGCGGCGGCGGATGCGCCCTGCGCGGCTGATGAGCCCGCCCCGCGGGAGGACCCCGCGCTGCCGTCCCTGGACCTCCGCTCCCGGCCCCAACGGCTGCTCGACGGCCTGGTCGGCGCGTGCAAGGCAGCCCTCGCCGCCGGAGGGCTGCCCGCGGCCGGCGGGCTCCGGCCCCAGGTCATGGCCACCATCGATTACCGGGACCTGCTCACCCGGCTCGGGACGACTCCCGCCGAAGCAGGCGGCCCTGCCAACACCGCACAGCACGGCACGGGAACCAGACACGGCACCGGGACGCTGCTGTTCACCGGCCCGGTCACCGCCGGCACCATCCGCAAAATCGCCTGCGACGCGGACATTATCCCGGTCGTCCTCGGCGGCGAGGGCCAGATCCTGGACATCGGCCGGGCCTCCCGCGTCTTCCCGCCGCATATCCGCAAGGCCATCACGGCCCGGGACCAGGGCTGCGCCTTCCCGCAATGCACGATCCCCGCATCCTGGTGCGAGGCCCACCACATCGCCTACTGGTCCCGCGGCGGAACCACCGGAGCCGGCAACGGCACCCTGCTCTGCTCCCATCACCACCACGTGATCCACAAGGAACACTGGAGCATCCAGATGCGCACCGGGACCCCCTGGTTCATCCCGCCACCCCACCTCGACCCCGCCCGGACACCCCGCCGGAACAGATACTTCCGCCTGGAGTGACCCCGGCGCCCACGGCTAGTCCCGCCGACGCGTCACCGCCCCCACCGCGCGCAATATCGGCTGCGACTCCGACTTGATCGCCGTCGTCCTCGGCGGCGAGGGCCAGGTCTTGGACACCGGCCGAATCTCTCCGCGTCCTGGTGCGAAGGCCACCCCATCACGTAGTAGTTCCGCGCCGGAACCACCGGAACCCGGCAACGGGACAGGTCGTTAATAAGAGCTCTGGGAGCAGCAGCTATTTCTCAGAGAATCTTGGGCCGAAGACTCACGATTGCAACGCAGTTAGGGCTGCGATACGTTGTGCCTTGAACGACACAATCATGTGGAACCTGGGACGCAACTGTTAGGTGGCGCTCAAGTGTGGATATGAGCCACGCGCGTACTCTTTCAAGAAGGGTTTCGCCCGATGGCAAGCTGCACCAAGATCACCTACTCCACCCCCTGGCACGCGAACCGCGCCCTCCAAGAAATCATCCGGCAGGGCTCGTCATCTGGGGGCAAGTTGCCCGCGAGCGTATACCCATGCGGAGGCTGCAAGGGATGGCACCTGACCTCGAAAAGGGCAGCTGGAAAAGCAAAGAAGTGGCAACGCCATTCTTCGTGAAAGTGTCTCCAGCGCGCTAACGGGACCCTGCCTTACTCGCACCACCACTTGATCCACAAGGACAGCGAACCATCCGGATGCGGACCGACGGCATACCTGGTTCATCCCCGCCGCACGTCGACCCGGCCGGGCCGGGCCGGGCCGGGCCTTCGGATGATCGCGCCAGCGCGTCATCAAGAGCAATGGTGATCAGGACGTCCGGCCGGTGCAACCAGATCAGCCCCGCCGGCCGAGCGGGCGTTAGAGGAACTCGGCCCGGCCTTCCATTGAAGAGGACGCCAGGGCGTGTTCCCGCCGCGGGATCCTGCCGGCCGCTTTCGCCAGCCTGCCGGCGATGACGGCATGTTTGAAGGCCTCGCCCATGAGCACCGGATTCTGCGCACGGGTCACCGCCGTAGCCAACAGCACGGCGTCGCAGCCGAGTTCCATCGCCAGGGCGGCGTCCGAAGCCGTGCCGATCCCGGCATCCAGCACCACGGGCACGGACGCGCGCGAGACGATCAGCTCGATGTTGTGCGGGTTCAGGATGCCCAGTCCGGTGCCGATCGGGGCGCCCAACGGCATCACGGCCGTCGCGCCGAGGTTTTCGAGCCGGAGGGCAAGCACGGGGTCGTCGTTCGTGTAGGCGAAGACCTTAAAGCCTCGGGCCACCAGCTGTTCGGTTGCGTCCACGAGTTCGACGGCGTCCGGCAGCAGTGTGTGCTCGTCGGCAATGACTTCGAGCTTGACCCAGTCCGTTTCCAGGGCCTCCCGCGCCAGTTCGGCGGTGAGGACGGCGTCCTTGGCGGTGAAGCAGCCTGCCGTGTTCGGCAGCACCCGGATCTGATGGTCCTCGAGCAGCTGGAACAGCGAGCCCGTCTCCGCCGGCGAATAGCGGCGCATCGCCACCGTGGTCAGCTCCGTCCCGGACGCCACCAGCGCCGCCCCGAGCCCGTCCAGGCTCGGCGCACCGCCGGTTCCCATGATGAGGCGGGAGCCGAGCCTTACGCCGTCGACCACGAACGGATCGGCCACCGCACCGGTCATGGGGACGGCCTGTGTTCCTGCGAACGTCGTCTCGTTCATGCTGGTCATCCTCCCTGGACTGCCGTGACAAGTTCGACGTCGTCGCCGTCGGCGAGCGCCGTGGCGTGCCACTGGCTGCGCGGCACCACTTCGGCGTTGCGGGCCACGGCGACACCGAGCTTCCGCCCGTCGGCAGCGCGGCCGTCGGGGCCGATGCTCCGGCCCGTGAGCTGGCTGACGAGTGTGGAGACGGAGGCGCCGTCGGCGACGCTCTGCTCCGTTCCGTTGAGTCGGATGTTCATGCTGCTTCCTTCTTGGGGCTGTCCCCGGACGTATCCGGGATGCGGGAAAAACGGTCGGGGCGGAACCCGGCCCAGCGCGGGTCCGGCGTGAAGTCCATGAGTTGCCGGCACACGACTGCAGCGGCGGGGGTCAGCAGGACGCCGTGCCGGAAGAATCCCGTGGCGATGATGAGCCCCGGGACGTCCCCGCCGTCCGGTCGTGCGACCCGCCCCAACAGCGGGGCGTTGTCCGGTGTGCCGGGCCGGGCCCGCGCCGTGGCTTCCAGCAGCTCCAGCTCGGCGACCGCGGGCACCAGCTGCTGGGCATCCCGCAGCAGCTGGTAAATGCCGCCGGCGGAAACCGCGTGAGGATCCGACGGCCCGTCCTCGCGCTGGGTGGCCCCGATCACCACGGTGCCGTCCTGGCGGGGGACGATGTACACCGGGACGCCGCGCACCATGCCCCGCACGGTGGCCGTGAGCAGCGGCTGCAGATGCGGGGGCACGCGGAGCCGGAGGATGTCGCCGTAGACGGGCCGCACCGGCAGCGCCAGCCCGGCCGGAAGCTCCTCGAGCGCGGCGGCACCGAGCCCGTTGGCGACCACGGTCTCGGCAGCCCGCACGGTACCGCCGCCGGCCAACCGCACACCCGCCACCTGTCCGTCCTGCCACAGCAGGCCTGCCGCGCGCCGCCGGACGAAGCTGCCGCCTTCCGCACCGAGCACGCCCGCGAGCCGGGTGATCAGCAGGCGGGGGTCCACCTGGTGGTCGGCCGGGATCTCGAAGGCACACGAGATGCCGGGACTCAGCAGGGGCTCCCGGGTGCGTGCCTCGCGCACTGTCAGTGGCTCCACGGCCAGGCCGCACGCCTGCTGGACTTCCCTCAAGTCCGCGAGCGCGCGCCGGTCCGCCGCGTCGGCCCCCACCGCCAGGGTCGGCGTCGTTAAGTAGCCGGTACCCGCCGGGGAATCCGCGCCGGCGGCACCGGCGTCGAGAGCCGCAGCGAATCCTGGCCACAACCGGGAGGCCTCAAGCATCAGTTCCAGGAGCTGCTCCTCCTGGTAGTGCAGTTCACTGACGGGGGCCAGCATGCCGGCCGCGGCCCAGCTGGCTCCGCTGCCGGGAGCATCATCGATCAGGACCACGGATCGGCCCGAGCGGATGGCCTCGAACGCGATGCCATGGCCGATCACCCCGCCGCCGATCACGGCCACGTCGGCAGTCGAATCCCCCGCGATGATTCCCTCTGCGGTACCGGGCCCTGTGTCACAAACCTGGGCGGCGGCGTCATTTGCGGCTCCGGCCGCACGGCCTGCTCGTGTGCCCATGAAGAATTCCTTCCCTACGCCGGTACTAGCCGGATCAGGTCAAGCGGTCGGCTCTGACGCCCTCTCAGCCGGGCAGCGGCGACATGGCTGCTGCGGGCTCCCGCGGTATGCGCCCAGTTTAGAGGAACTAGGCTGGTCCCATGAGCCAGGACCCTCTCCACACCACCGCCCGCCTCTATCTCTGCACCGACGCCCGCAGGGACCGCGGCGACTTCGAGGACTTCGTGAACGCCGCCTTCGCCGGCGGCGTGGACATCATCCAGTTGCGCGACAAGTCGCTCGAGGCCTCCGAGGAGCTGGAACTGCTGGAGGTCCTGCACACCGCAGCGCAGCGCCACGGGCGTCTGTGGGCCGTCAATGACCGGGCGGACATCGCCTCCCTGTCCGGGGCTCCGGTGTTCCATGTCGGTCAGAAGGACATTTCGCTCGACGCCGCCCGCGGCTTTCTCGGCAAGGATGCCGTGATCGGCCTGTCCACCCACAGCCCGAAGCAGGTGGACGCCGCCATCGCTGCCGCGCCCGGCCGCAAAGGACTCGATTACTTCTGTGTTGGCCCCGTGTGGGCGACGCCCACCAAACCCGGACGCGCCGCCGTCGGCCTCGATCTGGTGCGCTACGCCGCCCAGGCGATCGGCGGGGCGGACACGGAGGGAACCGGCAAGGTCAACGAAAGCCTGCTGCCGTGGTTCGCGATCGGCGGGATCGACCTCAGTAACGTGGAGCAGGTAGTCGATGCCGGTGCCCGGCGGATCGTCGTGGTCCGGGCGATCACCGACGCCGCTGATCCGGCCCACGCGGCCGGAGCCTTGCTGGCGGCGCTGGACGCCGCCGCATCCTAAGCAGGTCCCCGGCCCGTAATACCGGCCGGCACTGAAACTATCCGGCGAGACCCAGCTCCGTCATCCGGCGCGCGTGATTCGCTGCGAGTTCGGCCGCCAGGCCGTTGACCAGCGCCCGGGCGCCGGCGTCGTCCAGCCCCGACAGTCCGCCGAGGAACGCGTGCTCAGCGCTGACACGCTGGGCGTGGTTCAGGACCTCCCCCAGCAGGCGCCGGGCCCACAGCGCCAGGCGCGACGCGAGCCGGGGGTCATCGGCCAGGGCCGCCTTGAGGCGGGCCTGCAGCACGGCCGTGGACTCACCGGTGGAGCGGACCTGCCCGATCAACTCACGGGTCGCGGCGTCGACGTACCGGCCCACCACGCCGTAAAAGTCCGCGGCGACCGTGTCGATCACGTAGGCCTTCATGAGGGCCTCGTACCAGTCCGACGGGCGCGTGCGTTCGTGGAAGTGGTCCACCGAGGGCTGGAACGGCAGCATGGCGGCCTCCGTATCCAAGCCCATGTGTTCGAGGCGGGTTCGGACGAGTTCGTAATGCTGGAACTCGACCACCGCCATCCTGCCCAGCACCGCACGGTCATGCAGCGTGGGCGAATACCGGGCACTCGAGGACAGCCGTTCGAAGGCGGAAAGCTCGCCGTACGCCAAGACTCCCAGCAGGTCGGCGATGAAGCTGTTGTAGAGGGCCGGATCGTCCGCAGTTGCGCTCATCATCCAAGACTAATAGCGGAAATCGGGCTACCCTGATTTTCGTGTCCCATCATCGCCTGACCCCCAGTGTCCACGAGCAGCAGAACCAGCTTGCCGGGGCCCTCAAGGCGTTGCGCACCACGCTGGAACTGCCCGGCCCGTTCCCCGAAGTTGTGCTGCGCGACGCGGAGGCGGCAGTGGCCGAGCACAAGCTCCCGGACCTTGACCTCACGCATGTCGAGTTCGTGACCATCGATCCGGCGTCGTCCACCGACCTGGATCAGGCCCTCTTTATCGAACGGAGCGACGGCGGCTACAAGGTCTTCTATGCCATCGCCGACGTCCCCTCTTTTGTCGCCCCGGGCGGGGCGCTCGACGCCGAGACCCGGCGCCGCGGCCAGACCTTCTACACCCCGGACGGCCGGATTCCGCTGCATCCGGAGATCATCAGCGAGGCCGCCGGCAGCCTGCTCGCCGGGCAGCTGTGCGCTGCTTTCGTCTGGGAGTTCGAGCTCGACGCCGCGGCAGAGGTCGCCTCGGTCCTCGTGCGCCGGGCACAGGTCCGCAGCCGCGCGAAGCTCAACTACAAGGGCGTGCAGGCCGAGCTCGACGCCGGCACCGCGTCGCCCGTGCTGCAGCTGCTGAAAGAAGTAGGCATTAAACGGGTGGAACTGGAACGCCTGCGCGGCGGCGCGAGCCTGAACATGCCGGAACAGGAGATCCAGCAACTGCCCGACGGCGGCTACCGGATCGTGGCGGCCCCGCCGCTGCCGGTGGAGGACTGGAACGCCCAGATTTCACTCATGACCGGGATGGCCGCCGCGGCGCTCATGCTCCAGGGCAAAGTCGGCATCCTGCGCACCATGCCCGCCCCGGACGAGGCGTCACTGCGCCACTTCCACCGGCAGACCCACGCCCTCGGCAAGCCCTGGGACGGGGAAATGCGCTACGGCGAGTACCTGCGGACCCTTGACCCGACGGACCCCCGGCAGCTGGCCATTGTGCATTCGGCCGGGATGCTCTTCCGCGGTGCCGGATACACACCCTTCGACGGCACAGTGCCCAACGCCGCCGTCCAGGCCGCCATTGGCGCCGCCTACGCCCATTCCACGGCACCGTTGCGGCGGCTGGTCGACCGCTTCGTGCTGGTGATCTGCGAGGCCCTGAGCAACGGCACCGAAGTTCCTGCCTGGGCCCGGGAGGCGCTGCCGTCCCTCCCTGCCATCATGGGCACCTCGGACCAGCTGGCCGCGAAACTGGAGCGGCTGTCGCTGGACACCGTTGAGGCGGCGCTGCTCGTCAACCACATCGGCCAGGAATTCGACGCTGTCGTCATCTCCGGTCCCAAGCCGGCCAAGGGCACCAACGGCACCAGCAACGGCAACGGGAAGACCAACGGCAACGGAAACGGCCCGTCCGGGATCGTCCAGATCGCCGAGCCCGCCGTGACCGCACGCTGCCCCGGCGAGCTGGAACCGGGCACCAAAGTCCGGGTCCGGGTGGTGTCCTCGGACATCGCCACGCGGGAAATCCAGTTGGAGCTCGTGGGCTGACGGCCCGCTGGCGGTCCGCGGGCCGTCCCCACGCCGTCGCCAGCCAGCGCTGCCGGCCGCCCTCCCGGTCACCTTCCGAGGCGCAATCACCCGCCCAGTCGAGGATCCGCGCCTTGTACAGCTAGACTGAAGAGGTAGAAATGGATGCCCGGTCGTTGATTTCCATGATTTTCGAATTCAACAAGCCCGCCCCTACGCGATCTTGAGATACACCCGCTGGTCCCCAGTGCCAGCATTTAGATAGCCCGCGATCGGCTTCCACTGGAATTGCTTGCGCGCCTGAGCGTGCTCCGGAACGGCCGCCATGGCCGGCCCCGTTGAGCAAGCAGCGCAGCCCAAAATGAATAAGGAAACTCCCCTGTGAGTGAATTGCACACGCACCAGCTTCTGACCGATGAGTCCGGCACGGAGAGCATCGAGCCCGAAGAGACCATCATCTCGGACGAAAAGCCGCACGAGATTGCCGAGAAGACCTTTGCCGACTTCAATGTCCGCGCGGACATCGTGGAATCCCTGGCCGACGCCGGCATCACCCACCCCTTCCCGATCCAGGCCATGACCCTGCCGGTCGCACTGGCAGGGCATGACATCATCGGCCAGGCCAAGACCGGTACTGGCAAGACGCTCGGCTTCGGCATCCCGGCGCTGCAGCGCGTCGTCGGCCGCGACGACGCCGGCTTCGACAAACTGGCCGTTCCCGGCGCCCCGCAGGCCCTGGTGATCGTGCCCACCCGCGAGCTCGCCGTCCAGGTAGCCAAGGACCTCGAAAACGCCGCCAAGAAGCGCAACGCCCGCATCGCCACCATCTATGGTGGCCGCGCTTACGAGCCGCAGGTCGAGGCGCTGCAGAACGGCGTCGAGGTTGTCGTCGGCACCCCCGGCCGCCTGATCGACCTCTTCAAGCAGAAGCACCTGAGCCTGAAGAACGTCAAGATCGTCATCCTCGACGAAGCCGACGAGATGCTGGACCTTGGGTTCCTGCCGGACGTCGAGACCCTGATCGCCGGCACGCCCGCGGTCCGCCAAACGCTCCTGTTCTCCGCCACCATGCCCGGCCCGGTCATCGCCATGGCCCGCCGCTACATGACCCAGCCGACCCACATCCGCGCCGCGGACCCGGACGACGAGGGCCTGACCAAGCGCGACATCCGCCAGCTGATCTACCGTGCCCACAGCATGGACAAGGTGGAAGTGGTAGCCCGCATCCTGCAGGCCCGCGGACGCGGCCGGACCATCATCTTCACCAAGACCAAGCGCACCGCCGCGAAGGTGGCCGAGGAACTGGTGGACCGCGGTTTTGCTGCGGCCGCCATCCACGGTGACCTCGGCCAGGGCGCCCGCGAACAGGCGCTGCGCGCCTTCCGCAACAACAAGGTGGACGTCCTCGTTGCCACCGACGTCGCCGCCCGCGGCATCGACGTCGACGACGTCACCCACGTAATCAACTACCAGTGCGTCGAAGACGAGAAGATCTACCTGCACCGCGTGGGCCGCACCGGCCGTGCCGGCAACAAGGGCACCGCCGTGACCTTTGTTGACTGGGACGACATGCCGCGCTGGGGGCTCATCAACAAGGCCCTCGGCCTGAGCTACCCCGAGCCCGTGGAAACCTACTCGTCCTCGCCCCACCTGTTCGAGGAACTCGACATCCCCGCAGGCACCAAGGGCCGGCTGCCGCGCGACAAGCGTGTGCTGGCCGGCGTCGACGCGGAGGTCCTCGAGGACCTCGGCGAGACCGGCAAGAAGAACTCGCGCACCAGCGCAAAGGACAGCGGAAGGGACGGCGCAAAGGACGGCAGCCGCACGAGCAGCCGTGACGGCGCCCGTGAAGGCAGCCGCACGAGCAGCCGTGACGGCGCCCGCGAGGGCAGCCGCACCGGCGGACGTGACTCGCGCCGCAGCGGCACCGAAGCCGGCGGCCGCTCCGGCGACCGCCGTCGCCGTCCCGCCGAGGCCGATGCCGCCACGGCGTCCCCCGCGAACGGACAGGGACCGGAAGCTGCCGCCGCCGCTCCGGCGAAGGCCCCCACCGAGGTGGACCGGGCGACCCGTGCCCGGCGCCGGACCCGCACCCGCCGCCGCAACGGCGAGGTAGTGGCCGGCGGCGACGCACAGCCGAGCGGCGCCGAGGCCTAATCCCCTCCATGACTGACACCGTCTGGGCGCCGGACGGCAGCAACCTGGTGGTTCACGCGGACAACGCGGAATACCTCCCCACGCTGCCGGACGGCGCCTTCACACTGATTTACGTGGACCCGCCCTTCAACACCGGCCGGGTCCAGCGGCGCCAGGAAACCAGGATGGTGCTCAACGCCGGCGGCGAGGGTGACCGCGTCGGGTTCAAGGGCCGGTCCTACGACACCATCAAGGGCGCGCTGCACAAGTACGACGACGCGTTCAGCGACTACTGGTCCTTCCTCGAGCCCCGGCTCGTGGAGGCCTGGCGGCTCCTGGCCGACGACGGCACTCTGTACCTGCACCTGGACTACCGCGAGGTGCACTACGCAAAGGTCATGCTGGACGCGATCTTCGGCCGCGAATGTTTCCTGAACGAGATCATCTGGGCGTACGACTACGGTGCAAGGGCCAAGTACCGCTGGCCCACCAAGCACGACAACATCCTCGTCTACGTCAAGAACCCGGCGAAGTACCACTTCGACAGCGCCGAGGTGGACCGTGAGCCCTACATGGCGCCCGGACTGGTGACCCCCGCCAAGCGCGAGCTCGGCAAGTTGCCCACGGACGTGTGGTGGCACACGATCGTTTCGCCGACCGGCAAGGAGAAAACCGGCTACCCGACGCAGAAGCCGGAGGGGCTGATCCGCCGCGTGGTTGCGGCCTCGAGCCGGCCGGGCGACTGGTGCCTGGACTTCTTCGCAGGTTCTGGCACGCTCGGGTCCGTGGCCGCGAAACTCGACCGCAGGTTCGTGTGCGTGGACCAGAACCAGCCGGCCATCGACGTCATGGCCAAGCGCCTGGCCGCGCAGGCGCAGTTCACGTCTTTCCCGACGGTCTGACCCGCCGCTCTCACCGCGCCCCGCCGTTCCAGCGAGCCCCGCCGTTCCCACCCGTTGTGCTATCACTTGTGGCGGCGATTCGGGGCCCGGGGGGGGCTTCAAACGGACGCTAAGTGATAGCGCAACCCGGGGCCGGGGCGGCTTTTCAGCGCACCACGGACGAGCCTGTGCCCAGTTCCTCGATCCGGGCAAAGACTTCTGCGGAGGTCAGGTTCTCGCCCAACAGGTTCGGCTTTCCTGCGCCGTGGTAATCGGAGGACCCTGTGATCAGCAGGCCATAGCGTTCGGCGATGCGGCGCAGGAACGTCCGGCCCTCCTCGGGGTTGTCCCGGTGGTAGATTTCCAGGCCTGCCAGGCCGGCGTCGATCATCTCCCGGAAGGTCCCCTCCCCCACGATCCGGCCGCGGGCGGATGCCACGGGGTGGGCGAACACCGGCACGCCCCCCGCCGCACGGACCAGTTCGACAGCGAGCGCCGGCTCCGGCGCATAGTGCTGGACCCAGTAGCGCGAACGTGCTGTGAGGATGGAACCAAAAGCCTCGGCCCGGTCTTCCACCACACCGGCCGCGACGAGCGCGTCGGCGATGTGCGGGCGGCCCAGGGTGGCCCCCGGCGCGACGTGGTGAATCACGTCGTCCCATGTCAGCGGGTAGTCCTCCGACAAAAGGGTGACCATCTTCTGCGCCCTCGTGTGCCGGGCGTCCTTGGACTTGGTGATTTCCTCAAGCAGTCCGGGATGCGCGGGGTCGTGGAGGTAGCTGAGCAGGTGGACGCTGATGCCTTCCGCTGTGCGGCAGGAGATCTCCATCCCCGGGACCAGCGCGACCCCGGCTTTCCGGGCGGCGACGGCGGCCTCCGCCCACCCGGCAGTGGAATCGTGATCGGTCAGGGCGATGACGTCGAGGCCCGCGGCGGCGGCGGACTCCATGACGCCGGCCGGCGCCTGGGTGCCGTCGGAAACGTTGGAGTGCGCATGCAGGTCAATCCTCACCTCACCAGCCTAGTAGATGGCAGTATCCAAAGCCTCGGCCCCTTCTTGCCGGGCCCTGCAGCGGCCCTGCAGCGCGAGCGCGCCGTTGGCCTAAGCCGCGGCGCTGGTGAGACTATGGGACGGTGAACGATGCAGATAACACCCTAGTCTCCGCTTCCCAGCCCCTCGAAGAGCGCGTCAACAACCGCTCGCAGCGGCCCAGCTCCGACGCCTTCAAAGCCTTCATGGCCAGCAACTGGGCGCCGGCCTCGCAACAGCTCCCCGAGCGGGACGCCGTCGCGGGCCACGCCGCAGGCCGGCGCCGCTCCATCTCAGGCCAGTTCAAAGGTGAACGCCTGGTCATCCCCGCCGGCCCGCTGAAGGTCCGCTCGAACGACTGCGACTACCGCTTCCGGCCGCACTCCGCCTTCGCTCACCTCACCGGCCTCGGCCTGGACCACGAACCTGATGCGGTCCTGATCCTGGAACCGGTCGCGGAGGGCACCGGCGACGACGGCGGAAACCACCACGCCACGCTGTACTTCCGCCCGTTGGCCGGCCGCGACACCGAGCAGTTCTACGCCGATTCCCGCTCCGGGGAGTTCTGGATCGGCGCACGCCCGACCCTGGCCGAGTTCAAGGCCAAGCTGGGACTCGACACGGCCGACATCGCCGAACTCGAACTCGCCATCACCAAGAATGTCGGTGCGCCGGAGATCGGCGGAATCTCCATCAGGCTGGTCCGCAAGGTTGACGAGAACATCGACGCGCTCGTCGACACTGCCCGCTACAACACGGCCAAGGACCCCGACAACCTCGACCTGAGCGTGCTCGACGCCCTGGACGAGAAACTCACAGAGGCCCTCTCGGAACTGCGCCTGCTCAAGGACGAGTGGGAAATCGAACAGATGAAGATCGCCGTCGCCGCCACCGTTGCCGGCTTCACCGAGGTGGTCAAGGCGATCCCGCGGGCGCTGACCCACCACCGCGGCGAGCGCGTCGTGGAAGGGGCGTTCTTCGCCCGGGCCCGCGAGGAAGGCAACGAGCTCGGCTACGACACCATCGCCGCCTCCGGCAACAACGCCACCGTGCTGCACTGGACCCGGAACACCGGCAAGATCAACGCGGGCGAACTGCTGCTGCTGGACGCCGGAGTCGAGGCCGATTCCCTCTACACCGCGGACATCACCCGTACCCTGCCGGCCAACGGCAAGTTCTCCGAGGTCCAGCGCAGGGTCTACGAGGCAGTGCTCGACGCCGCCGACGCCGGCTTTGCCGCCGCCCAGCCGGGCACGAAGTTCCGGGACATCCACACGGCAGCCACCACGGTGCTGGCCGAGCGGCTTGCCGAATGGGGCCTCCTGCCCGTCTCCGTCGAGGAAGCCGTGAGCACCGAGGGCCAGCAGCACCGCCGGTGGATGCCGCACGGCACCAGCCACCACCTCGGCCTCGACGTCCACGACTGCGCCCAGGCGAAGCGGGAACTCTACCTCGACGGCGTGCTCACGCCCGGCATGGTGTTCACGATCGAACCCGGCCTGTACTTCAAGAGCGAGGACATCGGCATCCCCGAGGAATACCGCGGCATCGGCGTCCGGATCGAGGACGACATCCTCATGACGGCCGACGGCCCGGTCAACCTCAGCGCCGCACTGCCGCGCAAGGCCGACGACGTCGAGTCCTGGATGGCCGGCATCTACCTGGAAGTAGACGGCCAGACTCCGTAGGTCAGTCAGGCAGTAAACAGCAGGAAAAGCAGCAAAAAAGGGAGGGTCCCGGATGTCCGGGACCCTCCCTTGTTGCTGCCTGTTTTTGCTTGGCCTCAGTGTTGCCTGAATCAGTGCTGCTGGCCGTCCTGGCCCGCCGCGGGCTTCTCGCTGTCCGTGACCCTGACCCCGTACTGCGGGCGGCCGTCCGGGAGATCCGGATAGCTCACCCCGGAAACCCGGCCGGCCGGGCGGGCCGCCGCCTCCTCAGCCGCGGCCGGCGCCGTCAGAGCGGGGCCTGCGGGGCCCTCCTGCTGGGGTGCACCGCCCTGGTACTGCCCGGCCGGGTCTGCGCCGGTCTCCGGCGTTCTCTGGCCGTAAGGGTCGTTCCAGCCCGCGGGGCGCTGCGGCGCATGGGTCTGCTGTCCCGGCTGCTGTGGGCCGGGCTGCTGCGGTGCCTGATGGCGGTAGTCCTGCTGAGCGAAACCGCCGGCCGCGGCACCGGACGCGTCATGCGCCGTCATAGGCAACTGGTGCAGCAGGCGCCGGGCTTCGCCGGCGGCCTCGAAGGAGACCACGACGTCGTAATTGGTCGCCACCACCTGGCTGGTTGAGGTGAAGTCACGCTTGCCGCGCTGCATGGCGTACGTGACGATGCCAAACAGCATGAAGAACGCGGCACCCATCAGCACTGACGTCACAATCGAGAAATAACCGGGGGTTGTGGAGAAGAAGGACAGCATGACGCCGACGAACAGGCCGAACCACATGCCGCTGAGGGCGCCGGAGAGGGCGACGCGGGGGTAGGTGAGCCGGCCGGTCACCCGCTCGACCATTTTCAGGTCATTGCCCACGATCGACACCATCTGCACGGGGAACTGCTGGTCAGCCAGGTAGTCCACCGCCTTCTGGGCATCCAGGTAGGAGTTGTAGGAACCGACAACGTCGCCTCTCGGGACGGTGCGGGCCTCGTCCGAGCCGTTGGGGGCACCGGCCCTGGGAGCACCAAAAATGTTTGACATATGCCCATTCTCACCCATCGGGCTGGTGTGCGGCTGGAAATTCAGCTAAAAGAGAGCAGACTCGGTAGCCTGTAGGGGTGAGCACGAATCTTTCGCGAGTGTTTGTCGCGCGCCTCCTCGGACTGGACGTCTTCGACCCATTGGGCGACCGTCTGGGTCGGCTGCGCGATGTCGTGGTGCTCTCCCGCGGAACCAGAGGCGCCCCGCACGTGGTGGGCATCGTCGTCGAGGTCCCCGGCAAGAAGCGCGTCTTCGTGCCGATGACCCGGATTACGTCCATAGACCAGACCCAGGTCATCTGCACCGGGCTGGTCAATCTCCGCCGTTTCGAACAGCGCGGCGCGGAAACCCTTGTGGTGGCCGAAATGTTCGACCGCCGGGTGACCCTTGCGGACGGCAGCGGCGACGCGACCATCGAGGACATCGCCATGGACCGGCACCGCTCCGGCGACTGGTTCGTCAGCAAGCTCTTCGTCCGCCGCGGCCACTCCCTCTCGCCCCTGAGCCGGCTGCGCCGCAATGAAACCCTCATCATCGACTGGGCCGATGCCCGGCAAGGCGCCAAGACCGAGCCACAGGCCGCCACCCAGTTCGTGGCCACGCACGAGGACCTCAAGCCCGCCGACTTCGCCGAGGCCCTGCAGGAAATGAGCGACAAGCGCCGCTTCGAGGTTGCGAGCGAACTCCAGGACGAACGGCTCGCGGACGTCCTGCAGGAGATGCGCGAAGGCGATCAGGTGGAGATCCTCTCCGCCCTGGACGTCAACCGCGCCGCCGACGTCCTCGAGGAGATGGATCCGGACGACGCCGCCGACCTCCTCGCCGAACTCCCCAGCGCCCAGGCTGAAGAACTCCTGCAGTTGATGGAACCCGAAGGCGCCGAAGACGTCCGCCGCCTGCTCGAATACGACGAGGACACCGCCGGCGGGCTCATGACGCCCGTGCCGGTGATCCTTCCCCCGGAAGCAACCGTCGCCGAGGCACTCGCGCACGTACGCCGGGAGGAACTCTCCCCCGCCCTGGCGTCGTCGATCTTCGTCGCCCGGCCCCCGTTGGAGACGCCGACGGGACGATTCCTCGGCGTCGTCCATATCCAGCAGCTCTTGCGCTTTCCGCCGCCGGAGCCGCTGGGCAATCTGGTGGACAAGAGCCTGGAGCCGGTCTCCGACCAGGCCCACATCAGCGAGGTCGCCCGCGCGCTGGCAACGTACAACCTCAACTCGCTTCCAGTTGTCAACGATGACGGACGGCTTGTGGGGGCGGTGACTGTTGACGACGTGCTTGATCATCTGTTGCCGGACGACTGGCGCGCCCACGAGGACGATGCCCCGATAAGAAAGCTTGGAGGCCGCATTGGCTGATCCCACAGCACCACGGACCTCCAACGTCCGCCCTGGCGGCAGGACCACCGGCGGCCTCGACACGCCCCTGAGCGGCCGGCAGCGTATCCTGCCCAACTTCCGTCCCGACCCGGACGCCTTCGGCCATGCCACGGAAGGCTTCGCCCGTTTCATGGGAACCCCCGCGTTCCTGATGTACATGACGGTGTTCTGCTTGTTCTGGCTGGGCTGGAACACGTGGGCGCCGGAGGAATGGCAGTTCGATTCACGGGCGCTGGGGTTCACGCTGCTGACCCTCATGCTGTCCCTGCAGGCCTCCTACGCCGCGCCCCTGCTGCTGCTGGCCCAGAACCGCCAGGACGACCGCGACAAGGTCTCGCTGCAGCAGGACCGCCAGCGGGCCGAGCGCAATCTCTCCGACACTGAATACCTGACCCGGGAACTTGCGTCCCTGCGCATCGCGCTGCGCGAGGTCGCCACCCGCGATTACGTCCGCGCCGAGCTCCGCAGCCTGCTGGAGGACATGCTGGAGGCCCAGGAGGAACTGCGCACCCACGATCCTTCCGCCGGCGCCCACGAGACCCCGCGGGAAAAGGTCAAGGAGAAGATGAAGGAGCGGCGCGACAAGCAGCGCAGCCCCCGGACCCAGCAAATCCCCCGGGTCAAGGCCGGCGGCAAGCGCGATGACCCGGCGAAGGACCGTGCGGTGGACCCGTCGCAGGACTCTTCACAGGACCCGACAGGGAACCCCTCGGGGAAACTGCCGAACCCGTCGGCGAACCACTCTGAGGCCGTGACCGATCCCACCCGCCAGCCCGCACACCGCACCATCCCCGAAAGCTGAGCATCGCCCGCATGAGCACCCCGCTGGAACAGGCAGTGCACGGCGCACTTGCCACCGTGATCGACCCTGAGCTCCGCCGCCCCATCACCGAGCTCGGCATGGTGGAGTCCGTTGAGATCGGCGACGGCGGCCGCGTGCGGATCGCGGTGCTGCTGACCATCGCGGGCTGCCCGCTGCGCGGCACCATCACGGCGGACACCGAGGCTGCATTGTCCGCCGTCCCGGGCGTCACCGGCGTGGACGTGGACCTTAAAGTGATGACGCAGGTCCAGCGCGACGCCCTCAAGGAGCAGTTGCGGGGCGCCGGCGCCCAGCGCGGCATCCCGTTCAACGCGCCGGGCTCGCTGACCAAGGTGTACGCCGTCGCGAGCGGCAAGGGCGGCGTGGGCAAGTCCTCCGTCACGGTCAACCTGGCATGCGCCCTGGCCGCCCAGGGGCTCCGTGTGGGGATCGTGGACGCGGATGTGTACGGTTTCTCCGTTCCGGCGCTGATGGGCATCACACAGGCCCCCACGCGGGTGGACGACATGATCCTGCCGCCCGTGGCCTACGGGGTCAAGGTCATCTCCATCGGCATGTTCGTCACCGGGAACCAGCCCGTGGCGTGGCGGGGCCCGATGCTGCACAGGGCGCTCGAGCAGTTCCTCACCGACGTCTACTTCGGCGACCTCGACGCCCTCTTCCTGGACCTGCCCCCCGGCACCGGCGACATCGCGATCTCCGTCGCCCAGCTGCTGCCCAAGGCGCAGATCCTCGTCGTGACCACTCCGCAGGCGGCCGCCGCGGATGTTGCCGAGCGGGCGGGTGCGATCGCCACCCAGACGGGCCAGACCGTGGCCGGCGTCGTGGAAAACATGTCGTATCTTGAACTGCCCGACGGCGGCAGGATGGAACTGTTCGGCAGCGGCGGCGGCGCCGTGCTGGCCGAGCGCCTCTCGGCCACCGTGGGTGAGGACGTGCCGCTGCTGGGCCAGATTCCACTCGAAGTCCTGCTGCGTGAGGGTGGGGATTCCGGAGTGCCGCTGGTGCTGGGCCGTCCGGAGACGCCTGCGGCCGTGGCCTTGGCGGGGATCGCCGGCAGGCTGGCGTCGGTTCCCCGCGGCCTCAAGGGCATGCCGCTGGGTCTGCAGCCCCGCTGACAGGGCCCGTCCGCATCACTGCGAAGGCACTGCGGCAGGTCCGCCGCGGGAAGTCCTAGGTCGCCTCTGAGTCGAAGGGTGCCGGTTCGCCCTCGGGCAGCCGCTCGAGCACCCGCTCGGGGCGGTGCACGGCGACGGCAGTCGCGGCAGCGGCCGCGGAGACCGTTGCGGGTGCCCCGGCGCTCATCGGCTTGGTGTCATCGTCAAGGAGCGCTTCCTTGATGATCCGGCGGGGATCGTACTGGCGCGGATCGTACTTCTTCCAGTCGACCTCATCGATGTCGATGCCGACTTCTTCCTTGATCTGTTCCCGCGCACCTGACGCCATCCGGCGCACTTCCTTGACAATATTGGCAAGTTTCTGGGTGTATTCGGGCAGCCTGCTGGGACCAATCACCAGAAGGCCGATGATCAGCAGAAGTAAGAACTCCGGTCCATTGATTCCAAGCACTTTAGGAAGGTTACCCTCTCGCTCGGGCTGGCGACGATTCCGCGAAGTCCGTATGCCGGCCATGTCCGGCCCGTCCCTGCCTCACGGTGCCAGGTGCTCCAGGATTCGGCTCAATCCACGTTCGATCCGTTCCGGAATTCCGTTGTGCGAGGCCGGCACGGGAGTGCCACTGCTGACCCGGGTCAGAGCGGCAACGCCGTCGTCCGCCTGCTCGGCCGGCAGGTCCGAAATGTACGTGTATGTCGCCGCCGACGTCTGGTAGATGGCCCGGTAGGGCGGGGCGGGGTTGACCCAAAGAAAGCCATTTCCGGGTTCGGGGGCGGCCGACGGCGTGCCGGCCTTGGCCGGGATGAAGCCGTCTGCCACGGCGGTGTGTCCGGTCAGCACGTTGATGGGCGAAACTTCGGCCCGTGCGGGTGCGGGGGGCGCCGCGGGCGCCCGCGTCGAGGCGTGCTGCTCAAGGACCGTGGCGAAGTGCCGGCCATCCGTGAGGCGAAGTTCCAGGACCTCGTCCCCGGAGATGACGCCGGCGCGGGCCCAGATGAGGTGGAATCCGAGCTCGTGCAGCTCCGGACATGTCCATCCTTGCGAGCGGAACGCGGCAAGCTCGCCGGTGTTCAGCGTCCCGTCAGGGGTGAAGTCGGGCTCGCCGCCGAGGCCGAACGCGACACGGGGCCCGGTTCCCTCAGCGCCGGGGACGCCGGATCCGCTGGCGTCGAACAGCTCCGTTGCACCGAGCGGCTCACCGCTGGCGGGCAGCCCGGGGGCATCCGGGTGGGCGAGGGTGGCAGTCTCTGCACCCTCGGCGGGGACCGCGTCGTCGCCTCCCATGACGTACGCGGTGCCGGTGATGAGGGCCAAGGCGGCGACGGCTCCGCCGACAGCAAGTACCGGCAGGCGCGGGCCGCGGCGGCGGGCGCCGTGTGGACCCGCGGCGACGGCGCGACCGGCGACCGGCCCCGCCGTCCTTGGCCCACCCGTCGCGGGGTGTTCTGCATGGAACCGGTCCGAGGGCCACGGACGATGGCCGGCCCCGGCGGCGTCAGCCGCGCCCGGCCTTTCCGCTGTGTCCAATACTTCCGCTGTGACGGCCGGGTCGGGGCGTTCCGCCATGGCCCGTTCCGGAGCTGAAGGTGCCGAAGGTGTAGGAGCTGAAGGTGCCGGAGCTGCAGGCGCCGGAGCTGCCGGGGCTGTTTGTTCCCGCTCCGCTTCGGCGGTCCGTTCCGACGCCGCCCGTTCCGCGGCCAGCTGACCGGTCCGTGCCAGGAGCCGTGCAGTCAGGTCCTCACTGGCCTCGGGCACGGCGGCGCCGCGGAGCTTCTCGAGGTACTGGCGTTCGCGCTGTTGCCGGGCGCGGCATTCGGCACATGCTTCCACGTGGTCGTGGCGGCCGGCGGCCCATTTCCGGGTAGCCCCGGGCCCGCACCAGAACTTGCAGCCTGGTGCTCCCAGTAAACGTCTCAGCAGACCCATTGACCGGTTCAGAGGAGGCCGGCGATGCGCGGCATCTTGAGCCGCGGCTTGAGGGACTGCTTGGCCGGTTGCGCCGGGCGCGGGTCGCGATGCGCGAGCTTTTCACGGAGCATTGTCCGGCCGCGGTGAATCCGGGACCGGACGGTCCCGAGTTTGATGTCCAGCGCGGCGGCGACTTCGTCGTAGGAGAGCCCTTCGAGGTCGCACAGCACGACGGCGGCGCGGAAGTCAGGCGGAAGTTCCTCGAGCGCTGCCTGGACATCGACGTCGAGGTTGTTGAATTCGAAGCTTTGCTCCGGCCCGGGCTCCCGGCCCGGCAGCCGCGACTCGGCGTCGTCGGCCAAAGCGTCAAAGCGGATCCGGCTCTTGCGACGGGCCTGGTCCAGGAACAGGTTGGTGGTGATCCGGTGCAGCCAGCCATCGAGCGTGCCGGGCTTGAAGTTCTCGAGTGAACGGAAGACCCGGACGAACACCTCCTGGGTGAGGTCCTCGGCGTCGTACTTGTTTCCGGTCAGCCGGTACGCAAGGCGGTAGACCTTGGCGGAGTGGTTCGTCACCACTTCCTCCCAGGTCGGCCGGACCCATTCGGCTTCCGCCGCGGTCCGGGACTGGCCGGTTGAATCTGTTGCCTCAGTTGCCGGGACAGGTGCCGGAATCGACATCGTCCACTCCCCTCGTGGATGGTACCTACGCCTGAATTGTGCCTGCTTGCACAGGTTCCTGCACCATTCATTCGACGCCGATCACCACGCGGATGAGCGGATACCCATCATTTCAAAATAAGCTGGGAATTTCCTGATCCACCGCGGTCTTCCGCCGAAGGCAGAACGACCCCCTCCGGCCGGGGCCACGGTGCTGCCGCCTCCGCGTCCCGTCCCGCCGGACACAGTACGCTGTAGGGAACACTCCCCTGCCGCCCAGAAAGCGATATCCCATGAGCGCCGATAAGTCCACGAGCTGGTCCTATGCAGAAGATCTGCCTGCCGAGGATGAGGTCCTGTTGCACGCGCGCGAACGGTCCTTCGAGCTTGGCGTGACCCCGATCGGCCCCGGCGTGGGCGCCGTGCTGACGGTGCTGGCGGCGGCGTCCAAGGCACAGACCGCCGTGGAGATCGGCACCGGCGCAGGCGTGTCCGGCGTGTGCATCCTGCGCGGGCTGGGTCCGCAGGCTGTCCTGACCACTATCGACGTCGACGTCGAACACCTCAAGGCAGCGCGCGAAGCGTTCCAGGAGGCCGGCAGCCCGGCCAACCGCACCCGCACCATTTCTGGCCGGGCCGGGGATGTCCTGCCGCGGCTTACGGACGGCGCCTATGATCTCGTCTTCATTGACGCGGACAAACCGAATTACCCCAGCTACGTCGAACAGGCCGTGCGGCTGCTCAAATCCGGCGGGCTGCTAATCGTCAATGATGCCCTCGACAAGGACCGGGTCGCGAACCCGGCCGCCCGGGAAGCCACCACCGTGGTGTTGCGCCAGATCGGCAAGTCCATCCGCGACGACGACCGTCTCGCCTCCGCCATGCTGCCCACCGGAGACGGCCTGCTGATCGCGGTGAAGAAGTAGCAGCCAGGATTCACTAGCCCGGGTGCAAGGGGCGGGTACTGACAGCAAAGGGCGGGGTCCGCAGCCCGGTGGCCGGGACCCCGCCCTGTTGCGAAGCTCTTGGCGTGACGCTATTCGGTGACGCCGACGAGGCATTCCTTGAGGTTCGTCGCCTCAGCGGCATTGAGTTCGACTACAAGCCGCCCCCCGCCTTCGAGCGGAACACGCATGATCAGGCTTCGTCCCTCTTTCGTCACTTCCATAGGGCCGTCGCCGGTGCGTGGTTTCATTGCCGCCATAAGGAATATCCCCTCCATTAGTCCCTGACATACCAGCCCGGCCGGGCTGCGTCCGCTTGGCCAATCAAGCCGTCCGGCAGCGCTCCAGGAGGCTGCCATGACCGGCAAACTCACAAATAAACCGCTTACAAACTGTGTGCTTCTTGTCCTTGCTTATCCTCTATTATCGCGTAACAATGCGCCCGTAGCTAATCGTTGGACTTTCCAGCGCGTCCCGCCAGGCCGGGCCGGCGCCGCGAAATGGTGCTGTGCGTCACGGCGGGTAGTCCCCTCCGCCCGGCAGTTGCGCCCACGCCCACAGCCACACAATCCAGACGATCTGCAGCAGCACGAACATGACCACCACGGTGCCCCGGTAGGCGCGGGAACGCGAGAGAAGGGCGGCGCTGAGGGCGAGCGGGAACAGCGGCAGCAGCATCCTGAACGTGCTGGTCTGGGGGTGCAGGAAGACCAGCAGGTAGCCCATATAGCAGCAGCACCAGAGCCTCAGCTCGGTGCCCAGGGCGACGACCGGCCGGGACATCATCAGCAGCGTGAACGCGGCAACGAACACGAAGGGAGCCAGCACGCCGAGCGTCGGCCCGAACAGCATGATGCCGGCATCGAACCATGGCTTGAACGGCACCAGGTCATCGCCGCGCCATGCGGTTTCGGTCTTGGTGTAGGCGCCCGGATCGCCGGTCACGGCCCAGGCGATGGCAGGCCACAGCAGCGCACCGATGCCGCTGACGGCGGTGAGCCCGCCCAATGACCACAGCTCGGCGGCGCCGTCCCGGCGTTGCACTGTGACGCCCTGTGTCGCGGGGCTCTGATTCGCGGAGTGTTGCGCCGTGGGATGCTGCACAGCGCGGGTCTGCGCAGTATGGGTTTGCGCAGTGCGGGTTTTCGCAGTGAGGCGCTGCCAGAAACGGTAGAGCAGCAACAGGCCCATCATCGCGGCAAACGGAACCCCCGTGGGCCGGGAAAGGCACATCAGGACCACAACGGGCATCGCCCACAGGTACCGGCGCTCCATGACAAGCAGCAGCGCGGCGCCGAGGAGCAGCAGGTTGAGGGATTCGGCGTAGGGCACCTGCAGCACCGGCGCCACCGGGAAAGCCGCCAGGAACACGGTCCCCCAGAGCGCCGTGCGGTGCGTGGCCCGGTGCCGGAAAATTCTGTACGCCACGAGGGCTGCACCCACTCCGGACACCAGGGCGATGGCCGTCAGGGACCACGCCGGGCCCGTGCCTGTCAGGCCGGACACCACCCGGCCCAGCACGGGAAACAGGGGGTAGAAGGCCCACGTGTTCTCCTGGACGGTGCCGGCGTCGTCGGTCGGCAGAAGCGCCGGATACCCCGCCTGCAGCGCTTGGGCGTACCAGCGGGCATCCCAGATGTTAGTGAAGTTCCAATAGTCGGGCTTGGCGGGAAACCACGGATTCACGCCCTGGTGCAGGGCGGCGGCCATGAAGATGCAGGCGCTGACCAGCCTCGCGGCGATGTAGAGTCCGGCCACCTGCGCCCACCAGGGCCACCGCGCCATCCCGGCGCCCGCGGCGGCGATGCGGCTCCACAGGGCCGCGTTCAACCCCTGGGGCTTCCGGGCCTCAGGCGCCGCGACGGTCTCCGGGTCTTCCACGCGGCTCACGGACGCTCTTCGGTCGGCGGACGGAGGCGCTCCAGTTCCTCCCCAAGTGCCTCGATCTCCTGGTCCTTGGCGACGATCTGCTCCCGCAGGTCATCCAGGACCTGATCCACTTGGTCCATCCGGTAGCCGCGGAGTCCGACGGCGAAGCGCAGACGGTCAATGTCCGCCGCGGCCGCGCGCTCGGGCAGCAGGACCGGCGGCAGGGATGCGACCGGCTCGTCGAAACCGTCGTCAAAAGAACCGCCCGCACCGCCGTCCCGGCGGCGACGGAAGATTTTCGTTGCCAGGCCGGTGCCCAGGAGGACGGCGACGCCGATCAGCACAATCGCCAGGAAAACCAGGAAGAGACTCACTAGACCATCGTGCCAGAAGCCGGACGCCGGGGCGCTCAGGCCGACGGATCAGCCCCGCGTTCCCTTGATGTCCGCCGTGCCGGTCCCGTTGGTGGAGCCGCCATTCGGGTTCCGGTGGCGGGCGGCGCCTTCCACGACCAGCTCGACCGCCCGCGCGGGGTCGTCCACCACCTGCACGAGGTCCAGGTCCTCAGCCGAGACCATTCCCTCCGCAACGAGGGTGTCCCGGACCCACTCGAGCATGGGGCTCCAGAAAGCGGTTCCCACCAGGACGATCGGGAAGGAAGTGACCTTGCGGGTTTGGACCAGGACCATGGCTTCGAAGAGCTCATCCAGGGTGCCGAGGCCGCCGGGGAGCACGATGAAGCCCTGGGCGTACTTGACGAACATGGTCTTGCGGGCGAAGAAGTACCGGAAGTTGATACCCAGGTCCACCCACTGGTTCATGCCCTGCTCGAAGGGCAGTTCGATTCCGAGCCCCACGGAGACGCCGTTGCCCTGCACGGCGCCCATGTTGGCGGCCTCCATCGAGCCGGGGCCGCCGCCCGTAATCACGGCCAGTCCGGCCTCGGCCAGCCGGCGTCCGACCTCGACGCCGAGTTCGTAGTACGGGCTCCCCGGCACGGTGCGGGCGGAACCGAAGACGCTGACTGCCGGACCGAGATCGGCCAGCGCGCCGAATCCTTCCACGAACTCGCTCTGGATCCGCAGCACGCGCCAGGGGTCGGTGTGGACGAACTGTCCCGGCCCTTTGGTGTCCAGCAAGGTCTGGTCGGACATCGTGACCTTGGCGGCCTTGCGGCGCAGCTCCAGCGGACCCTTGTGGCGGATTCCGTTGGGCGCCGGTGTGCTCCGGGCCTCCCGGGCCGGCTTTCCGGCGGGGTTCTGTTCCGGGTTCTGCTCGAGGTTTCGCTTGGGGCCGTGCTGCGGATCGGTACTCATGCCCATAGGCTAGCGCGGAACTCGGCCGCCGCCGCGTCGGCGCGTCGGCGCCGCACGGCCGCAAGCGCCTGCCGAGGCCGTTCGCCGAGGTCAACGGCGAATGTCCGACGCAGTCCGGCAAGGGACCTGACGTGCAGGTATCTCTTGAATCACGATCTGCACCAAAATGAGTGATTGCCGTCATATCTGGTCAATCTTCGCTAGATTCGTACTATGACTACTCAAGTGCCCGGCGATGCCCTCGTCTCCCTGAAGGCCGTGAACAAGCATTACGGCCAGCTGCACGTCCTGAAGGACATCAACCTGAACGTCCGCAAGGGTGAAGTTGTTGTTGTCATCGGCCCCTCGGGTTCCGGCAAGTCGACGCTCTGCCGCGCCATCAACCGCCTCGAGACCATCGACGACGGCGACATCAAGATCGATGGCAAGGAACTGCCCGAGGAGGGCAAGGAACTGGCCAAGCTGCGCGCCGACGTCGGCATGGTCTTCCAGTCGTTCAATCTGTTCGCCCACAAGACCATTCTGGAAAACGTCACCCTCGGCCCCATCAAGGTCAAGGGCGTTGCCAAGTCCGAGGCCGACAAGGACGCCATGGCCCTCCTGGAGCGGGTCGGCGTCGGGCATCAGGCCCCCAAACTTCCGGCCCAGCTCTCCGGCGGCCAACAGCAGCGCGTTGCCATCGCCCGCGCCCTGGCGATGAAGCCCAAGGTGATGCTCTTCGATGAGCCCACCTCGGCACTTGACCCGGAAATGATCAACGAGGTCCTGGACGTCATGGTCCAGCTCGCCAAGGAGGGGATGACCATGATCGTGGTCACCCACGAGATGGGCTTCGCCCGCAAGGCGGCCGACCGCGTCGTGTTCATGGCCGACGGCCAGATCGTTGAGGACGCGACCCCCGAGGAATTCTTCAACAACCCCAAGAGCAGCCGGGCCAAGGATTTCCTGTCCAAGCTGCTGACACACTGACCGACTACGTTTTCGCACCCTGGCTGCCGGACGGCGGCCGCCCAATGAAAGGAATGTCATGATGGCATTTTTGACCCGAAGGAAATCCCTTCTGGTTGCCGCTTCCGCAGCACTGGCACTCAGCCTGAGCGCCTGTGGCGGCAGCTCCTCCACTACCACCAACCCGCCCGTGGCCGAGAAGCCGAGCTTTCCTGCCGATTCCACCATGGCCAAGCTTGCATCCGCGGGCAAGATCACCATCGGCACCAAGTTCGACCAGCCGCTCTTCGGCCAGAAGGGCCTCGACGGCAAGCCCGTCGGCTTCGACGTCGAAATCGGCAAGCTGATGGCTGCCAAGCTGGGCATTCCCGCCGACAAGATCGAGTGGGTCGAAACTGTCTCCGCCAACCGCGAGCAGTTCCTCAAGCAGGGCAAGGTGGACATGATCGTCGCCACCTACACCATCAACGACAAGCGCAAGGCCGAAGTCGACTTCGCTGGACCGTACTACGAGGCCGGACAGGCGCTCATGGTGAACAAGGACAACAACTCCATCACCAAGCCCGAAGACGTCAAGGGCAAGAACGTCTGCTCCGTGACCGGCTCCACGCCAGCCTCGACGATCGTGGAGAAGTACGGAGCCGTCCTGGTTCCGGCCGCGACCTACTCAGCCTGCCTGGAACCGCTGCGGAACCACCAGGTTGAAGCCGTCACCACCGACAACGTCATCCTGGCCGGTTTCGTGTCCAAGGAACCGGACGCCTTCAAGCTGGCATCGGATCAGACCTTCACTAAGGAGCCCTACGGCATCGGCCTGAAGAAGGACGACACCGCCTTCCGCACGTGGGTCAATGACCAGCTGGAGGCCTCCGACAAGGACGGGTCCTACAAGAAGGCCTGGGAAGACACCGCCGGCACGGTCATCAAGACCACGCCCGCGCTTCCCACGATCGACCGCTACTAGCCGGCTGTGGCGGCTGCCGGGCCGCGGATTTTCCGCGGCCCGACGGCCGCCACTCCCGTCTTTCGCCTGGAATCCCCTCAACGCAGCTGAAGGAACTTATGGACGTCATCATTGAAAACCTCCCCCAGTATTGGGACGGTTTTCTCCGAACCCTTTTCCTGTCCCTGATCTCGGGGATTATCGCCTTGGTCTTCGGCACCATCCTGGCTGCCGCCCGTGTCTCGCCCGTCGCCGCGCTGCGTGGCTTCAGCATGACGTACGTCGAGATCGTCCGGAACACCCCGCTGACCATCGCGTTCTTCTTCGCAGCAGTGGTTCTGCCCCGCCTCGGCGTCACGTTCCAGCAGTTCGAGGTCGCCGCCATCATCGCCCTGAGCGCCTACACCTCGGCCTTCATTGCCGAGGCAGTGCGCTCCGGCGTCAACAGTGTCCCGGTGGGCCAGGCGGAGGCGGCCCGCAGCATCGGCATGCAGTTCACCCAGGTGCTCTCGCTGATCATCCTGCCGCAGGCCCTGCGCACCGTGATCCCGCCGTTGATCAACATTCTGATCGCCCTGGTCAAGAACTCTTCTGTGGCCGGCGCGTTCTATGTGTTGGAACTGTTCGGCCAGGGCAAGCAGCTGGCCAATGCCAACGGCGACGCCGTCATGTGGGTTCTGGTCGGCATCGCATTCTTCTACCTGCTGATAACCATCCCGCTTGGCTACCTCGCCAGCGTCGTTGAACGAAAGGTGGCGATCGCACGATGAGCTCCGTTCTCTATGACGTCCCCGGCCCCAAAGCCCGCCGGGTCTCGCTGATCGGCTCCATCATCGGCGTGATCGTGATCGGCGGCCTCCTCGTCCTGGCCGTCATGACCCTGGCCCAGCAGGGAATCTTCGACCCCAAACGCTGGGCGGTCTTCCAGCTTCCCGAGGTCTGGGCCCTGATCGCCGCCGGCATCGGCGCCACGCTGGCCGCCGCGGCCGTGTCGGCCGTGATTGCCTTCCCGCTGGGCCTGCTCCTGTGCCTGATGCGCATCTCGGACAACGCCTGGATCCGGGTGCCCACCCGGATCGTGCTGGAATTCCTGCGCGGCATGCCCGTTGTGCTCATGATGCTGTTCGTGCTGCTCGTCTTTGCCACGAGCTCGTTCATCGCCGTCGTGGCCGGCCTGGTCCTTTACAACTCGGCGATTTTCGCCGAGATCATCCGCGCCGGCGTCCAGTCGCTGCCCAAGGGCCAGCGTGAGGCCGGCCTGGCGATCGGCCTGACGAGCTTCCAGTGCCGGCTGACCATCGAGCTGCCGCAGGCCATCCGGCGCATGCTGCCGTCCTTGGTCGCGCAGCTCGTGGTGCTGCTGAAGGACACGTCGCTCGGCTACATCGTCGCCTACGGCGAGCTGCTCCGGGCCGTGCAGGTCATGGCGGACTTCCTGGGTCCGCAGTACCTGTTCCCGGTGTTCTTCGTGGCCGCGGCCATCTACATCGCGATCGACCTGGCGGTCTCCCGCCTGGCCATCTGGCTCGAACGCCGCGGCTCCAAGCGCGCCGCCGGCGGCGTGGCGCACGTGCCGGTCGCCGGTATTCCGGCCGCCAAGTAAGCCGTCCCACCCACAAAGGGTCCGGAACCTCACGGAGGTTCCGGACCCTTTGTCCGTTACTTGTGTCCTGGGCGTTGGTTCCTGGGCGTTGCTTCCTAGGCTTTGCTAGGCGCTCAGCCAGGTCCGCAGCGCCCGCAGGCATTCGCGGATGGCGTCCGCTTCGACGTGTTCGTTGTCCTTGTGCGCCAGCAGAGCATCGCCGGGTCCAAAGTTCACCGCGGGGATGCCCAGTTCACTGAAGCGTGCGACGTCGGTCCAGCCGTACTTGGGCTTCGGCTCCGCGCCGACGGCGGCGACGAAGGACGCCGCCGCGGGGTGGTTCAGGCCCGGCCGCGCGCCGGCCGCGCTGTCGGTGCGCACCACGTCGAATCCGTCCAGCAGTTCGCGCACGACGGCTTCGGCTCCGTCCGGGGTCTTGTCCGGCGCGAAGCGGTAGTTGATTTCCACGACGCACTTGTCCGGGATGACGTTTCCGGCCGTGCCGCCGTGGATCTTCACGGCGTTGAGGCTTTCGCGGTAGTCCAGGCCGTCAACCGTCACGGTCTGCGGCTCATACGCCGCCAGCCGGGCCAGGACCGGGGCCGCGGCGTGGATGGCATTGCTGCCCATCCAGGCCCGGGCCGAGTGGGCAGCCTCGCCGTTCGTGGTCACTTCGAAGCGGCTGGTGCCGTTGCAGCCGCCCTCCACCGTCCCGTCGGTCGGCTCGAGCAGGATCGCGAAGTCCCCGCCGAGCAGGGAGCCGTGATTGCGCACCAGACGGCCCAGGCCGCTCTTCACGGCCTCGACCTCCTCGTGGTCGTAGAAGACGAACGTGACGTCCTTGCCTGGTTCCGCCCCGCCGTCGAACATGGTGGCCGCCAGCGCCAGCTGCACGGCGACGCCGCCCTTCATGTCAGTGGCGCCGCGGCCGTAGAGGATCCCCTCTCCCGGGGCCCCGGAGGGCCAATACGCCGGCACGGTCCCCAGCGAGCCCTCGGTGGTGGGCAACGGCACGGTGTCCAGATGGCCGGCCAGGATGACGCGCTCGGCCCGGCCCAGGTTGGTGCGGGCGATGATCGAATCGCCGTCGCGGACCAGCTCCAGCTGCGGCAGCTGGCGGAGGGCATGCTCCACGGCGTCGGCCAGGACCCCCTCGTTGCCGGAGACGCTGTTGATGTCGATCAGGGCGGCCGTGAGCAGGGCGACGTCCTGGCGGAGGTCCAGATGGACCGGTGTGCGGACAGGGACGCTGGCGGTGGCACTGGCAGGGGTGCGCGGGTTCGTGGGGGTCACCGTTCCACCTTATCTGTTGCCTCCCCGTCCCACCTGAGTCGCTGCCGGGGCCGTTCCCAGGCGTCAAGTGGCCCCTGCAGCGTGCCAATCGGGTTGTCATGAGTTTCAGGGCCCGAGGGGCCTCTCGTTAGACTTGGGCCATGACTGAAACTGCTGCTTCCGCTGTGCCCGCCGACGCCGGCTCCGACGCTCGTTCTGACGCCCGCTCTGCCTATGGCTACGGGGTGGCCACCGTGTCCACCCGCAACGGTGACGCCACCGTGCTGGACGTGTGGTTTCCGGCGCCGGCGCTCGGAGTCGCCGCGAAGCACCTGCATGACGTGGAGAACGCGGACCAGTCGCTGATCGACATCGCCGCCAGCGGCACTGACCCGGACCGGGGCACCGAGCAGATAGTTGTCTTTGCCCAGATCAACCTGGACGCGGCACCCGCGGACACGGCGGACGCCTACCTTCGCCTGCACCTGCTCTCCCACCGGCTCGTCCAGCCCAACACCATCAACCTTGACGGCATCTTCGGCAAGCTTCCCAACGTGGTGTGGACCAACTTCGGCCCCGCAGCCGTGGAGGACTTCGAACTGACACGGGCGCGCCTGCGCAAGCGCGGCGCCGTCACGGTGTTCGGCGTGGACAAGTTCCCGCGCATGGTGGACTACGTCGTTCCCTCCGGCGTCCGGATCGCCGACGCCGACCGGGTCCGGCTCGGTGCGCACCTGGCCGAAGGCACCACGGTCATGCACGAGGGCTTCGTGAACTTCAATGCCGGAACCCTGGGTACCTCCATGGTCGAGGGCCGGATCTCGGCCGGCGTCGTCACCGGCGACGGGTCCGACGTCGGCGGCGGGGCCTCGATCATGGGAACCCTCTCCGGCGGCGGCAAGGAAAAGATCTCCCTCGGCGAGCGGGTCCTCCTCGGCGCCAATTCCGGGGTGGGCATCAGCATCGGTGACGACTCGGTGGTGGAGGCAGGCCTCTACGTCACCGCCGGCACCCGTGTGCGCGTGATCGGCCCCAAGGACGCCGACGGCGAAGACACCAGCCGGATCGTCAAGGCCGTGGACCTTTCCGGCGTTCCGAACCTGCTCTTCCGCCGCAATTCCACCACTGGTGAGGTAGAGGTCCTCCCCCGCAAGGGCCAGACGGTGGAGCTCAACGAGGCCCTGCACGCCAACTGACCGCACCGGCTGGTACGGTATGGCGGGCGGCGAAGACCGCGCTGGCGGGGCCGACCCGCCCCGACGAAAAAGCCGATGACGCAGCCCGCAGGGGCCTGAGGGAGTATTTTCGTGGCACGACGAGGGAGCTGGCGGCGCCGGATCGTCCTTCTGCTGACCCTTGCGATGGTCGCGGGCGGCATCTACACCGCGGTGGCGTTCCTGCAGCGGTCGGAGACGTTGATCACCGAACGCTGCACAGCCACGGGCAGCGGAGGCGATGACCTCTCCACCGACCAGGCGGCCAACGCTGCCCTCATCACAGCCGTCGCGGTCCGGCGGGGACTTCCGGCCCGGGCCGCCAGCATCGCGCTGGCCACCTCGATGCAGGAATCCAAACTGCGCAACATCGGCCATGGCGACCAGGCCGGTCCCGACTCCCGCGGACTGTTCCAGCAGCGGCCGTCCCAGGGCTGGGGCACCACGGCGCAGGTGATGGACCCGTACCACGCCAGCAATGCGTTCTACGATGCGCTCGTCGAGGTTTCCGGGTACGAGTCGCTCGATATCACCGTTGCCGCCCAGCGCGTCCAGCGCTCGGCGTACCCGGAGGCCTACGCCCAGCATGAGGTGATGGCCCGCGCCTTCGCTTCCGCCCTGAGCGGGCAGACGCCCGCGGGCCTGGACTGCTCGCTGCGCTCCCCCGATGCCGCCGGGAGTCCTGCCGCCGTCACCGCAGGGCTGACCGCTGCGCTCGGGGACGTGACGGCGTCCACCGACGGCCGGACCCTGCTCGTGGAGGCCGAAGGAAGCCAGGCCTGGGCCGTGGGCCAGTGGGCCGTGGCCAACGCAAAGGAGCTCGAAATCACCAGCGTGGAGGTCGACGGCCGCGCCTGGAACCGGCAGTCCCGCGACGGCTGGCAGCCGGCCCAAGTCCCGGCCGGCCAGGTCAGGGTAACCGTCGCAGACGCCCCCGGCACCTGACCGCTACCGGGGTCAGCCGCCGCCGGGTCAGCCGCGCTAACGGGGTCAGCCGCAACCGGGCGGGCTCAGACGAGGAGATCGACCACCGGCTGCACGTAGCTGCGGAACAGCTCCGGCTGGGACAACAGCTCGTGGCTCATGATGATCTTGTCGGGCTCGAGATACCAGGCCCGCGGCTCCGCAAGCGGGAGCTCGATGATCGTAAGGCCGAAATCCTTTGAAGCCCGTCCCACGTCCAGCAGGCGGTCCTCCACCATGTCGGCCAGCAGCTCGTTGTTGCCGTTGGCTTCGCGCTCCGCCTCGAGGGTCCCGTATTCCGCGAGGCGCTCCCGGGCCCACGTCAAAGCGGCCCCGAAGTGGGCCTGCAGCACGCGCCGGAGGGCCGGCGAATTGCTGAACGCACGGAAGCCCGGCGGGGAGAGCTCGGGGGACATTTCCGGGTGGTCTTTCAGCAGCTGTTCCCACCAGGCCTCCCATTCGGTCTTGAGCGCAGCCGGGCCGCCAACCTCGGCGATCAGGTGGGAGTGGTCCGAGGCGCGGATCTTCGGTGCCGCATGGCAGAGCGCCGGGTGTCCCGCGGTGTCCAAACCGGCGGCGTCACGAACGTAGAGGGCAATGAGCATGGGACCAGAAGTATCCATCGTGATCCGCCAGCCTGGTCCGCCGGTGTGGTGCATCCAATTGCCTCCTTGGCAAGACGTACGATCTCAGTCTATTCCTGTTGTTATGAGGCGTTAACGGCTGGCTGCCCGGCCGCCAGCCGTCGGTTCAGGCCCTCCAGGTGGGCTTCGAGCACATCCCTGCACATCACGGCCGTCATCCACTCGGGCTGCAGGAGGGCGTGCATCGTCAGACCGTCCAGGACTGCCAGCAGCAGTTCCGCTTCGGTGACGAGCACCTGCTGGTCGAGGCCGGCCGCGTGGTCGGCGTCAACGCCTTCAGCCTCGGCCAGGCCCAGGATGAGCCCGCCCACGACGGCGGCCACCGCCCGGTGGCTGCGGTCGGCCTCGGCGGCCAGGAACGGCCTTGTCCGGGCGGCATTCTTGAAGGCCATCCAGACGCAGGCATCAACCGCCCGTTGCTCGTCAAGTGGAAGAAACTCACCCAGCAGTGCCAGGACGGCCGCATGCTGCTCCCCCGACGCCGGCGGCGCATCGCCCAGCAGGGAGTCCGCGTCGGTGAGGCGGCCGACGATTCGGTCCACCACCACGGCGAACGCGTGGGTCAACAGCTCGTCGCTGCTGGCGAAATAGTGCCGCACCGAGCCGACGGCCAGCTGCGCTTCATCAGCAACTTCCCGCAGCGAGGCCCGCTCGAGGCCATCCGTTGCGATGATCCTGAAGACTGCGTCAACTATTTCCTGGCGCCGGATGACGGCGTCGACAAATTTAGGCACGGGTCTTTTTTAGCACGTACGTGCCGCGGCCGCCCCGGGCCACACCGGTCCCGGCGGGGACGTGGCGCGGGTCACAGCGGCACGGTGCCCCCGCAAGTACGACGCCGGCCGCGCACCTCAGCAAAAGGTGCGCGGCCGGCGTCGTACTGTCTATCGCGCGCGCCGTGGCCGGCGGGCGGGCTACAGCGAGGGGTAGTTGCGTTCCGGTTCGCCGACGTAAAGCTGGCGCGGGCGGCCGATCTTCGTGTTCGGGTCGCTGATCATCTCGCGCCACTGGGCGATCCAGCCCGGCAGGCGCCCGATGGCGAACAGCACGGTGAACATCTTCTCCGGGAAACCCATGGCCTTGTAGATCAGGCCGGTGTAGAAGTCCACGTTGGGGTAGAGCTTGCGCTGGATGAAGTAGTCATCGCCCAGGGCTTTCTCTTCAAGGCGCATGGCGATGTCGAGGAGCTCGTCGTTTCCGCCGAGCTTGCTCAGGACCTCGTGGGCCGTGGCCTTGATGATCTTGGCGCGCGGGTCGTAGTTCTTGTAGACGCGGTGCCCGAAGCCCATGAGGCGGACGCCGTCTTCCTTGTTCTTGACCTTCTCCATGTAGTCCTCAGGCTTGATGCCGTCGGCCTGGATCTGGCGCAGCATCTTCAGGACGGCCTCGTTGGCACCGCCGTGGGCGGGGCCGAAGAGGGCGTTGATGCCGGCGGAGACGGAGGCGAACAGGTTCGCGTTCGAGGAACCGACCAGGCGGACGGTCGACGTCGAACAGTTCTGCTCGTGGTCGGCGTGCAGGATCAGGAGCAGGTCCAGGGCCTTCGCGATGACCGGGTCCACCTCGTACTGCTCGGCCGGCAGACCAAAGCTCAGGCGCAGGAAGTTCTCCACCAGGTTCATCGAGTTGTCCGGGTACAGCATGGGCTGCCCGATCGACTTCTTGTGGGCGTAGGCGGCGATGACCGGCATCTTGGCCATGAGGCGGATGGTGGACACCTCCACCTGCTCGGCGTTGAACGGATCCAGCGAGTCCTGGTAGAACGTCGACAGCGCCGACACGGCCGAGGACAGCACCGGCATCGGGTGGGCGTCACGGGGGAAGCCGCTGAAGAAGCCCTTGAGCTCTTCGTGCAGCAGGGTGTGGTGGCGGATCCGCTGGTCGAAGGACTCCAGCTCGGTGGGGGTCGGCAGGTTGCCGTAGATCAGCAGGTAGGAGACTTCCAGGAAGCTCGAGTGCTGGGCCAGCTGCTCGATCGGGTAGCCGCGGTAGCGCAGGATGCCGGCGTCACCATCGATGTAGGTGATGGCCGAGGTGGTGGCCGCGGTGTTCATGAAACCGGGGTCGAAGGCGACGGCGCCGGTCTGCTTCAGCAGCTTGGAAACGTCGTAGCCTTCGTTCCCTTCTACAACCTTGATGCGCGGGAGTTCGAGTTCGCCGCCGGCATGGCGCAGGGTTGCGCTGGTGGTTTCAGTCATGGAGTCTCCTCATGAGGCATCGGGGCCTCTGTCGAAAGCTGGTCCAACATCTGGTGAAGCTGCCCGCGGATCCTGTGCGGACAGGATTTCCAAAGGCTGCGCTGCCTTCTTGTGGAAAGCCACCATTGATCGTCAGTTAAAAAGTACCTTCACTTCGCGGGTGGCACTAATCCGGGGGGCCCGCAAAAGGCCAAAAACACGCCACATGTGGCACGCGTCACAGCATTGTTACGCTTACGGGTCCAGCCGCGTGACGGCGGCGTCGATCCTTTCGTCGCTGGCGGTCAGCGCCACCCGGATGAACCCGTTGCCGGCGTCGCCGTAGAAGACCCCGGGGCCGACGACGATTCCGCGGTCCGCGAGCCGGCCCACGGTGTCCCACGTCGCCTCGCCGGCGGTGGCCCACAGATAAAGCCCCGCCCTCGATTCATGGATTGTCAGGCCGAAACCCTCCAGCGCGGGCACGATCCGTTCCCGCCGGCCCCGGTACAGGTCCTTCTGGGCCTGGACGTGGGCGTCGTCGCCGAGGGCCACGCGCATGGCTTCCTGGACCGGATAGGGCACAATCATCCCGGCGTGCTTGCGGCTGTTGACCAGGTTCGCCATGATCACCGGATCACCGGCGACAAATGCCGCCCGGTAACCGGCCACGTTGGACTGCTTGCTCAGCGAATAGACGGCGAGCAGGCCATCGTGGGAGCCTTCTGCGACCTGCGGATCCAGGACGCTCGGGACCGGGGCGCCGCCACGCTGGACGTCCCACTCCCCCCAGCCGAGCTCGGCGTAGCATTCATCGGACGCGACGACGGCGCCGAGCTCGCGGGCCTGCCGGACGATCCGCCGCAGCGACGCGATGTCCCGGACGCTGCCGGTGGGGTTGGCCGGTGAATTGACCCAGACCAGGCGCACGCGGGCCCGGGTGCCGGCGTCGAGCTCGTCGAGGTCGTCCGCGGCGACCTGCTCCGCACCGGCGAAGGTGGCCCCGATGTCATAGGTGGGGTACGCAACCGTGGGCCGGACGACGACGTCGCCCGGCTTCAGGCCGAGCAGGAACGGCAGCCACGCGACGAGTTCCTTGGAACCCACCGTTGGCATCACATTCTGCGGGTCGAGCCCGGGGACGCCGCGCCGGCGCGCAAACCAGCCGGCGATGGCTTCGCGCAGGGCCGGCGTCCCGTGCACCGTGGGATAGCCGGGGGCGTCCGCGGCGGCGCGCAGCGCGTCCTGGATGAGGGCCGGCGTCGCGTCCACCGGGGTTCCGATGGAAAGGTTGACGGCTCCTGCCGGGTGCCTGGCTGCCGTGGCGAGATACGGCGCCATGGCCTCCCACGGGTAATCGGGCAGGCTCAGGCCGAAGGTGCGCACCGCGGATGTCACCGTAGCGCCGTCCTAGTTCTCTTGGTTCTGCGGCGGCAGGGCGGCGATCATGGGGTGGTCGGTGTGGGTGTTCCCAACCTTCGCGGCGCCGCCCGGGGACCCGAGTTCGTCGAAGAACTCGACGTTGGCCTTGTAGTAGTCGGCCCATTCTTCGGGGGTGTCGTCCTCGTAGTAGATCGCCTCCACGGGGCAGACCGGCTCACAGGCACCGCAGTCCACGCACTCGTCGGGGTGGATGTACAGGGAACGCTCACCCTCGTAAATGCAATCGACGGGGCACTCCTCAATACATGCCTTGTCTTTGACATCTACACACGGCTGCGCGATTACGTACGTCACGTCCCTGGCCTCTCCACGTTGGTTCCGGCGACCGGCCGGATGATTTCCAGGCCCTGAGCCGGGCTGCTGACTTCTGAGCCTATTATCTCCCAGCCTGTTCCCGCGAACCTAGCCGGACGTCACACATGCTCCGCGTCTTACGATGATCTGATGAGCTCGCCTTTGCCCTTGCCCCAGCAGTTCCTCTCCTCAGCCCCGCTCGGCACCCGCGTTGTGGTCCGGTACAGGATCGAGGGCGGCCTGACGGATGCCCTCGGCGAGCTCGTGGAACGCGCCGACGGCGTATGCACCGTCCGCACCCGCCGCTCCGACGTCGTCATTGCCCTCCCCCTTGTCGTTGCGGCCAAGGAAGTCCCGCCGCCCCCGCCGCGCCGCGCCCCACGGGTGCAGGAGCCCTGACGGGCGGTTCCGGGGTGGGCGCGTCGGTGGTAGCACCTAGGGGACATGCCCTCCGCACCGCCCGACCAATGGACATGCCCTCCCCTGGCTGGCCAACCACGCACATGCCCAACCCCGCCCACGTCGACCAATGGACATGCCCTCCCGACTTGGTCAACCACGCACATGCCCAACCCCGCCCACGTCGACCAATGGACATGCCCTCCCGACTTGGTCAACCACGCACATGCCCAACCCCACCCCCGGCCACCAATGGACATGCCCTCTCCTTGCCTCAGGAGATGGACAATTCGGAGCCTTGCTCATCGCCGCCACCCAGCGCGGGACATGTCCAGTGGTGAATCGACGGAACAAGGGACATGTCCAGTGGTAAACCAGCAGAACAAGGGACATGTCCAGTGGTAAACCAACAGAACAAGGGACATGTGCAGGGATAACCAACGGAACAAGGGACATGTCCAGCGGTGCATCGAAAGAGCACGGGACAATTTCCGCGGTGGCTGGGCGCGGTGCAGGATCAGAGTGCAGGACCACAGTGCCGAACCGTATCGCAAGGGCGAACGAAGCTGGACGTGGAGTCTGACTCTAGGCGGCCGCAGACAGCCGGTTCAGGGCGTCGCGGACCATGGTGATGAAATCCTCGGGGTGGTCCCTCAGCAGCGGGTACGTCACAACAAGAGTCGGGATTCCCCGGCGCGTGGTGACGTTCCAACGCCGCCGGTCTTCCTCGAAGCTGGCCCTGTCCATGTGGAATCCCGCCCCGTCGGTCTCGATGCCGAGACGGCCGTCGACCATCAGGTCCAGGTGTCCCATCCCTGGAACGTTGACCTGCGATTCAACATGGAAACCGGCCCGCCGCAGCAGGAACCGGGCCAGGCACTCAATGAGCGACTGTGACTGCGGGACAATCGCCGACACGATCCGACGCTCCCGGGTGTCGTTCCGGCCATCGAGCCGCTGACGCAACGAGCCCAGCGGGAGTCCCTTCAGCACGACGGCGGATTCGGCGATGATCAGCCCGTGAGGTTCGGGTAGGCAGCGCAAGCATTGGATGACCGTGCCCAGGAGTGTCGGCGGCGCGGGCGCCCGGTGGCAGACGAAGCCCTGGTAGCTCCTGCTGTGGGTGAGGGCAACGTGCGGCTGGGCCGGGGCTTCAAGGACCCACAGCCCGCTGAAGTGTGCCGCGGTGATGCACGCCGGTTCCGCCGGAAGCGAGCGTATGGCGATCAGGTGCTCGTCTGCACCGGGCAACGCATAGACGCCGCGGGCCACCCGGGACACGGCTCCCGAGGCCATCGCGGACTTGAGCTGAAAATCGGAGACACCCGCGGCGGCAATGTATTTGGCGCGGGCGACGCCGTCGTAATTCGAGAGCACCTGGATGATGTTGGCCATTCACCCATGGTGGAGCCGCACTCTGCGCCCTGGAAGTCGGATCCCGCACTATGTGGAAAACTGCACCGGCCGGCTGGGGGGCGGAGCCGGACAGGTCCGACCATAAGCGCGGGGCATGTCCCGCGCACCAGCCCGGGGCCGGACATAATGCCATTGCGCCCACTCGAGCGATCAAAAAATGGGCATGTCCCGTGGGGAGCCGGGCGGGGCTGTCCGGTCCTGGCCCGTCGTCACCGGTCCTGGCCGGTCGGCCTCCTGTAGCGCCGGCACAAGGCGAGCATGGCCACGGTGATGCCTGCGATGCCAAAGACCCAGATATTGCCCGCGGCGTCGCCGATGACCAGGCGCTTGCCCGCTTCCAGGGTGGACCACCAGCCAATCAGCGCGTAGCAGAGGACTCCGCAAGCCGCCGTCGGGGTGACAGAACGGAATGCCGCCCCCAGCCACAGCTGAACCGAGCCCAGCAGCACGAGCGCAGCGATGGCGCCCCACGGGACGTCCACTCCGCCCAGGACCAGATCGTGGCGGTGCAGGGCGGTGCCGGCCAGGGCAACAAAAAGAGCTGCCGGCACGGCGGCGGCAATGCCGCCTGCCGTACCGGCAGCTCTCTTAATCACGTTGTGGCTGAAGCCCGGAGACCGGGATCAGACCTTGGCGCGGGCGCGGTTGGCCTTGGCACGCTCGTTGGTGTCCAGGATGACCTTGCGGATGCGGATTGAATCCGGGGTAACCTCAACGCACTCGTCTTCGCGGGCGAATTCGAGGGACTCTTCGAGGGTCAGGTCGCGCGGGGGCGTCAGGTTCTCGAAGGTGTCCGAGGAAGCTGCACGCATGTTGGTGAGCTTCTTTTCCTTCGTGATGTTCACGTCCATGTCGTCGGCGCGGGAGTTCTCGCCCACGATCATGCCCTCGTACACCTCGGAGGTGGGCTTGACGAAGAAGGATCCGCGTTCCTGCAGGTTGATCATGGCGAACGGAGTCACAACACCGGCGCGGTCGGCGATCATCGAACCGTTGGTGCGGTATTCGATGGGGCCGGCCCACGGCTCGTAGCCTTCGGAGATGGAGGCGGCGATGCCGGCACCGCGGGTGTCCGTGAGGAACTTGGTGCGGAACCCGATCAGGCCGCGGGCCGGAACGATGAACTCCATGCGGCACCAGCCGGTGCCGTGGTTGGCCATGTTGGTCATGCGGCCCTTGCGGGCGGCCATCAGCTGGGTGACGGCGCCGAGGTACTCTTCGGGCACGTCGATGGTCATGTGTTCCATCGGCTCGTGGACCTTGCCGTCGACGGTCTTGGTAACCACCTGCGGCTTGCCGACGGTCAGCTCAAAGCCTTCGCGGCGCATCTGCTCGACCAGGATGGCCAGTGCAAGCTCGCCACGGCCCTGGACTTCCCAGGCGTCGGGACGCTCGGTGGGGAGAACCTTGATGGAGACGTTACCGATCAGTTCCTTGTCGAGGCGGTCCTTGACCTGGCGGGCCGTGACCTTGGCGCCCTTAACCTTGCCGGCCAGCGGCGAGGTGTTGATACCGATGGTCATGGAGATGGCCGGGTCGTCAACAGTGATCAGCGGCAGCGGCTGCGGGTTCTCGGCGTCGGTCAGGGTCTCACCGATGGTGATCTCCTCAATGCCGGCGACGGCGACGATCTCGCCCGGGCCAGCGGACTCAGCCGGGACGCGGTCCAGTGCCTTGGTCGCGAGAAGTTCGGTGATCTTGACGTTTTTGAGCTCGCCATTGGCGCGTGCCCAAGCCACGGTCTGGCCCTTGCGCAGGGTGCCGTTGTAGATGCGCAGCAGCGCCAGGCGGCCCAGGAACGGTGAGGCGTCCAGGTTGGTGACGTGTGCCTGCAGGACACCGTTCGGGTTGTAGGTCGGAGCCGGGATGTGCTCGATGATGGCCCGGAAGAGCGGCTCGAGGTCTTCGTTTTCCGGGGCGCTGCCGTCGGCGGGCTGCTCGAGGGAGGCGCGGCCGACCTTGGCGGCGGCGTAAACAACCGGCACGTTCAGGATCTTGTCCAGGTCGAGGTCCGGAACTTCGTCGGCGAGGTCGGAGGCCAGGCCCAGGAGCAGGTCCATGGATTCGTGGACAACTTCTTCGATCCGCGCGTCGGGGCGGTCGGTCTTGTTGACCAGGAGAATCACCGGCAGGTGCGCGGCGAGGGCCTTGCGCAGCACGAAGCGGGTCTGGGGCAGCGGGCCCTCAGAGGCATCAACGAGGAGGACGACGCCGTCGACCATGGACAGGCCGCGCTCCACCTCGCCACCGAAGTCGGCGTGGCCGGGGGTGTCGATGACGTTGATGGTGATGGTTTCGCCGTTGGAGGACGGTCCGTTGTAGGCGACCGTGGTGTTCTTGGCCAGGATGGTGATGCCCTTTTCGCGTTCCAGGTCACCGGAGTCCATGACGCGGTCTTCGAGGTGGTTGTGCTCGGCAAAGGAGTTGGTCTGCTTGAGCATGGCGTCGACCAGCGTGGTCTTGCCGTGGTCAACGTGGGCCACGATCGCGACGTTGCGCAGGTCACTGCGCGATGCAGTGGCTACCGCGGTGTTGGTGGTGGTTTCAGACATGCGTTATTGCTCGATTCAGTGGTGAAGTCAGCTGTGGTATCGCGACATTTCCAACCGGAACGCACGACAGATAAGTCCCTTTGGCACAGGGCACCTACTACCATTCTAAACGCTAGGTCATTTATTGGCCTAAAATGCGAATCGGTGACCAGCATCCGCGCTGTCGCCAGAGCAGGACGGGCGCACGGATGTGGTCTATTACGTGTGAGTAAAGTCACTGGATTTTCCAGCGCCCATGCACCATCATTGCTCTGATAGCAGCAAGCAAGCCCGGAGACATTCATGCGAAACGCCTCGGCCCTGTCCCGCTTCGTCGCAATGATGATCGCCACCGGAGTGGTTCTTGGCGGCTGCGGACAGACCTCTCATTCACCTGCGCCCGACGCGGGCTCTTCCAACGCTGGATCATCAGAGGCGGGAACTGTGGGCATGCCGCTGACCGGCGGCGGGGCCGGAGCGGCCGCCGGCGCAGGAATGCCGGTCGCGGCCGGGTCCGCGGCGAAGACGCGCATCGGGTCCACCATCGACCCCGCCGCTCTGCCGAGCGGCTCGACCTACCGCAATCCTGCAAACGGCCGCAACGAGATCATCGTCAAGGACACCAGCAATGTCGCCGTGCTGATTGGCGACTCGCAATCGGAACCTTCCTACGGCTGGCCCAGGCAAGGTCTGGCCGCGGCTGGGTACAAAGTCTTCTTCTGTGGCCGGGGCGGCACCGGTTTCGTGGCGTCCAACGGCAGGACCGGCAACTACATCGACGCGCTTCAGCGCGGCGACTGGAAACTCCCGTACGGCACTCCTCCCCTCGTGGTGATCGAAGGCGGCGGGAACGATGCCGCACGCGGCGCCTCCGACGCGCAGATCGTCTCCAACGCGGAACGGCTGATCGCCAGCATCCAGCAGCGTTACCCCGCCGCCCGGATACTCATGGTCGGCACACTCGGGCGCGGCGCCCACTACGGCGGAGGACGCCGGAGCGAGGTGGACGCGCTTTTGGGACGGGTGGCGGACCAGCACGGGCTGGCTTTCGTCAGCGCGGGCGACTGGCTCACCCGGTACAACCTGACGGGCTCGATGGCCGACCGGGTCCACCTGACCCGGCAGGGCCACGCGGCCTTGGGCGCCGTTTTCGGCCAGAGGCTGCAGTCCCTGGGGTTTGACTACGCCGACCCCAGCATGCTCGCCGGCTTGTCCCACTAACGCAGGCTTGTCCCACCGCCGCTGGCACCGCCAGCGCGCGGGCCACAGCACAACAAAGGAGCCGGTGTCCGCCCCGGAGGGAGGACACCGGCTCCTGTACTGCCAGCTGCTAAGCGCTGCTGGCGGCGGACTTCTTCAGGCCCTCAGGAAGCGGCCGCTCAGGCCACGTCCATTTCCGGCGGCAGCATGAGGCCGGCGCCGGGGATGGCGTTGAGCAGCGCCCGGGTGTAGTCCTGCTGCGGCGACTCGAAGACGTCGTCCGTCGAGCCTGTTTCCACCAGCTTGCCCTTCTCCATGACGCACACGCGGTCGGCGATCTGCCGGACCACTGCGAGGTCGTGGGTGATGAACAGGTAGGTCAGGCCGAGCCGGGACTGCAGTTCGGCGAGCAGGTTCAGCACCTGCGCCTGCACCAGCACATCCAGTGCCGAGACGGCCTCGTCGCAGATGATCACCTCGGGGTCCAGGGCCAGGGCGCGGGCGATCGCGACCCGCTGGCGCTGGCCGCCGGAGAGCTCGTTGGGGTACCGCTGCATGGTGGACTGCGGCAGCGCCACCTGGTCCAGCAGTTCCCGCACCTTCTTCTCGCGGCTGGCCTTGTCACCGATCTTGTGGGTCCGCAGCGGTTCCTCGATGGTCCGGAAGATGTTGTACATCGGATCCAGGGAACCGTACGGGTCCTGGAAGATCGGCTGTACCCGGCGCCTGAAGGCGAAGAGCTCCTTGTTGTTCAGCGTGGAGGTGTCCACGCCGTCGAAGATGATCTTGCCGGAGGTCGGCGTCAGGAGGTTCAGGACTATCTGCGCCACCGTGGACTTGCCGGAACCCGACTCCCCCACGATCGCCGTCGTCGTTCCCCGCTTGACGTTGAAGGAGATGTCGTCGACGGCGGTGAAGTCCGTGGACTTGCCCAGGCCGGAACGCAGCTTGAAGACCTTCCTGAGGTTCTGGATCTGCAGGACGTCGTCGGACTTGGCCGGCTCAACCACGCCGGTCTCGCTCGGGGCGAGCATGTCGTCGGTTTCCACGCCGAGTTCCTTGGCCGCCTGGATGCGCCGGGACGCCAGCGACGGCGCCGAGGCGACCAGCCGCTGGGTGTACGGGTGCTGCGGGTTCTGCAGCAGCTCCAGCGAGGGCCCGGACTCGACAACCTGGCCGCGGTACATGACCACCACCTGGTCGGCACGCTCGGCGGCGAGGCCGAGGTCGTGCGTGATCAGCAGCACCGCGGTGCCCAGTTCCGTGGTCATCTTGTCCAGGTGATCGAGGATCTGGCGCTGCACGGTCACGTCGAGCGCCGAGGTCGGCTCGTCCGCGATGAGCAGGCGCGGCTGGCAGGCGAGCCCGATCGCGATCAGCGCGCGCTGGCGCATGCCGCCGGAGAACTCGTGGGGGTACTGCTTGGCGCGGCTTCCGGCGTCGGGCAGCCCGGCCTGGGACAGGACCTTGGCGACGTCGTCGGGGCCGCTCGGGAGTCCGTTGGCCTTCAGCGTCTCGCGGACCTGGTCGCCGATCTTCCACACCGGGTTGAGGTTGGACATCGGGTCCTGCGGGACCATTCCGATGCTGTTGCCGCGCAGTTCGATCATCCGCTTTTCGCTGGCGTTGGAGATGTCCTCGCCATCGAACAGGATCTGGCCTGCCGCGACCCGCCCGTTGCCCGGGAGCAGGCCGATAGCAGCCAGCGCGGTGGTGGACTTGCCGGAGCCCGACTCGCCCACAATCGCTACGGTTTCGCCCGGCATGACGGTGAGATGGGCGTTGCGGACGGCGTTGACCTCGCCGTTGCTGGTGGTGAACCCGATGGCCAGGTCCTTGATTTCAAGCAGCGGGCGCTCAGTGGCGTACTCAGCTTCCTGGAAGTCAACAGAGGCGCTCATGGTGTCCCCTTTCATCGCTTGCGGGCTTTGGGATCGAGGGCATCACGCAGGGCGTCGCCCAGCATGATGAAGCTCAGGACGGTGATGGACAGCGCGATGGCCGGGTAGAGCAGCGGCATCGGGTTGGACCGGAGCGAGGCCTGCGCCGCCTGGATGTCGTTGCCCCAGGACATGACGCTGGGCGGCAGCCCGATGCCCAGGAAGGACAGCGTGGATTCGGCCACGATGAACGTGCCGAGGGAGATGGTGGCCACGACGATGATCGGGGCCAGCGAGTTCGGCATCACGTGACGCATGAGGGCGCCGAACTTCGAGACGCCCAGCGACCGGGCGGCCGTGACGAAGTCGGCGTTCCGGACCTCGATGACGGCGCCGCGGGTAATGCGGGCAATCTGCGGCCAGCCGAAGATGACCAGAATGAGCACGAGGGTCCACACGGTCTTGTTCGTCCGGAACATCGGCAGCTGCATCATCACGATCGCGCCCAGGATCAGGGGCAGGGCGAAGAAGATGTCATTGATGCGGGCCAGGACCGAGTCGATCCAGCCGCCGTAATAGCCGGCGACGGCACCCAGGATGCCGCCGATCAGCAGCACTCCGATGGTGGTGAAGAGGCCCACCGTCACCGAGGACCGCGTGCCGAAGATGACACGGGCGTAGACGTCGCAGCCCTGCTGGGTGAAGCCCAGCGGGTGGCCCGCTGCGGGGCCCGCGTCGGAGTTGGCCAACTGGCAGGCCTCCGACGTGGGGTCGATCTGCGAGAACATTCCCGGGAAGACGGAGACCGCGACGACCACCAGGATCAGGAACGCGGAGATGAGGAAGAGCGGCTGCTTGCGCAGGTTCTTCCAGGCCTCGCCCCACAGGCTCAGCGGTGCGGCTTCGTCCTTGACCCGGTCCGTTACCTGGAGCGGGGTCTCGGAGACATCGGCCACGAAGTGCTCGGTCCGGCGGGCCGGGCGGCGGGAATCGGCGTGCCGTGCGGTGGTGGTGGTGTAATCAGGAGTCATAACGGATCCTCGGGTCAAGCCAGCCGTAAAGCAGGTCAACGAGCAGGTTGGACAGGCAGTAGATCAGCACCAGGACGGTGACGATCGAGACCACCGTGGGCCCTTCCCCGGACAGCACGGCCCGGTAGAGCCGGTTGCCTACGCCCGGGACGTTGAAGATGCCTTCAGTGACGATTGCGCCGCCCATCAAGGCACCGAGATCGGCGCCCAGGAACGTAATGACGGGAATCAGGGAGTTGCGCAGGATGTGCACGCGGACCACCTGGAACCGGGAGAGGCCCTTGGCGGTGGCGGTGCGGACGTAGTCGGCGTTCATGTTTTCGATGACGGACGTGCGGGTCAGGCGCAGGACATAGGCGAACGATCCCAGTCCCAGCACGATCGCCGGCAGGATGAGGTCCGGGATGGTCGCCGCGGAGCTGACGGTCGGCTTGGCCCAGCCGAGCTGGACTCCGATGGTGAACTGCAGCAGGAAGCCCAGGACGAAGATCGGGATGCCGATCACAACCAGGGACGCGACCAGGACCGTGGCGTCAAAGAGCTTGCCCTTGCGCAGGCCGGCGATAAGGCCGAAGACGATGCCGAAAAAGGCCTCGAAGATCAGCGCCATGATGGCCAGCCGCGCCGTGACGGGGAAGACCTCGCCGAGCACGGCGGCGATGGGGCGTCCGGAGAAGTCCTGGCCGAGATCAAACGTGAAGATGCTCTTGAGGTAAAGCAGGTATTGCATCCAGAACGGCTGGTCCAGGTGGTACTGCATGCGCAGCTTGGCTGCGACCGCCTCGTTCACCGGCTTGTCGCCGAACAGGGCCACGATGGGGTCACCGGGCAGGCTGAAGACCAGGAAATAGACCAGCAGTGTTGCGCCCAGGAAGACGGGAATCAGTTGCAGGAAACGCTTGAGGATGTATGTCGACATCAGCGAGTCACACCCTCGTTGGCAGGCATCCTGTCCAGGGATGCGGCGGAGTTGTTCATCAAAGAACCTTTTCACTATGGATGCAGGCCGGCGCCGGTTTGCTCACGGCGGCAGGGCTGCGAAAAGTTCGCCCGAAAGAGCCGGGCACCAAGAAAATAAATGGAGGGGAAACACGACGACGGCGGAGGCCCCAGTATGGGCGGCCCCCGCCGTCGTTTTGTTGTTACTTACCGGTTACGTTGTAGTACAGCGGGACGCCGTCCCAGCCGTAGTCGACGTTGGAGACCTTGTCGCTCCAGCCGCCCTGGGCAACCTGGTACCACAGGGGGATGGCCGGCAGATCCGTCAGGAGGATCTCCTGGGCCTTGTTCATGGCCTTGTTGCCGTCGCTGACCGAGGCGGCGTTCAGGCCGTCGGAGATGGCCTTGTCGAACGTCGGGTTGGCGTAGCTGGCGTCGTTGGAGCCGGCACCGGTCTTGTAGATCGGGCCGAGGAAGTTGTACAGCGACGGGTAGTCTGCCTGCCAGCCGGCACGGATGGAGCCGGTGAGGGTCTTGGCGGTGGCGTCGTTGCGGGCTTCCTTGAAGGTGGCGTACGGCTTGCCTTCAACCTTGATGCCGAGCGTGTTCTTGAGCTGGTTGACTACTGCCTCAACCCAGGCCTTGTGTCCGCCCTTGTCGGCGTTGTAGGCAATGGTGAACGTCTTGTTCGCGTCCCACTTCTGGATGGCGTCGGCCTTGGCCCAGGCTTCCTTGGCCTTGTCGGCGTTGAAAGTCAGGTTCTCGGCTCCGGCGATCGAGTCGCTGTAGCCGTCAAGCACGGGGGCCGTGAAGTCCTTGGCGGGCTGGCGTGCGCCGTTGAAGATCACCTTGGTGATCTCTTCGCGGTTGATCGCCATGGAGATCGCCTGGCGGCGGAGCTTGCCGGCCTCGCCGCTCCATTCCGGCAGGTATTCCGGGATGGCGATGGTCTGGTTGCCGGCGTACGGCTTGTTGATGGTGCGGTCGCCGAGGTCAGACTTGAAGTTCTTCAGCGCGCTGGTCGGGATGGTCTGCAGGATGTCCAGGTTGTTGGACATCAGGTCCTGGTACGCCGAGTCGTCGTTCTGGTAGATCTTGAACGTTACGCCGGCGTTCTTGGCCTTGCGCGGGCCGTTGTAGTCCGGGTTCGGAACGAGCTGGATCTGCACGTTGTGCTGCCAGCCGCCGTCCGCGAGCTTGTACGGACCATTGCCGACCGGCTTCTCGCCGAAGCCCTTCGGGTCCTTCAGGGCACCGGAGGGAACCGGAACAAACGCGGTGTAGCCAAGGCGAAGCGGCCAGTCAGATTCCGGCTGCTTCAGTTCGACGGTGAACGTCTGGTCGTCAACGACCTTCAGGCCGGACATGGTCTCAACCTTGGAGCCTTCTGCGCTGGCTTCGTCGTAGCCCTTGATGCTTTCGAAGAAGCCACCGCTGAGCTGGGCGTTCTTGGCTGCGGCGCCGAAGTTCCAGGAATCGACGAAGGACTTGGCCGTGATGGCCTCGCCGTTCGTGAACTTCTGGCCCTTCTTGACCTTGATGGTGAAGTGCTGGCCGTCCTTGCCCTCGATGGACTCGGCGAGTTCGTTGACCGGCTTGCCGCTGGGGTCGTAGCTGACCAGACCCGCGAAGATCATGTCGATGACCTTGCCACCGCCGACTTCGTTGGTGTCGGCGGGCATGAGGGGACGCTGGGGTTCGGAGCCGTCGGCGAGGATCACTTTGCTGGTGTCGCCGCCGGTACTGCCGCTACCGGTCGCGGAGCCGCTGGCACCGCATCCGGTCAGGGCGAGGGCGGCGATAGCCACCATGCCCAGTGCTTTGGAAGTGCGCGAAAAACGCATTCCGCCTCCTATGAGTTGTGGGAGTTCGTGAGGGAAAAACTTATGCTTCCCCGTAAGCAAGCACAGGGGTATCCCCTGTGACGTGGCCTACATATGGAAGTAGCCTAGCCCTAAACCGTCCAAATGTTGGAACTCTGTTGCCAAACCGTGATCCGACAATCTCATGACGATTAACGTCAAGTGGAGGGTATTTCAAGTCACACGCTACTGACTGGTAGTATTCGCCCGCAGTGTGACCTGGGTTACTCGCGCTTAACTGGAATCTGCCGGTTTTCGGCCCCGTTCCAGCCCCCTCGGGGTAAGCCTCAGCTGGCCCCTGACAGCAGCTGCGCGCGCAGTTCGCGGCGCTCTCGCTGCCTGTCCGGATCCGGCAGCGGAACCGCCGCCAAAAGCCGCTGGGTGTAGGGCTCCTGGGGATTGCGGAGGATCTGGTCGCGGGTCCCCTGCTCCACGATCCTGCCGCGCTGCATGACACAGATCCGGTCTGCGAGCACGTCCACCACCGCGAGGTCATGGGTGACGAAGAGGCAGGCGAACCCCAGTTCCTTCTGCAGGTTCTGGAACAGATCGAGCACCTTGGCCTGGACTGAGACGTCGAGGGCGGAGGTGGGCTCGTCGGCGACCATCAGCTTGGGCTTGAGCGAGAGGGCCCGCGCGATCCCCACGCGCTGCTTCTGGCCGCCGGAGAGCTCGTGCGGGTAGCGGTTGCGGTAGTCGCGCGGCAGCTCGACCTGGTCCAGCAGCGCCTCAATCCGCCGCTGCAGGTCGGCGCCCTTTGCGGCCCGTGCCAGGAACATCGGCTCCCCGATGCTTTCCCCGATGGGTAGCCTGGGGTTCAGGGACGACGACGGATCCTGGAACACCATGCCGACATGCCGGCGCATCTCGTGGAGCTGCCGGCCGTTCCTCTTGGCTGCTGAAATGTCCTGCCCGACTACCCGCATAGTGCCTGCCGCCACCGGCAGCAGGCCGACGGCGGCCCGGCCGATGGTGGTCTTTCCGGAGCCCGACTCGCCGACGAGACCGACCACCTGGCCTGGATAGATGACCAGGTTGGCCCCTTCCACGGCACGGAAGGCCGGCACCCGGCCCTGCTTTGGGTACTCGATGGCGACATCGGTGAGCTCCAGGACCGGCTCGCCCTTCGGCTTGGCCGCTTCGGCCGCGGCCAAGGCGGCGGCGTTTTCGCGCTCCCGCCGGATCAGCTCGTCTTCCGGAATGGAGAGGATCTCGACGTGGGTCGCGGCGGCGAGGGCGGCGGTGACGTCCACGTCCGCCGTGGAATCCGCGCCACCCTGACCCAGGTGCGGGACCGCAGCCAGCAGCGCCTTGGTGTACTCGTGCTGCGGGTTGTGGAAGATCTGCGCTGCCGTGCCCGTCTCCACGATCAGGCCCTTGCGCATGACGGCGATCCGGTCGGCGAGGTCGGCCACCACTCCCATGTCGTGGGTGATGAGCACAATGGCACTGTCCAGTTTGTTCCGCAGGTTGCGCATGAGGTCAAGGATTTCGGCCTGGACGGTCACGTCGAGGGCCGTGGTCGGCTCATCGGCAATGAGCAGCTTCGGGTCGCAGGAGAGCGACTGGGCGATCATGGCGCGCTGGCGCTGGCCGCCGGAAAGCTGGTGCGGGTAGGACCGGAAGGCCTTCTCCGGATCCGGCAGTTCGACAAGTTCCAGCATGCGCAGGGCCCGGAGCCGGGCTTCTTCCGGGGAAACTTCGTTGTGCAGACGCACAGTTTCAACAATCTGCGACCCCACGGTGTACACCGGGTTCAGGGCCGTCATCGGCTCCTGGAAGATCACCGCGACGTCCTTGCCGCGCACCGCGCGGATATTGGCCTCATTGCTCCCCAGCAGCTCACGGCCGGCGAGCTTGACACTTCCTGTCACACGGCTGTTACTGGGCAGCAGACCCAGCAGCGCCATTGAACTGGCGCTCTTTCCGGAGCCGGACTCCCCCACGATGGCGAGTACTTCGCCGGCCCGGACCTCGTAGTTCAGGCCGATCGCTGCCGGGACCCATTTCTTGTCCACGCCGAAATCCACGCTGAGATCCCGGACCTCCAGGACAGTTTCGCCTTTGCCAGGCACAGGTGACGCCGGCGGATCGAGGGTGATGAAGTCAGTCATGTTGGGCTATCCTTCCGCCCGGGCCGCCGGTGCACCGGGGATTAGTGCTGCGGCTCGGAATACTGAATTATTGGGGGCATGAGCTCTACGCCGCACGCCGGAAATGTTGAAGTCTTCAAAGCACGAACCAACAAGTGGTTCGCGTTGCTGTCCTGGGCGGTGGCCGCGTTCGGTGTCGTGGTCACGGTCGTCATGGCGGGTCCGGGGGCGCTGGGCGGCATCGCCCCGCTGGCCTTCATTGCCTTCATGGGCTGGCAACTGTTCTGGATGCCGTCCGTTGTAGTCCACGATGCCGGCGTCACCCTGGAGAATCCGTTCCGCTCGATCGAGGTGCCGTGGGCAGCGCTGGTGCACGTCGATACCCGTTTTGCACTGACGCTGGTCACCGCCCGGAAGAGCTACACCTCCTGGGCCGCGCCCGCCCCCGGTATCTGGGGCGGCCGCCATGCCCGCCCGGAGGACCTCCACGGCCTGCCGGCAACCACTTACGGTCCCGGCAAGTCGGTCCGTCCGGGAGATCTGAAGACCACGGACTCCGGCCAGGCTGCCATGATGGTGCGGGCGCGGTGGCATGACCTCGTGGAAGGCGGGCAGCTCGCCGCAGGCGACGCCGCCAGCACCGCGGCAACGGTGACAGTCCGCTGGGTGGCGATTGGCGCCGTCGTACTGCTCCTGGCGGCAAGCTACCTGGCGATTACCGCCGGTTAGAGCGGTCGTGCAGGGGGCCGGCATCTACTGGCCCCGTGTTCCGTCAGACGGCCCGTCGTTGCGAGGATCCTCAGGCGCCGAGGCGCCAAGTCCGGTGACGGTACCTGCCTGCACCGCGGCACCCCCATGATCGGCCGCCTTCTTGGCATTGAACTTCTTCTGCCGTGGGTCAAAGGCGTCCCTCAGGCCGTCGCCGATGAAGTTGATGCTGAGGCAGATGAGCACAATGAACATGCCCGGGAACCAGAAGAGCCAGGGCCGTGTGGCGAAAGCCTGCTGGTTCTGGGAGATGAGCAGGCCCAGTGACGTGTCCGGGGCCTTGACGCCGACGCCGAGGTAGCTCAGCGCCGTCTCGGTGAGGATCGCGGCGGACATGGTCAGGGTCACGTTCACGATCAGCACGCCGACAGCGTTGGGCAGGATGTGCTTGAAGATGATCCTGGCGTTGCTGGCGCCGGAAATCCGGGCCGCATCCACGAACTCGCGTTCGCGCAGGGACAGGAATTCGCCGCGCATCAGCCGGGCCAGGGCGACCCAGCTGATCAGGCCCAGGAAGATCCCGAGGGCCAGAACGCCGTTGGTGCTGGCGAAGGAGGCGAACCAGCTCCCCTGGTCCCGGCGGCCGGCGAGGGCGGCCATGACGGCGGCCAGCAACAGGGCCGGAATGATGATGATGACGTCGGTCAGGCGCATCAGGATGGCCTCGGACCAGCCGCGGAAGTAGCCGGAGATGGCACCGACCACGACGCCGATCAGGCCGGCGATGAGGCCGATCACGATCATGATGGTGATGGACTGCTGCGCGCCGCGCATGGTCATGGCGAAGAGGTCGCGGCCGATCCGGTCCTGGCCGAACGGATGTTCGCCCCAGGCCAGCGGCCACAGCGAGGAGGTGGGCGCGCCGCCGTTGACCAGTGGCGAGACTTGCGTGTGGGAGTACTTCCACCAGCCGGGGATTCCCAGGTAGCCCACCGAGGTGAAGGCCAGGATGAAAATGAAGGCGAACACCACGAGGCCGATAATGGCGCCGGAGTGTCCGAGGAAACGCTTCCGGACGATCTGGCCCTGGCTGAGGCCCTTGGCCTCAAGGACCGGCTCAACGCCGGCCGCGGCTGATATCCGCGAGGCTTCGTCTTCGGCCATGATTACTTCCTGCTGACTTGGCTGGCTCATGCTTTTACCCTTACGCGCGGATCCAGTGCGGAGTAGGCGAGGTCCGCGATGAGGTTGAAGACCATGGCCGTGATGGCCACGCAGATGAAGACGCCCATGACCGGGTTGGGATCGGTGTGCGCGATCCCGTCCAGGAACAGGAAGCCCATGCCGCGGACCGAGAAGACGGTTTCGGTGATGACGGCACCGCCAATCAGCGCCCCAATGTCGAAGGCCACGATCGTGGCGATCGGGATCAGGGCGTTGCGGAAGGCGTGGCGCATGATGACGGTCCGCTCGCTCAGACCTTTGGCCCGGGCCGTGCGGATGTAGTCCATGTTCATGATTTCGAGCATCGAGGCCCTGGTGAAGCGGGTGTAGCTGGCAAGTGAAATGAGGATCAGGGCCAGGGTGGGCAGGATCAGGTGGGTGAAGGAGTCAAGGCTCAGGACCCAGAAGTCGCCCTGGATGTTCGGCGTGCTGGCACCGATGGTGGCGATCGGCCGGCCGCGCACACGGCTGTTGTTGAAGTAGCTGGGCCACGCCTGCATGTACCGGTCCAGCAGGATCAGGAAGCCGACCAGGAACGAGGTGATGGCTGCCGCCCGCATGGACTGCCCGCGGTCGTAGCCGCCCACCAGGTAGCCGATGCCCATGCCGATCAGGACGAAGGCGACCGCCAGGAGCACGATCATCAGGAATGTGGCCTCATTGAGCAGCGGCTGAAGGAGGAAGTAGAGCACGACTCCGACGCCGACGGCGATCAGGGCCGACTGCAGGGCCTTGCGGTTTTTCAGCCCGGCGGAGAGCAGGGTCACGGCGAACGCGATGCCGACACCGGCGATGGCGATGACCACGGGGCCAAGGCCCGGGGTCTTGAACCATTCGGTGGCGGAGAAGTAAATGAGCACCGCGGTGACGAAGGCGAAGGCGACGGCGCCGGCCAGCAGCCGGCGCCGCATGGTGCCGCCCGCCGCGACGGCTGTCACTGCGCCGACGACGACGCCGATCCCGAGGGCCGCGGGCAGCGGCACGTCGGGGTTGCGCAGGAAGTCGTTGAAGCCGATGGCGCCGAATTCCTTGAGCAGGACGGCGACCCAGAAGATCGGCAGTGAGAAGAACAGGAAGGCCATGAACGTCACGCCGTAATCCAGGGTGCTGTACTGCCGCAGGGCGGTGACGATGCCCAGGGTGATGCCAATCAGGATGGCGAGCACCGTTGCCGCGGTGACGAGGGTCAGGGTCTGGACGAGCGCGAAGCCGAGGGCTTCGGTGATGGGCTGACCGGCGATGTTTTTCCCGAGGTCACAGGAGTTGGCGAACGGAACGAGGCACTGGACAGCGCCGCCGAACCATTTGAAGTACCGCAGCGGGGCCGGTGTGTCCAGCTGCAAGAGCTCGGTCCTCGCGTCCATGAGCTGCTGCTTCTGGGGCGTGGGGTTGGCGCGGAATTCCTCGAGGGGATCGCCGGACGCCGCTGTCAGGAGATATACGAGGTAGGACGCACCGAGAAGGATGAGGGCGGCAGTCACGAGCCGCCGGAAGATGTAGGTCACCATTGGAATAGAACCTCGGAATTCGGGCCCAGGGATTGCCCGGACCGGTCGCGGAGTTTGGCCGGTTCCCGCCGATGTGGCGGCGGGACCACGGCATCGTCAGGGATGTCGCCAGAAAGGCGCCGGGACCGAAGAAGCTGTGGTCCCGACGCCTTTCCAGCAGTGTTACTTGGGGTCGCGGGCTACTTCTGTGCCCATTCCCAGAAGTTCCACCAAACGCCGGTCTGGTTCGGCATGTACTTCACACCGGTGATGCGGTCGCTGTACGCGTCCACGCCAACCGACTGGAACAGCGGCAGGCCGTAGGCCGAATCCCAGATCATCTTGTCGATCTGCGCAACGAGGCCGTCCTGCTTGCTCTTGTCGGTGGTGACAATCAGTTCGTCCATCAGCTTGTCGGCTGCGGGGTCGCTGAACTGGTTGAAGTTGGAGTCGTTGCCGGACTTGAAGATCTGCGGAACGCCGGACACGCCGACACCCGAGTTGCTCCAGCCGAAGATGGTGGCATCGTAGCTGCCGTCACCGAGGGCCTTGCCCCAGTCAGACTTGCCGAGGCCGCCGTCGACGATCTTGAAGCCGGCCTTGGTGGCGGACTCGCTGATCAGGGAGAAAGCGTCAACACGGTTGGGGTTGTCCTTGTTGTACATGATGCGAACTTCGGGGGTGGCGCCGTTGAGGAGCTTCTTGGCACCCTCGATGTCCACACCCTGGTAGGCGGAGGAACCATTGTTCTTGGCCGAGTCGGCGTACGGGGCCTGGTCCGGAACGAAGAGCTGGGAGTCAAGCGGTGCAGCCTTCGGATCCAGCTTCTTGACGATCTTGTCGACGATGTCCGCACGCGGGACGGCCTTCATGAAAGCCTCGCGGACGTTCTTGTCGGCAAACGGGCCGGAGTAGTTCAGGTCGATGTGGTCGTACGCGAGCTGGTTGCCGACGTCGACCGTCACGCCCTGGCTTTCGAGTGCCTTGAGCTGCTCCACGGTGTCCGCGGATGCCTGCGGGGCGATGATGTCCGCCTCGCCGTTCTTGAGAGCCTGGACCTGGGCGGGTGCCTCACCGATGTAGCGGACGGTGATTTCGTCCAGATTGGCTTCCGGTCCCCAGTTGTAGTCCTTGTTCTTGACCATGGTCAGGGACTGGTCCTGGTTGATGCTCTTGACGAGGAACGGGCCATTGGAGAGGTACAGGCTCGGATCGGCCGGCAGGGTCTTGGTGTCAAAGCCGGTGTTCCACATGTCCGCCATAGCCTTGAGCTGGGCGTTCGCCGGCTTGGGGGCCTTGGAATCGCCGCGGGGCATGCCCTTCAGCAGGTCAATGAACGCCTTGGTGTCCGCCAGGCCTGCCTTCTTGGCCAGGACGTGGGCGGGGATGTCAATACCGGGGCCGCCGAGGGCGATTTCCCAGTCCGCGAAGGGCTTGGAGTACTTCAGCGTCATGCTGCGGCCGTCGTCACCGAGTTCCGGGAAGTCGGTGAGGGCGATACCGGTGGGGTCACCGGCGTAGGAGAAGTAGGACGTTCCGGTCTTACCTTCCGCGTCGGCGTCGTTGTAGTAACCGGAGAAGGCGGCCCACTGCAGCACAAGGTCGGCTGCGGTAACAGGAGTGCCGTCGGACCACTTCACGCCGTCGTTGATGGTGTACTTCACCGTCAGCGGATCGTCAGAGACCTTTTCCATCTTGCCGAACTTCTCATTGCGGACAACGTTGAGCTTGTTGTCGATGTAGAAGAAGCCCGAGTGCGTGGCGTAGCTGACCTTCGAGTTGATGTCAGTGTTTCCATCGGCCGTGTTCGGGTTGAACGTGTTAAACGCGTTGACCTCTACTACGGTTGCCGATCCGCCTTGCTTGCTTGCTGCCGCCGCAGTGGTCGGGGTTGTCCCGCCGCTGTTGCCCGCGCAGGCGCTGAGGGCGATGGCAGCTGCTGCCGCCACGCCCACTGCTTTGGAAATACGACCCAAGCGCATTCCGCCTCCTTGTTTCTGTGGTGTGGGTGAGACCGGCGCCGAAGGCGCCAGACAGACGTCCACACTCCCCCAGCGGCAGTGTGGCCCGTCTCACATGGCATGAAGCGTAACCCCAAAGACCGTTTGGAGCCACCAAAGTTGACTCACCGTAAAGTTCGTTATGGAGCTGCAACATTGGGCAGGTTCCGCAGGGCCAGCTTTCCCACAAAACGTTGACGCGGCGTAACAAAAGGATAAAAGCGCCGCACACGGGAAAAGCCCCGATCCGAGAATCGGGGCTCCTCCAGTTAATCCTTAATTACTTGGCAGAATTACCGCGCTGCCGGGCGGCGAAGAGCCTCCTTCTCATCAGTTGACCATCGCGACAGGTCGTTGGCGTGAACGTGGGACGGCGGCGGCTCGTGTCCTCACGTCCCTCAGCTGCCATCAGCCGGCTTCGAGGACAAAGAAGATAAAGGACAGGAATGCTGTCTTCTCGCCGGTGAGGATGCGCGGCGGAAGGAGTTCGTGCGGCGTGTCTGGAGATGGCCCTGGTTCGTTCACGGTGGCGACGCGGTATCCCGCCGATGTGAAGGCGTTGATCATCGCGTGAAGTGGTCGGTGCCAGAAAGTCAGAACCGCAGGCACGCCATCGAACTCGTAATCCTCCGAGTACTGCCGGATGGCGAAGTAGTCCTCGGCTGGTTGGGTGATCACGCTGACCGTGGGGTGGTTGACCGACAGGATCAGACGACCGCCCGGCTTCAGCACGCGCCGCAGTTCGGCAAGCGGCGCTGACCAGTCCTCCAGGTAGTGCAGGACCAAGGACGAGACAACGTCGTCGAAGGAGCCATCCGCGAAAGGGAGCTGCTTGTTGAGGTCGGCCAAGTATAGATCCGCGGTTGCGCCCAGTCGCAGTCTTGCAAATTCGAGCATCGCAGGACTGGAATCGAAGCCGGTCATGATCGCGCCCTTCGCGCTCAGTGCCGCGGACAGGGGCCCGGAGCCGCACCCTGCATCCAGGACCCGGTGGCCGTCGACGTCGCCGGCGAGGTCAATCATCGCCGGCCGCTCGTAGTAGGCGTTGAGGAGGCTAGACTCGTTTTCCGCCGAGTAGCTCCCGGCAAAACTGTCATAATGGTCGGCTTTCACGGATCCTCGCTCTCTCGGGTAAACGCTCATGGTCAGTATGGTCGGCCCGATCCTAACAACCTGGCCGTAAAGCCCGTAAGCATCGCCCGTTGATAACAGATTCGGTTTCGTTCGTTGGATCAACGCGGTTGGTCTGTTCTGATGGTCGAAATGATTACCGTGAGCCAGAACGCCTGCGTCGATAGTTTATTGTCGGCGGGTGCAGCAAGACTGAGAACGTGAAGATTGTCCTGATACCGCCTCTGCTCTGCTCTTCCCTCGCTTACGCCCCGGTGATCGATACCGTCTGGACGCGCGGGCAAGTCACTTTGGCCGACACCCGGCAAGACGACACCATTGCGGCCATGGCCGAACGGATCCTCCGCGAGAACGTCGGCGACATTGCTGTTCTCGGAACAAGCATGGGAGGGTACGTCGCCCTCGAAGTCATCCGACAAGCGCCAGATCGCGTCACCGCTCTCGCACTCGTAAGCACGTCCGCCCGAGCCGACTCCGCGGAGCAGCTCCAAGCGCGGGCGCGCCAGTCCGTGCTCGTTGAAGGCGGGCATTTCGAAAAGCGCTGCCCACGGCCCGGTTCACCGTCGTCGAGGGTGCCGGCCACTTCCTGTTCCACGAGCAGCCCGCCGCCGCACGGGACGCCGTTAGCTCCTGGCTTGAGTCCGCCTCATAACCAACCGTCCGTGAAGCCCTCACCCGCTCGCAAAAGCGATAGCCGCCAAGAACACGTGTTCTTAGCGGCTATCGCTTTTGGCCTCAAGCAGATCAGAAACTAGACGTTGAAGCGGAACTCCACGACGTTCCGTAACGAATAAACGTCTCCGCCACCAGCGGTGCACGGTCGAGGACCTGTGGATTCAGGCCGCCGTTGGCAACCGCTGGCCCGCGATCTTTCCGCAACCCGCCCGCAGCATAGAACACAAGTCTGCTTTGAACTCCCTGCGCGGCCCTCGTCACACCGCTGCGCAGGTGGTCGGCCAGACGGGTGAAGGACTCGGATGTGTTCGGGTGACCCAGCTGGCGCAGCTCGTCCGCGACAACGTCGGCATGCTCAGCGGCGCGGCGATCCTAGCCCGACGGCTTCCTTGGACGGGGCCTGGATGGGTCGGGCCACCACCAGCGATGTCGCGATCGGCGCTCAGCCCTGCGTTGGGCCGCGTCCAGATAGTCCTCGCGCGCCGCATCAAAGACCTCGTGAGGAAGACTCAGCGTTGCACGGCTCAACTGGCGTCCTACCAGCAGATCGCTGATTGCCCCCGGGATCTCCCGCATCCCCCGAGCACCTTTCACGGACCGCCTGAGCTGCACGCCCTGCTCCGTGAGCCGCATCCCCCACGATGAGTCGACCTCAGCAAGGCTGGAACCGACCAGGACCGCTATTGCCGTCTCTACCCGTTCCCGGGAAGGGACGTCGGCCTGCAGCATGTCCCACCCCGGCAGCAGCGCACGGAGCGACGAGGAGCGCCTCCCATCATGCAGCAGGGTCACGAGCGTTGCAGCGTCATCCATGTCTATGCGGTCCACGCCGTTCAGGCTAGCGCACTCCGAGCCGCCACCGCCTCGGGAACAATCACCGTCTCGGAAGAACGTTAAGTTCCCCAACACTTCGGCCGAGGATTCCCGGGAGGTACCGGAGCTGACTCAGACGTTAAAGCGGAACTCCACCACGTTCCGTCGCAGAATAACCTCTTCTCCAAGCGGCGGGGAGCCAGCGGGCAGCTGAGCTTGCTGCCTTAGCTGACTCTCCCTCCAGGGGTGCGGGCCCGTAGGGTCGTCCTGTGTCGGTTGGATGCACGGGCAGACTGGACGATCACGACGGTGGCCGCGGCCACAACTCCTACGAACGCCAGGCCCGCAGCGATTCTCGTCGCCCGCCGGGACATGGTGGCCGGGTTGACAGGCTCGGGGGCACCCGCGGGAGCTTCGATGACGGGCACGTCCCAATCGTTCCCGGAGGGGAAGATTCCGGGCGGAAGCTCTTCCGCCCGAAGTTCGCGGCGGGCCGCGAGGCGGTTCCGGACTTCCTGATTCGGAGCGGGCACGACGGCGTCTGCTGCGATCGCAGTGGGGAAATCAAGGAGGTAGGGCTCACCATAGAACGCTGAAGAGGCGACGGATTCTAACCACGTGGCCGGCGGTTCCGCAACGCCGCGCGCGGCGAAGGCGGACCGCAGGCTTTCTAGGATCTCGGCGAGGCTTTTGCCTTCGGAGTCCTTGCTGGCCTCGAAAATAGCAAGTTGAAGCTGCAGCTTCACATCCGCAGCAGGGTCCTTAACGGTGGGGTCCTGCCCGGTAGGGTCCACGGTGAGTGGCTCAGCATTCACGGCCCCGGCCTTGCTTGGGTCAGTGTTCATGGGCTTCCTTTCATCGTGGTTTCCCGTCCCTGGTCCCGGGTGACAGCTACCAGAAATTCTAAAGCGGTGTGGCGGTCAGCGTTATCCGCAGTCGCACTCGTTGCGTCCTCCGAGCGGCATTCTCTGTCTGCATTCCCAATAATCGACATAACAAACGGGAAGAAGCTGGCAGGGGGTCTGTTGCGGAAACCATGACACTCGTTCCTCCACAGTCAGTACCCGCCCCTGTTCCCCGGGGCCCTGATTGGGTAGGCTCCTTTCATGGCACGACGCAGTTTTCTTCAGTGGCCGGTCGTCCGGCAGTTGAGTACGGGCGACCTCTTGGGCCGCGGTCCGGCGGTGACATCCCCGCAGACCAGGGCCATTACTCCACGGACGGTCACCGCTGACCGCGTGGTGCAGAGCGTGTGCCCGTATTGCGCCGTGGGCTGCGGACAGCTGGTCTACGTCAAGGACGAAAAGGTCGTTCAAATCGAGGGCGATCCGGATTCGCCAATATCCCGCGGCCGCTTGTGCCCCAAGGGCTCTGCCAGTGAACAGTTGGTCAACTCGCCAGGCCGTCAAACCGGTGTGCTTTACCGTGCGCCGCGCTCCACCCAGTGGCAGCACCTGGACCTGGCCACCGCCGTCGACATGGTGGCGGACCGCTTCATCGAGACCCGCCGCAGGACGTGGCAGCAAGAAGACGGGGAAGGCAGGCTGCTTCGCCGCACGATGGGGATTGCTTCGCTGGGCGGGGCAACACTCGATAACGAAGAGAACTACCTGATCAAGAAACTCTTCACGGCTGCCGGTGCGGTACAGATCGAGAACCAAGCCCGCATTTGACACTCCTCCACGGTTCCCAGTTTGGGAGCCTCGTTTGGGCGCGGTGGTGCGACACAATCACTGCAAGACATGGCCAATGCCGACTGCATTGTCATTCAGGGCTCCAACATGGCCGAATGCCACCCGGTGGGATACCAGTGGGTTGCGGAGGCTAAGGCACGCGGAGCTAAGGTCATCCACGTCGATCCCCGCTTCACGCGTACCTCCGCCGTCGCGGACAAGCACATTCCGATCCGGGCCGGCTCTGACGTCGTCCTTCTGGGGGCCCTGATTAACTACGTCATCACCAATGACCTCTGGTTCAAGGAGTACGTCGGCGCGTACACCAATGCGGCGACGCTGGTGCATGCGGACTACCGCGATGCCGAGGACCTGGGCGGCCTGTTCTCCGGTTTCGATCCGGAAAAAAGGGCGTACGACACGTCGTCCTGGGCGTACGCGGAACAAGGTGAGGGCGCGATTCATGAGCCCGGGCCCAGCCGCGAACACGGCGCCGAAGCGTCCGCCCGTGCTGCCGCCGACACCTTCGGCAGTGGCGGGCCGCCGCTGGAGCATGCCGAAGTTCAGCGGGACGACACACTGCAAGACCCCCGGACGGTCTTCCAGATCGTCAAGCGGCATTATGCCCGGTACACCCCGGAGATGGTCCGGGACATGTGCGGCATCAAAGTGGCGGATTTCGAGTATCTTGCCCGCAGCATCACGGAAAACTCGGGACGCGACCGGACTACCTGCTTTGCCTACGCGGTGGGTTGGACTCAGCATTCCTTGGGAGCGCAGTTCATCCGGGCCGCGGCGATCCTTCAGCTATTGCTGGGAAACGTGGGGCGCCCCGGCGGCGGGATCATGGCCCTTCGCGGCCATGCCAGCATCCAGGGGTCCACCGACATCCCCACATTGTTCAACCTGCTACCCGGCTACCTGCCGATGCCCAGTGCCGGCCGCCACGACAGCCTCAGTGAATATCTGGCAGCCGTCGGGTCAAAACAGCAAAAGGGCTTTTGGGCCGACGCCGACGCCTACACCGTCAGCCTGCTGAAGGCCTGGTGGGGTGAAGCCGCGACCGCGGACAACGACTGGGCCTATGATTACCTTCCGCGGCTGACGGGGGCGCACGGCACATATGAGACCACTATGAGCATGCTCAAGGACGAGGTGGAGGGCTACTTCATCCTTGGACAGAACCCCGCAGTGGGCTCGGCCAACGGCCGGCTGCAACGGCTTGGCATGTCCCATCTGAAGTGGCTGGTGGTGCGTGACCTGAACATGATCGAGTCGGCCACCTGGTGGAAGGACGGCCCGGAGATCGAATCCGGCGAACTGCGCACCGAGGACATCGAGACCGAAGTCTTCTTCCTGCCCGCAGCCACCCATGTGGAGAAAGCCGGCTCGTTCACGCAGACCCAGCGTCTGCTGCAGTGGCGGCACCAGGCGGTGGCACCGCCCGGGGAGTGCCAGAGCGAACTGCAGTTCTTCTTCGAGCTAGGCCAACGGATCCGGGCGAAGCTGGCTGGCTCCGAGGACGAGCGGGACCGTCCGCTGCTCGACCTGACCTGGGACTATCCCACGGATGAGCACGGCGATCCGGATGCCGAGGCTGTGCTTGCGGAGATCAACGGCCGCCAACTGGCTGGACCGGACGCCGGTAAGCCCCTCTCCGCCTACACCGAACTTCGCGCCGACGGTTCCACGGCCGCTGGCTGTTGGATCTACACCGGTGTTTACGCTGGTGGCTCCAACCACGCTGCCAACCGTAAGCCTGGTCAGGAACAAGGGCCCGTGGCTTCGGAATGGGGCTGGGCATGGCCGGCCAACCGCCGGGTCCTCTACAACCGTGCGTCCGCGGATCCCGCCGGTAAGCCGTGGAGCGAGCGGAAGAAATACATCTGGTGGGACCAGGAGCAAGGAAAGTGGGTCGGCGACGACGTTCCCGATTTCCCGGTGGACCGGGCTCCGGGAAGCCAGCCCGACCCGGCCCTCGGCGGCCCTGCAGCCCTTAGCGGAGATGACCCCTTCATCATGCAGGCCGACGGCAAGGGCTGGCTGTTCGCCCCGAAGGGCCTTGTGGATGGGCCCCTTCCCACCCACTACGAGGCTCAGGAATCCCCCGTGGCCAACGCGCTCTACCCGCAGCAGCAGAGTCCGGCGCGGTTGGTGTTCCCGCACGCGGGCAACTTCAGTGCGCCAAGTGCCGGTACTCCCGGCGCCGACGTGTACCCGTACGTCTTCACCACGTACCGGCTTACTGAGCATCACACCGCCGGCGGGATGAGCCGCTGGCTTCCTTACTTGTCCGAATTGCAGCCGGAGATGTTCTGTGAGGTTTCGCCTGAACTGGCTGCCGAGCGGGGGCTTGAGCCCTACGGGTGGGCCACCATTATTTCGCCCCGCTCGGCCATAGAGGCGAAGGTGCTCATCACTGACCGGCTGAAACCCCTGGCCGTGGGCGGTCACACCGTGCACCAGATCGGGCTGCCCTACCACTGGGGCGTGGGCAGTAACGCCGTCGTCAGTGGCGACGCCGCCAATGACCTGCTTGGCGTGACGCTGGACCCCAACGTCCAGATCCAGGAGTCCAAGGTCGCCTCCTGCGATATCCGCCCGGGCCGCCGGCCGCGCGGGCAGGAACTGCGGGCAATGGTCGCCGCCTATCAGGCGCGGGCGGGACTGACCGCCGAGACCGGCAACCGCGCCATTACCAATCCGATGTTGGAGGACTAGATGGGCCAGCTGTCAGGACCGACCGACCCCACCGCCGATGCCCACTGGGAGCACAGCCATCCGCGGAAGGGCTTTTTCACCGACACCTCGATCTGCATCGGGTGCAAGGCCTGCGAGGTTGCCTGCAAGGAGTGGAACCATAACCCGCAGGACGGCAATCTGGAGCTGCTCGGGTCGTCCTACGACAACACCGGGGCGCTGGGCGCCAGCACTTGGCGTCATGTGGCGTTCATCGAGCAAGGTCAGGACCGCATTGTGGAGGCGCGGGAATCAGGCCGCGCCCTGGTGAGCCTGGGCATGCCGCGTATTGGTCCGCCGGCCACGGCATCGCCAGCTGCGACGGACCTGGCCGAGGCCGACACCACGCCCCCGGACACGGCAGACTTCAGGTGGTTGATGTCCTCCGACGTTTGCAAGCACTGCACGCACGCCGGGTGCCTCGATGTGTGCCCCACCGGAGCGCTTTTCCGCACCGAATTCGGCACCGTGGTGGTACAGGATGACGTCTGCAACGGCTGTGGAACCTGCGTCGCCGGATGTCCTTTCGGCGTCATCGAGCGCCGCGCCGATGGCTCGGTCAAGGTGGCCACCAGCAGGAACGACCAGCACGCCAAGCATCCCGCCGTCCCCAATGCGGGCATCGCTCAGAAGTGCACGCTGTGCTACGACCGGCTTGTCGCGGATGAGACCCCCGCGTGCGCCAAAGCGTGCCCTACGACGTCTATCAAGTTCGGCGACCATGACGACATGGTGGAGACGGCCAGGGAACGCGTTTCCAGCCTGCACGCGCAAGGTCTGACGGAGGCAAGGCTCTACGGTGCGAACGAAAACGACGGCGTCGGCGGAACCGGATCAGTCTTCCTGCTCCTCGACGAACCCGAGGTCTACGGACTTCCGCCGGACCCACGGGTACCCACGGCCGACCTTCCGCAGATGTACCGAAGGGCCGGCATGGCAGTAGCGGGCATGGCCGCGGCAGTTGCAGTGGCATTCCTGGGAGGGCGTGCATGACCCTCTCAGAGTTCGACAGCTTCCGGCCATCGGAACCCGCCCGCCGTCGCCGGCGGGAGGGCAAACGAGGACCGGGCCGCCGCCCGGCCAATGGCGACGGCTCCCGGGAAATGCCCATGGTTCCCGAGCCGGAATTCAGCTCGTATTACGGCCGTCCGGTTGTAAAGCCGGCACCCTGGGGTAATGATGTGGCCGCGTACCTGTTCCTGGGCGGCGTTGCCGCCGGCTCGGCTTTGCTCGGACTCGGCGGCCAGTTGAGCGGGCGGCCGACGCTGCGCCGTAACGCGCGTTTGAGCGCTTTGGCAGCGGTAAGTGCCGGGGCTGTTGCGCTTGTGAAGGACCTCGGCAGGCCGGAGCGCTTTCTGCATATGCTGCGGACCTTCAAGGTCACTTCGCCGATGAGTGTGGGCTCGTGGATCCTCAGCGCCTTCAGCGCAGGTGCGGGGGTCTCGGCGGTGGCGGAGATCGACCGGATGAGCGGATCCCGGCTTCCGCTGGGCCCGTTGCGGAGCGTGCTGCGGGCTGTCGAGGGACCGGCCGGCTTCGAGGCCGCCGTCTTTGCCGGACCTCTGGCGGCTTACACGGCAGTGCTGCTCGGAGACACCGCCACACCGACGTGGAACGCTGCCCACGAGGAACTGCCGTTCGTCTTCGTAAGTTCGGCAGCCCTCGCTTCTGCCGGGCTCGCCATGGTCACCACGCCGGTGCGCGAAACGGGGCCGGCCCGGAAGCTCGCCGTGCTCGGCGTCTTAGGTGAGGTGGTTGCCATGAAAGTCATGAAACAACGGATGGACCCGGTGGCGGCGGAACCCCTACACCAGGGCAAGGCGGGCGCCATGCTGAAATGGAGCGAGCGTTTGGCGGTCGCCGGCGGGCTGGGAACACTGCTGGGCGGCCGACACCGCGGAGCGGCTGCGGCCTCCGGACTCGCGTTGCTGACCGCGTCCGCCCTGACGCGTTTTGGTGTATTTGAGGCGGGCCTCGCCTCGGCCAGAGATCCGCGGTACACCATCGAACCGCAGAAGACGCGGCTCGCCGCCCGCCGTGCGGCCGGAATCACCGACGACGCGATCACCACCGGCGGCTGAAGACGAATGGCCGGGTTTCAGCGGATCTCGATGCCCTGGCCCGCGATGGTGTGTCCGATGACTGGATGGCCCGGCAATTCACCGACGACGAGTAGCCCGCCGGAGGTCTGTGCATCGGCGAGCAGGAGAAGATCGTCCTCCGTGACGCCCGCGGCGGCACGCAGATAGGGCCGCACCCAGTCCAGGTTGCGCCGCGTTCCGCCGGAGACAAACCCATCGCGCAACGCTTCCCGGGCGCCGTCGACGTGCGGCACCGCTTTCCGGTCCACCACTGCCCCGACCCCGGAGGCCCGGCACATCTTGTACAGGTGTCCGAGCAAGCCAAAGCCCGTCACGTCCGTGGCTGCCCGCACACCGGCCGCCACCGCATCCTCGGCGGCGTCGCGGTTCAGGCGCGTCATCGTCTTTACTGCTTCGGTGAACACTTCGCCGGTCTGCTTGTGACGGTTGTTGAGCAGTCCGACGCCGATCGGTTTGGTGAGCGTGATGGGCAGCCCGGGCCGGGCGGCGTCGTTCCGCAGCAATCGGTCGGGGTGGACGACGCCGGTGACCGCCATGCCGTACTTCGGTTCCGGATCGTCGATAGTGTGTCCGCCTATGACCGGGCACCCTGCCTCGGCGGCCACGCTCAGGCCACCGCGGAGTACCTCGGTCATCAATTCCAGCGGCAGTACGCCACGGGGCCAGCCGACGAGGTTAATCGCCATAATCGGGCGCCCGCCCATCGCGTAAATGTCGGAGAGCGCATTGGCGGCGGCGATCCGGCCCCAATCGAAGGCGTCGTCTACCACGGGGGTGAAAAAGTCAGCGGTGGACAATACGGCCAGGTCCCCACGGACCAGAACGGCGGCTGCGTCGTCGCCGCTGTCAAGCCCGACCAGCACATCGGCGCCGGGCTGGCCGGTGAGTCCGCGTACCGCTTCTTCGAGTTCGCCGGGCGGAATCTTGCACGCGCAGCCGCCACCGTGGGCATAGCCGGTGAGCCGGAGAGTTCCGGCAGCACCGGTACCGAGTTGCTGGACTGGCGTCTGGGCCTCGTTCACCCGCCTAGCGTACTCCTTCAGGCAACCCTGCTATATTGAGCCCCGGTGGCGTCCGGGTCCTGGTGGGCCCCCCGGTCTTCAAAACCGGTGCGGCCGAGCATCTCGGCCTGGCGGGTTCGATTCCCGTCCGCCACCGCCAACTTCCGGCCCGAGCGCCGCGAGCAGAGGAGGGCTGTGGACCCGGTCGATCCCCGGCGCCTGATTCCGCGCACCGATGACCTGCTGGCTCTGCCGGCCGTCTCCAAGGCCCGGAGCAGGCTGAACGAGCGCGTCATCCGCAACCTCGTTCGTCAAATCCAGGATCAGGCACGGCGTGGTGAGCTCCCGCCCGGACAAGTGGAAGGAACACTGATCGCCGCCGTAGCCGACCGCACGGCGACGACCCTTCGTCCGGTGCTCAACGCAACCGGCGTCATCGTCCATACCAACCTCGGCCGTGCTCCACTTTCTGAAGACGCGGTGGAAGCTGTTATCGCGGCCAGCGGCTACGTTGACGTGGAGCTCGACTTGGCAACCGGCAGCCGGAGCGGGCGCGGCGCCGGGGCGCGCGCTGCATTACTCGCCGCCTGTCCCGCGGCTGAGGATGCGCTGGTGGTGAACAACGGCGCCGCAGCGCTGGTGTTGGCCACGACTGCCTTGGCCGCCGGCCGGGAGGTGGTGCTGAGCCGCGGGGAACTGGTCGAGATCGGTGCCGGCTTCAGGCTGACCGACTTAATGGAGTCGACGGGGGCGAAGCTACGCGAGGTAGGTACGACCAACCGCACCCACCTACAAGACTACGCCGGTGCTCTGGGGTCGAACACCGGGTGCGTACTCAAGGTCCATCCCAGCAACTTCCGGGTCGATGGATTTACCTCCACTGTCCCGTTGCACGAAATCAGCCCGCTGACCGTAGCCCACGGGGTACCTCTGGTGGCCGACCTGGGCAGCGGGCTCTTGTCGCCCGACCCTTTCCTGCCGGAGGAGCCGGACGCCGCCTCCGCCTTGGTGAGCGGAGCCGACGTCGTGATCGCCAGCGGTGACAAGCTACTCGGCGGCCCACAGGCTGGCTTGCTGCTGGGCCGCAAGGAAATCATCACGCGGTTGGCCCGCCACCCGCTCGCCCGTGCGGTCCGGGCTGACAAACTCGCCCTTGCCGCCTTGGAAGCCACGCTGGCGGGCGGCCCGCCGCCGGTTGTCCGGGCCCTGCACGCCGACGCCGGGCACTTGCGGCGCCGCACGGACCGGCTCGCCCGGGAACTCGACGTGCCCGTGGTGTCCCATGACGGTCGGGTAGGTGGCGGCGGCGCCCCGGGAGTGCCTCTGCCGGGATGGGCACTACGGCTCCCAGAGGGACTCGCAGGACTTTTGCGCACCGGTGATCCGGCTGTGCTGCCACGCGTCAACGATGGCTCGTGCCTGATCGATCTGCGCTGCATCGCCCCGGCGGATGACGACAGGATTCTCGACGCGATACGGAAAGCGCTGGCAGCCTTCAAGGCCGCGGACGCAGGCGGGGTGGGCTGAGGAGTGTACGTCGTAGCCACCGCCGGGCACGTCGATTCCGGCAAAAGCACCCTAGTTCGCGCCCTCACCGGCATGGAGCCGGACCGTTGGGAGGAAGAACGGCGCCGCGGGCTGACCATCGACCTAGGTTACGCCTGGACCACGTTCCCGTCCGGACAGAATGTAGCGTTCGTCGACGTACCGGGCCACGAACGCTTCCTGGGAAACATGCTTGCCGGAATCGGACCGGCCCCGGTGGTCTGCTTCGTCGTCGCCGCGGACGAGGGTTGGCAGGCGCAGTCAAGTGATCACCGGGATGCCGTCGCTGCGCTTGGAATAGAACACGGCGTGGTCGTGCTAAGCCGTGCGGACCGGGCGTCCAGCCGTCGGATCGCGGACGTGCTCTCGCGGAGCCGCACGGAGCTGGCCGGCACGGGCCTGAGGGAAGCCCCCGCAGTTGCCGTATCCGCTCTTGACGGTACCGGTCTGGCCGACCTGCGTTCAGCACTCGACGGTGTCCTGGCCCGCGTGCCCGCCCCCGCCACCTCAGGGCGGGTCCGGTTGTGGGTTGACCGCTCGTTCACGATTTCCGGTTCGGGAACGGTAGTGACCGGAACGCTGGCGGCAGGAACACTCGAACGGGGTGACCGGCTCCAGCTGCTCAGCCACGACGGTTCCCGGGCCGTGGTGGTCCGCGGTTTGCAAAGCAGGGACACCGCCTTTGCGTCCGTGCAGCCCGTCAGCCGGGTGGCGTTGAACCTACGGGACGTTGCCGCCACGGACATCCGCCGGGGAGATGCGCTGCTGACCCCGGATGCGTGGCCCACGACCGGCGTCGTCGGTATTCAGCGCACGACAGGGGTGGCCTATACGGCTGTGCCCGAACAGCTCATGGTGCACGTTGGCACCGCGTCCGTGCCTGCCCGTTTACGGCCATTCGGCGCGGATCACGCCCGGCTCGTCCTTGACAGGCAACTGCCCCTCGTTCTCGGCGACCGGCTGGTGCTGCGCGACCCCGGAAGCCGGTCAGTGCTGGGTGGGGCGCGTATCCTCGACGCCGATCCGCCTTCCCTGCGGCGGCGGGGCGACGGCGCCCGCTGGGCGGAGCGGCTTTCCGGCCTCGACCCCGCCGGCGACGTGCTCGGTGAAGTCGCCGCCCGCGGAGCAGTTCGGGCAGAACACCTTCACCGGCTGGGGCTGTTGCCCGGTCCCGAGACGGCCGCGCCCCCGGAGGTCCAGGTCATCGGTGATTGGTGGGTGCATGCGCCTGTCCTCGAGGCATGGCAGGAACGGCTGCGCGCCGCGGTCCAGGCATTGCAGGAACGTGACCCGCTGGCCGCCGGAATGTCCTTGGGCGCGGCGCGGGACCTACTGCAGTTGCCCGAGGAGAGGCTGCTGTCCCACGTCATCCGCGGCGCACGGCTGGAAGCGGAGGGCGGCCACGTCCGGCTGCCTGGCAGCCGAGATTCTCTCGGCGCCGCAGAGCCAGCGATCGCCGAGGTGGAGCGCACGCTGACCGCACATCCGTTTCACGCCCCCGAAGCCCAGGAGTTGGCCGCACTGGGCTTGGGCGCCCGCGAGCTCGCGGCGGCGGAGCGCACCGGGCGTCTGCTGCGGTTGCGCGATGGGGTGGTTCTACTGCCGACGGCCCCCGCCCTTGCGATGCGCCTACTGGCCGGTCTGGAGCAGCCCTTCACCACGAGCCAAGCGCGCCAGACTCTGGGCACGACCCGTCGAGTCGCAGTCCCGTTGCTTGAACATCTGGACTCTCGCGGCTGGACCCGGCGCCTTGATGCCGGTCACCGGACCGTGGCGCGTTGAGCCGCACTTTCTAGCCCCGCGCCTCTAAGGCCTCAGAGAGGTCAGGAACTAGACGTTGAAGCGGAATTCAACGACGTCGCCGTCGGCCATGATGTATTCCTTGCCTTCGATCCGGACCTTGCCACGGGCCTTCGCCTCGGCCATGGAACCGGCCTCGATCAGGTCATCGAAGGAGACGACCTCGGCCTTGATGAAACCGCGCTGGAAATCGGAGTGGATCACGCCGGCCGCCTGCGGGGCGGTGTCGCCCTGGCGGATGGTCCACGCGCGGGTTTCCTTGGGGCCGGCCGTCAGGTAGGTCTGCAGTCCGAGGGTGTGGAAGCCGACGCGGGCCAGCTGGTCCAGCCCGGATTCATCCTGGCCGTTCATTTCCAGCATCTCGCGGGCTTCTGCCTCGTCGAGCTCCACCAGGTCGGACTCGAGCTTGGCGTCCAGGAAGATGGCGTCGGCAGGGGCCACGAGGGCACGCAGTTCCGCCTGCTTCTCCGGGCTGCCGAGGATTCCCTCGTCGGAGTTGAAGACATAGATGAAAGGCTTGGCCGTGAGCAGGCCGAGTTCCTTGAGGTGCTCCATCTCCAGCTTGTCGCTCTTGATGGAAGAGAAGATGGTGTCGCCGCGTTCCAGCACTGCCTGCGCCGCCAGGATGGCCGCCAGCTCTGCCGCCTCCCGCTTCTTGATCTTGACTTCTTTTTCGATCCGCGGGATGGCCTTTTCGATGGTCTGCAGATCGGCCAGGATCAGCTCGGTGTTGATCGTCTCCATGTCGGAGCTGGGATCGACCTTGCCGTCGACGTGGATGACGTCCGGGTCATCGAACACGCGGACAACTTGCGCGATGGCCTCGGCCTCGCGGATGTTGGCGAGGAACTGGTTGCCGAGGCCCTCGCCCTCGGAGGCGCCCTTGACGATGCCGGCGATGTCCACGAAGGACACGGCGGCGGGCAGCAGGCGGGCGGAGCCGAAGATGCCGGCCAGCTTTTCAAGCCGGGCATCCGGCAGGTTCACGACGCCGATGTTGGGCTCGATCGTGGCGAACGGATAGTTCGCCGCGAGGACCTGGTTTCGGGTCAGTGCGTTGAAAAGGGTTGATTTGCCGACGTTGGGCAGTCCGACGATGCCAATAGTAAGAGCCACGAGCATATATTCTACCCGCACCAGCGGCCGGCCGTTGCTGCGGGCCCGTGGCTACACCTGTGGGGCGGCAGGGTGCCGGCGCGGGTAGGTGTGGGGGTGGTCGCGGGGCGATGTCGGGTGTTGCGGCGGGTACATCCCACGGTGTCCCGGGATGTTCCGGGTGTTCCGGGCGTCGAAACCAAAACTGTCACAGGGGCATGCCACAGTGAAGGCATGGAAGCTTTTTCACTGATTCTCGCCCTGCTCATGCTGCTTACGGGCGCCGTCACGGGCGCCGTCGTCGTCTATGTCCTGCTGCGCCGGCGCTACCTGGCCGTGGAACAGGACTTCGACGGCGTGTCAGCCCGGCTGTCCGACGTCAGCGCCCAGTTCGCCGCCGCCGACGCCGAGAGGCGCCTGCTCGCGGCCCAGAACCGCGAGCTCGGCGAGTCCCGGAACCATGACGGCAGTGTGCTCCGTGCGCTGGCGCCCGTGGCGGAAAAGCTCACCGCCGTGCAGCAGCAGGTATCCCTGCTCGAACGCGACCGGCTGGAGCAGTACGGCCAGCTGGCCCAGCAACTGCAGGAGGCCCGCCTGTCCGATGAGCAGCTGCTGCGGTCCACGCATGCGCTGGAGTCCGCCCTGCGCTCCAACAGCGCCCGCGGCCAGTGGGGCGAGGTCCAGCTGCGCCGGGTGGTCGAGGCGGCAGGCATGCTGCGGCACGTGGACTTCCACGAACAGCTCCACAGCGGGCAGGCCCACAGCTCCGGCACGGACGGCAGCCTCCGGCCCGACCTCGTGGTGCAGCTGCCCGGCGACAAGCAGCTGGTGGTCGACGCAAAGGTCCCTCTGGCGTCGTACCTTGCCGCCCAGGACCTCGGCGCCGCCCAGGCAGGCCAGCAGTCCTCGCAGCTGCCCGGCAGCCAGCAGGCGCACCTCGCCGCCCATGCCAAGGCCCTAAAGGCCCATGTGGACGCGCTGGGCAGCAAGAAGTACTGGGACATCCCAGGCAACTCTCCGGAGCTGGTGGTCTGCTTCCTGCCGGCGGAATCGATCCTGGCCGCCGCCCTCACGGCCGACCCGGCCCTGCTGGACTACGCACTGGCCAAGAACGTCGTCCTGGCCTCCCCCGGGACCCTGCTGGCGGTGCTGAAGTCGGTGGCGTTCACGTGGCGGCAGGACGTGTTGACGGACAGCGCCCGGGAACTCTTCGAGCTCGCCCGGCAGCTCTACGACCGGATGGGCACGCTCGGCGAGAACGTCACCAAGCTGGGGTCCTCGCTGAAGACCTCGGTTGAGCGGTACAACTCCATGGTCGGGACCCTTGAGGCCCGCGTCCTGCCCACCGCGAGGAAACTCAACGCCCTGGAAACCGCCGGACTGGCCACTCCCCCCGCCGTCGAAGTCACACCGCGGGCAGTCGCAGCCCCGGAACTTCAGTCCCGCGACGAGTCAGAAGAGTCCGCGGCCTAGGTGTACTGAGCCAGGGTCTCAGCGCCCAAGGACTGTCCAGTACCAAGGACTGTTCGGTGCCCAGGACTGTCCAGTGCTTTGGACTGTTCGGGGCCTAGGACTGTTCGGGGCGGGTGCCGCGGCCGCCGAGGGCGCGGGTGACGTCGCCGGCCTGCTTCAGGGTGGCCCGGAGCTCCTTCGGCAGGGAGAACAGGAGGTCTTCCTCGGCCGTGACGACTTCCTCGACCGATCCGTAGCCGTAGTCGGCGAGGAGCCGCAGCACGTCCTTGACGAGGACTTCCGGGACGGAGGCCCCCGACGTCACGCCCACCGTGGCGACGCCCTCGAACCACGTCTCGTCAACCTCATTGGCGAAGTCGACCCGGTAGGAGGCCTTGGCGCCGTATTCCAGTGCCACCTCCACGAGGCGGACGGAGTTTGAGGAGTTGGCGGAACCCACCACGATCACCAGATCCGCCTGGGGCGAGATCTTCTTGATGGCCACCTGGCGGTTGGTGGTGGCGTAGCAGATGTCGTCGCTGGGCGGGTCCTGCAGGGTGGGGAACCGCTGCTTGAGCAGGCGTACGGTCTCCATGGTTTCGTCCACGCTGAGGGTGGTCTGCGAGAGCCAGATGACCTTCTCCGGGTCGCGGACCGTGACCTTGTCGACCTCGTGCGGGCCGTTGATGATCTGGATGTGTTCGGGGGCCTCGCCGGCGGTGCCTTCGACTTCCTCATGGCCGTCGTGGCCGATCAACAGGATGTCGAAGTCATCCTTGGCGAACCGGACGGCTTCGCGGTGCACCTTGGTGACCAGCGGGCAGGTCGCGTCAATGGTGCGCAGGCCGCGGTCCTCGGCGGACTGGACGACGGCGGGCGAGACTCCGTGCGCGGAAAAGATGACGAGGGCGCCTTCCGGGACCTCGTCGGTTTCATCGACGAAGATGGCGCCCTTTTCCTCCAGTGAGCTGACCACATGGACGTTGTGCACGATCTGCTTGCGGACGTAGACCGGCGGGCCGTAGTGTTCCAGGGCCTTTTCCACCGCGATGACTGCACGGTCCACGCCGGCACAGTAGCCGCGCGGGGCTGCCAGAAGGACCTTTTTGGGACCGGCGACCGGGGCCGCGGCCAGGACGTCTTCCGGTGAACGCCGCCTGCGCGGAACGGATGGCATCGGAACGGAGACAGCGGTGGTGGTCATGCTCCCATGCTACCGGTGTTCAATCCTGCCCCGTTTGCGCCCGCCGGCGACCCGGACAGCCACTCCCGTGGCTACCAGTGCCGCTCCCGCGACGGCAGCAGCGACGATCCACTGGCCGAAGCTGGCAGAGCACGCCGCGACGAACTCGTTCTTGAACAGCTCCGCCACATCGTTACCGCTCGAGGTCCCGGCGACCGCGGCGCCGGCGGCGTCGCTGGCCAGCTTCCACACCCCCGCGAGCACCAGCGTTCCAACGCCCATCCCGACCAGCACGGTCCACCGGCGTCGGGCCGCAACGAACGCCAGAATGAAGGCGATGGCCGAGCCGACGGCAACGGCGTAGCCCATCGGGGCGTAGACGGTAACGCGTTCGATCATCTGGCGCTGGTCGGACTGCCCGATATGGATCAGCACCTGGCCGGGCGCCTCCAGCGGAAGGGTGGTCGCCGCAGTGACCTGCTTGGCCACCAGCCCGGCAAGCGGCGCGACATCCAGGGTGAGCGAGGACGTGCCGTCAACCTCCGGCGGCAGCGTGCTGGGGTCCGCGAACGTGAGGCGGTGGCTCCTGCGCAGGGTTTCAGCCCAGGCGTCGGGGTAGCCGGGCAGTCCCGTCAGCGAGCGCGCCGCGCTGTCCAGGACCGGCCGGGCCAGCTCCGTGAAGGCTTCGGGATTGCCGGCGCTGGCGGCCAGTCCGTCGACGGCGGCCGCGGCCAGCCGCTGCTGGAACGCCGGGTCCTTGCCCAGCGGCGCGGTCAGGGCGACGAAGCCCTCTTCCTGGACGATGTTCTGGTCCACCCACATGGCTGGAACGGCGACGGCTGCCATCAGGAGCCCGATGAGGACGGCGACGGCAGAGACAAAAGTGCGCAAGGGATTCCTAGGAGGTTGATGGCATCCCTCCCATCCTAGGGCGGGGCCGGGCGCGGCCATAAAGTCGGACCCCGGTGGTGAGCTATGGATAGAGTTGACAGAGACAACTTCCGGCTGCCGGCCGGCCCACCCGCCGGGAAGCGGGCCGCCGGCAGTCCCGGTGTAAGGACATGCAGTAACCGGCACGCAGCAAAGGACACGCACACATATGCACAAGGCACTCCACCAGGCACTTCCGGCCATGGAGCCCACGCATGCCTGAGGACGCGTCGGCAGCAACCACGCTACCGGCCACCGCGGCCCAAACCAGTCCGGACAACCCCTGGCCGCTGCAGTTGCTGTCCCAGAAGCTCAAGATGCATATCGACCGCGCGCCCTCGGCGTGGGTTGAGGGGCAGGTAATCGAGCTCAACCGGCGTGGCAGCAACGCCTACCTGACACTGCGGGACATCGACGCCGAAATCTCGCTGCCGGCATCGGTCTGGACCACAGTGCTGGACCGCCAGGCCGCCCCGCTCGAACGCGGTTCCCGGGTTGTAGCCCTGATCAAGGCCGAATTTTGGCTCAAGACGGGCCGGCTGAACATGTCCGTGAAGGACATCCGGCCCGTGGGCCTCGGCGACCTCCTGGCCAGGATCGAGCGGCTGCGCCAGGCCCTCGCCACCGAAGGACTCTTTGCCGATTCCCGCAAAAAGCGGCTTCCCCTGCTCCCGCACCGGATCGGCCTGATCACCGGCCGCGACTCTGACGCCAAGAAGGATGTGCTGCGCAATGCCGCCCTGCGCTGGCCGGCCGTCGAATTCGAGATCCGCGAAGTAGCGGTCCAGGGGAACACCGCCGTAGCCCAGATGATCGCGGCCTTGCGGGAACTCGACGCCCACCCCGTGGTCGACGTCATCGTCATCGCCCGCGGCGGGGGCGCCCTCGAGGACCTGTTGCCGTTCAGCAGCGAGGAGCTCATCCGGGCCGTCGCTGACGCGTCCACCCCCGTGGTGAGCGCGATCGGGCACGAAGCGGACCGGCCTATCCTCGATGACGTCGCAGACCTCAGGGCATCAACGCCCACCGACGCCGCGAAGAGGATAGTTCCCGACGTCGCCGAGGAGCTTGTCAGGGTCCGGCAGGCACGGGACCAGCTCCGTCGCGGAGTCACCCGGCTCGTTGAACGCGAGGGCGACCGGCTGGCCTCCCTGCGTTCGCGCCCCGTGCTGCTCTCCCCCGACGTCATGATCAGCCAGCGCCACGAGGACGTCGAACGGCTCAAGGTCCGCTCGCACTCGGCGATCAGCGCCGCCGTCGTGCGGGCAGCGGACCAACTGGTCCACCTCAAGGCGCAGGTGCGTGCACTCTCGCCGCAAAAGACACTGGATCGCGGCTACGCGGTGGTCCAGCTCGCCGGCGCCGGAAACGCCCCCGCAGCGCACCGGGACGTTGTGCGCCATCCGTCCCAGGCGCCCGCCGGCACGGACCTCACGGTTCGGGTGGCCGGCGGCCGGTTCACCGCCCAATCCACCGGCGGCCAGGAACCGGCCGAGGAATAACCCAGGCGGACGGTCGTGGCCACACGGCCACCCGTCAGCGCCAACACGGCCACCCGTCAGCGCCCCGAACAGGCACCACGGTCAGCACCACAGACAGCGTCACCGCGGCACAAACCGCGACAACCAAGGAGCACCCACATGGCAGCAGAACCCAACCCGAACGCCGACATCGAGGCCCTCAGCTACGAGGACGCCCGCGAGCAGCTGGTCGCCGTGGTGGGCAAGCTGGAGGCCGGCGGCGCAAGCCTGGAGGAATCGCTCGCGCTGTGGGAACGCGGCGAAGCGCTGGCCAAGCGCTGCGAACAGTGGCTGGAAGGCGCCCGCAAGCGGCTCGCCGCCGCCCGGGACCAGGCCGCGGACAAGAACTAGGCACCGGCACGCCGCGGCGTGCCAGTTCCCTCCGTATTAGGAGCGTTCGACCAGATCCCGTTCCAGATCGACGTCGAACTCCGGATCCGGCCACTGCAGCTTCAGCCCTTCCAGGGCGTCCAGCATCAGCTGCTGCACCGCGATGCGGGCGTACCACTTCTTGTTGGCCGGCACGACGTACCAGGGCGCGATGTCAGTGGCCGTCTTCTCGAACGCCTCCTGGTACGCATCCATGTAGTCGCCCCAGAAGGCGCGCTCCTTGAGGTCGGTGCTGCTGTACTTCCACACCTTGGTTTCGTCATCCAGCCTGGCGAGCAGCCGGTCCTTCTGCTCGTCCCGGCTGATGTTGAGCATGACCTTGACCACCGTGGTCCCGGCTGCCGCCTGCCTTGCCTCGAATTCGTTGATGGCCTTGTAGCGCCGCTCCAGTTCCTCGGGGCTTGCCCAGCGGTGGACCCGGTGAATCAGGACGTCCTCGTAATGCGAGCGGTCAAAAACGCCCACCATCCCGGCCGCCGGCACTGCCTTCTCGATCCGCCAGAGGAAATCGTAGGATTTCTCCTCCGGGGTCGGCGCCTTGAAGGACTTGAGCTGGACACCCTGCGGGTCCATCTGGCCCATGACGTGGTTGACGATCCCGCCCTTGCCTGCGGTATCCATCGCCTGCAGGACCAGCAGGACGCGCTTGGTGCCGCCGAACCGGGATTCGGCGAAAAGCTGCTCCTGCAGGGTGGTCAGCTTGCCATCGAGCTCTGCCAGGAGCGCCTCGCCGTCGGATTTCCCGCCCGGGTAGCCCGGGGTGGAGTCCGGGTCGCAGTCCTTCAGCTTGAATTTTTTTCCGACCAGCAGCGTCTCGGCGGGGTGCCGCTCGAACATCACAGCATCTGTCATGGAAAGCCTCTTTCCAGTTTCGTGCAGCCGCTGCGCGGGCGAGTCCCCGAACTCCGCTGCTGACCGAAGCCTAGTTCCCCTTGTACCGGCTCAGGAAGTCCGCCATGCGGTTGATTGCTTCTTCGAGGTCCTTGACGTTAGGCAGCGTCACCATCCGGAAGTGGTCCGGACGGACCCAGTTGAACGCCCTGCCGTGGGACAGAAGAATCTTCTGCTCGCGGAGCAGGTCCAGGACAAATTTCTCGTCGTCGCGGATGTGATAGACCTCGGGGTCCAGCTTCGGGAACAGATACATGGCCCCGCGGGCCTGCTGGGTGCTGACGCCCGGGATGGCGTTGAGCATGTCATAGGCCTTGTTCCGCTGTTCCAGGAGGCGCCCGCCGGGCAGGATCAGGTCGTTGATGCTCTGGTAACCGCCGAGGGCGGTCTGGATGGCGTGCTGGGCCGGCACATTGGCGCACAGGCGCATGTTGGCCAGCAGGTTGATGCCCTCGAGGTAGTCCGCGGCGGCCTTTTTCGGCCCGGAGATGGCCATCCAGCCGGCCCGGAAGCCGCAGACCCGGTAGGCCTTGGAGAGCCCGCTGAAGGTCAGGCACAGGACATCGTCGCCGGTGAGCGAGGCGAGGTTTACGTGTACCGCGTCTTCGTAGAGGATCTTCTCGTAGATCTCGTCGGCGAAGAGCACCAGGCCGTGTTTTTCCGCGAGGGCGACGATCTTCTTCAGCGTCGCCTTCGGGTACACCGCACCTGTCGGGTTGTTCGGGTTGATGACCACGATGCCCTTGGTGTGCGGCGTGATCTTCGCTTCCATGTCCTCGAGGTCGGGCTGCCAGCCGGATTCCTCGTCGCAGAGGTAGTGCACGGGCTTCCCGCCGGCCAGGGCAACCGAGGCCGTCCACAGCGGGTAGTCCGGGGTGGGGATGAGGACCTCATCGCCGTCGTCGAGCAGGGCCATGAGCGACATTGTGATCAGTTCGCTGACGCCATTGCCGAGGTAGATGTCATCCACGTGGATGTTCTGGATCCCGCGGGTCTGGTAGTACTGCGAGACGGCGGTGCGGGCCGAAAAAATGCCGCGCGAGTCGCTGTAGCCCTGGGCATGCGGCAGGTGGCGGATCATGTCCACCAGGATCGCGTCCGGCGCTTCAAACCCGAAGGGGGCCGGGTTTCCGATGTTCAGTTTGAGGATGCGATGACCCTCCGCCTCCATCTGCTGGGCGGCCTGAAGAATCGGTCCACGGATGTCGTAAAGGACATTATGAAGCTTGGTGGACTGCTTGAATTCTGCCATTCATCAAATATGCCATATGGAGGATGTTCTTCCGCTGAGACATGACTCACACGCGGGCGCCGCAGTAACAACAACGACGCCGGTGCCCGGGCTGTAAGCCCGGACACCGGCGTCGCAGGGTCGCCAGCGGTCTACTGCTGGGCGAGGCCCTTTTCCTTCAGCCACGCGTCGGCGGCATCTTTCGGGTTCTGCTTCTGGCTGCCGCTGACGGCACGGTTGAGGTTGATGAGGTCTTCCGTGGTGAGGACCTTGGACACGTTGTTGAGGGCTTCCTTCGCCTTGTCCGTCATCTTGGCCGTGTTGTAGAGCGGCAGCACCTGCTGGGCGATGAAGTTGTTCTTCGGATCCTCCAGCACCACGAGGTCGTTGTCCGGGATGGACGGGGTGGTGGTGTAGATGTCCGCGACCTGGACCTGGTCCGAGAGCAGCGCCTTGAGCGTGACGGCGCCGCCGCCGTCGCTGAACGGCTCGAGTTTCTTGGGCACGCAGTTGTAGTTCTTCGCCAGGCCCGGCAGGCCGTAGGCGCGCTCGGCGAAGGTCGCCGGGGCGCCGATGACCAGATCGCCGCAGACCTTCGCCATGTCTTCGATGGACTTCAGCTGGTGCTTCTCGGCCGTGGCCTTGGTGACCACCATGGCGTCCTTGTCCTCAGCCTTGGAGGCATCGAGCACGGCCAGGCCCTGCGGGAGCTTGGTCGGGAGTGCCTTGGCGATGTCCTCGGCGGAGACCTCGGTGGCGTCCTTGTTTACATACAGCAGCAGGTTGCCGCTGTAGTCGGGAACAACGTCCACCGAGCCGTCCTGGACTGCTTTGATGTAGACCTCGCGCGAGCCGATGTTCGGCTTGGTGCTGGCGGTGACGCCCGCGGCGTTCAGGGCGCCAGCGTAGACCTCGGCGAGGATCTGGCTCTCGGGGAAATCAGCCGACCCGATCACCAGGGCACCGCCGGAACCGGAGGCGGCACCGCTGCTGGCAGGGGCCGAGCTCAGCGGGTTTGATGAGCCTCCGCAGGCAGACAGGGCCATGGCCAGGCCGACGCCGACGGCCAGGCCGCCGAATGCGCGCCGGCCAAGACCTCGTTGGCGGGATTCCTTCATGACGTACCTCCTTGAACAACAGTCTCCGCGATCGCGGGGTCTGTGAGATCAACCGCAGCCTGCTGGCTGCGGTTCGGCTTGGATGAGGCGCCCCGTGACAGGAACAGCCTCTGAATTAGGGCGAGGATAAGGTCGACGCTGATGGCAAGGGCGGCGATCAGCAGCGAGCCTCCCAGCATTTGCGGGAAGTCGGAGAGCACGAGCCCGTCGAACAGATAACGGCCCAGGCCGCCCAGGTTGATGTAGGCGACCACGGAAACGGTGGCGATCACCTGGAGCACCCCGGTCCGGAACCCGCCGTACATCACCGGCAGCGCGTTCGGGAATTCCGCCCGGAACAGGACCTGCCACTCGGTCATGCCCATGGCGCGGGCGGCATCCACCACGTTGCGGTCGACGCTGGAGATTCCGGCGTAGGTGCCGGCGAGCAGCGGCGGCACGGTCAGGATCACGAGCGCCCAAATCGGCGGCATCAGCCCGATGCCCGCGAGCAGGACGAACAAGGTGAGCAAGCCGAGGGTGGGCAGGGCGCGCAGCGCGCCCGCGACTGACACGATCGCAACCCGCCCGCGACCGGTATGCCCGACGAACAGGCCGATCGGGACGGCGATGGCGATGGCGATCACCATCACCAGGCCCGTGTAGAACAGGTGTTCGGCCAGGCGCACCGGGATTCCGGCGCTGCCGGACCAGTTCTCCGGATCGCTGAGCCAGGCAAAGGTGTCCGTGACGACGTTATTCACGCGTTTCCCCCTCCGGTCTTGGGACGCGAAAACCGCATCGCCGCCGCGGCGGGGCCAGTCCTGTCCGGGCCGGCGCCCGAACCGGTGCCGCCACCCGTGGCCGCCGCGGCACGGGTCCAGGGCGTCAGCAGCCGTTCAAGCAGCACCAGGACGGCGTCCATCAGCAGCGCCAGGAGAAGGATGGCGATGATGCCCACCACCACTTCGGTGACGAAGTCACGCTGGAGGCCGGAGGTGAAGAGCATTCCGAGGTTGCCGATGCCGAGCAGTGCCGCGACGCTGACCAGCGAGATATTGCTGACCGAGACCACGCGCAGCCCGGCGAACAGCACCGGCAAGGACAGCGGCAGGTCGATCTGCATGAAGCGGGCGAAGGGTTTGAACCCCATGGCGACGGCGGCCTGCCGCAGGTCCTCGTCCACCGAGTCGAAGGCATCCAGCGTGGCGCGCACCAGCAGGGCGATGGCGTAGATGGTCAGGGCCACCACCACGTTGACCGGATCCAGGATCCGGGTCCCGAGGATGGTCGGCAGGATGATGAAAAGCGCCAGCGAGGGGATCGTGTACAGCAACGAGGACCCGGTGAGCACCACGGACCGGAGCCCGCGGCTCTGCCGGGCGAGCTGGGCCAGCGGAACGGCTATAAGGACCCCGAACACCATCGGCAGGATGGCCAGGATGAGGTGCTGGCCGGCGAGGCTGAAGACTTCCGCCCTGTTGGCCAGGAACCACTCCATCAGAGCCCTCCGTGCCGGACGTTGCGGTCTGACTCGATGACGGCGAGGACTTCGGCGGCCCCGATGACTCCGGCCACCCGGCCGTCGTCGTCCACGGCAACGCCAAGGCCCGAAGGTGAGGACAGGGCCGCGTCCAGTGCCCGGCGGAGCGTGTCCCCCTTCCGGAACAGGGAGCCGCCGGGAACCATCGCCGGGGCGGTTCCGGCGGCGCTGCGGGGCCCGGCCCAGCCCAGGGGCCGGAGAGCGTCGTCGACCACCAGCTGCCATTCATCGGAGCCGCCCTCAGCCCTGAGCTGATCGGGCGTGAGAGTGGGGACGGGGTGGATGGTGACACCGTCGGAGGGGCTGAACGCAAGGTGCCGGAACCCGCGGTCACGGCCCACGAAGGAGGCCACGAACTCGTTCGCCGGGGCCCGCAGGATCTCCGCCGGGGCCGCGTACTGCGCCAGCTTGCCGCCGACGGCGAACACGGCCACTTTGTCGCCCAGGACGGTGGCCTCGTCGATGTCGTGGGTGACGAATACGATCGTCTTGGCCAGGTCATGCTGGAGCCGGAGGAGCTCCTTCTGGAGTTCATCGCGGACCACCGGGTCCACGGCGCTGAAGGGCTCGTCCATGAGCAGCACCGGAGGATCGGCCGCGAGTGCCCGGGCCACGCCTACGCGCTGCTGCTGTCCGCCCGAGAGCTGGGACGGGTACCGCTTGCCGAGCGAAGAGGCCAGCCCGACGACGTCGAGCAGTTCCTGGGCGCGCTTGCGGGCGTCGGCTTTGGACACGCCGTTGAGCCGGGGAACGGTGGCGATGTTGTCCAGCACGGAGCGGTGCGGCATCAACCCGGAGGACTGCATGACGTACCCCATGGACCGCCGCAGCTGCGCGGCAGGGATTGAAGTGACATCGGCCCCGTCCACGGTGATGACGCCGGACGTGGGCTCCACCATGCGGTTGATCATCCGCAGGGACGTGGTCTTACCGCAGCCGGAGGGTCCGACGAAGACAGTGATGGCGCCCTTATCGATGGACATGGTCAGCCCGTCAACGGCGGCCTGACCGCCCTGGTACTGCTTGGTGACGTTCTGGAACTCGATCATGGCTTCGGCCATTTCCGGGCTTACCTAACTGTTGGCGGCAACATTGGTCGGGCCAGCGCACTGTTCGTCAGTGTGCTGGCCATAAAGCAGTTAGCTCATAGACTAACCAGCACCCCGGACTATGTCAGCGGCGCGGGGCTCCCATAAGGCTTCGGAAGCACAACGATTTTGGATGGGTGGTGCGCCGGAAATCCTTCCGGCGCACCACCGCCGCCCTTGTCCCACCCGGCGGTGTGCTTCAGCGGGGCCGCCGCGCACCCTTCGCGCCGCTGTTTTTTCTGCCGTGACCGCCCTTTCCGCCGCCGCCGCCGTGGGCGTTCTCGTGGTTGTCCCGTTCGGCCGACCGCTGGCTCTTGCCCGCTACGGCGATCTTCTGGTGCCATTCGCGCTGGTAGGCGCGCCGCGCGGCCGCGTCGTGGCGGCGCGCCAGGGCGGCGAGTTCGCGTTGCAGCTTCAGGTAGCTGGCCCACCGGCGGTCCTCCAGGACGCCGTCGGCGAGCGCCGCCTGCACGGCACAGCCGGGCTCCCGGCCGTGCGCGCAGTCCGAGAAGCGGCAGTGCTCGAAGAGCTCTTCGAGGTCGCCGAACATCTCCTCCATTCCTCCCTCGGCGTCGAAGACCCCGAAGCCGCGCACCCCCGGCGTGTCCATCAGGACGGCGCCGCCGGGCAGGGGAACGAGCGCGCGCGACGTGGTGGTGTGCCTGCCCTTGCCGTCGCCCGCCCGCACTGCCCCCGTCTCCTGGGCCGGGACGCCGGCGAGGGCATTGATGAGCGTGGATTTTCCGGCGCCAGAGGGCCCCAGCAGCACCAGCGTGCCGCCGGGCGGCAGATGGCCCAGCACTTCATCGAGGCCATCGCCGTTCTCGGCAGAGGTGGTGACGACGTCGACACCGGCTGCCTGGCGCACGACCGTCGCCACGACGTCGTCCGCGAGGTCCGCGATGTCCGCCTTCGTGATGATCACGAGCGGCGTGGCACCGGAGTCCCACGCCGCAACCAGGGTCCGTTCGAGCCGGTTGTGCGTGAGCGGACGATCCACCGGAACGACGATCCCGACGACGTCCATGTTGGCGCCAAGGACCTGCGCCTCGGACGAGGCCTCGAAGGCACGCTTGCGGCTCAGCTCCGAGTGGCGGGGCAGGATGCCCACGATGGCGGGCTCCCCCGCCGCGTTCGGACCCAGCCAAACCCAGTCCCCGGTGGCGGGAAGCTCCCCGCCGCGCGGGTAGGGCAGGTGGGCGGTTCCGCCGCCCTCAGCCACCAGGACGAGGTTGCGGTCCACCCGGATGACGCGGCCCGGGCGTTCGCCTCCCGGCACCGGCTGGGCCGCGAACCGCTCGGCGACGCCGGCCGTGTAGCCGTAGAGGACAGGACCTTCGGGGCCAGCCTCATCGGAGGGCACGGCCGTATGAGGCACAGATGAATGAGCCACAGATGAATGAGGTTCGGATGAATTAGTAATGAGGGCGCTGCCGGCGCCCCGGGATGCAGGATGAATGGTCAACGAAAACCCTTTGGTGGGGCCCCGTGGTGCGGCGCATCGCGGGCTGCGGCGGTTTGGATGCCGCGCGCGGAGACTAGCGCTCGATGGCTAGGCTGCGCCGTGGGACGGGGCAGGAGTAATGACATGGCGTGTATCGGTGCGCTGCGCGCTCAGAAATATCGCATTCATTGCTTCCACCTCCCCGTCGATTGCCGGCCTGCTGCGGCCGGCGGTTTCTTCAGGATAGCCATGGTGCCCGTGCCTGGCCAGCGGTTTAGCCGGAAAGTTTTCCGTTCAGCGGCCGCTCACGGTACAGACGCAGCCCGGCATCCACGAGCGAGACCCGGTTCAGCTGCGCCACCTCATCCAGTGGAATCCAGGCCGCGTGGGTGGTGCTGCCGTTCACTTCGTGACGCAGTTCCCCGCCCGTGATCGTCGCCTCGTAGACCAGCCGGAGCGACTGGAAGTCCCGTACGCCGCCGTCGAGCCGGACTTCGGAGGGCCAGTGCCCGACGTCGATCCCCAGCATGGCGCCGACCTCGGCGTCGTAACCGGTTTCCTCGTGGATCTCGCGGCGGCACCCGTCCACCGGGTGTTCGGCCAGGTCCAGGCCGCCGCCGGGCAGCGTCCAGCCCTCGCGGCCGTCCTGCTTCCAGTACGCCAGGAGGATCCCGGCGTCGCGGATGATGACGGCGTAGGCCGCGGGCCGGGTGTCGAATTGCATGCTCATCCCCCCAGCGTAGTGGCCGGCGGATCGCCCCCGACTACTCCTGTTCCGCCACCAGCTGCAGCACCCCGAAGACCGGCTCCTGCGCCAGGACCCGGACATCGGTGATCCCCGCGGCGGCCAGTGCCGTGCGGAACGACTCCTGCAGCCTCGGCACGTTCATGCCGAGTCCGCCGCCCAGGATGACAGGGCCCTCGATGCCGAGCTGCCGGACGGTCTGCGCGGCGAGGTCGGCGAGGTCGCGCCCGGCCTGTTCCATGAGGGCCCGGCTCGGCGCATGCCCTGCGACTGCAGCCTCCACCACGAGCCGGGCCTGCTGGGCCCAGAACCGGCGCCCGGTCTCGGGCGAGTGGAACATGGCGATCAGTTTGTTGGGGTCATCCACCCCGCAGGATGCCAGCAGGGCCGTGCTGAGTTCGTCCGGTTCCAGCCCCTGGTTCATCCGGCGCAGGCTGTGGCGGACGGCCTCCCGGCCCAGCCAGTAGCCGCTGCCTTCGTCGCCGAGCAGGTAGCCCCAGCCACCGGCCCGGGCCTCCTCGCCGCGGCCATTCTTGCCCCACGCGGCCGATCCGGTGCCGGCGATGACGGCGACGCCGGTGCTGGCGCCGCCTGCGGCGAGCAGCAGCCGGGAGTCGTGGACCACCGTGATCCGGGCGCCGGGTACGTGCGGGGCAATCAGTGCCGCGAGCGCCGCGGCGTCGTCATCGGTGTCGATGCCGCCGGCTCCGGCGTAGACCTGGGCGACGTCTCCCCCGCCGATCCTGGCGAAGAGTTCCGCCAGGTTCAAGGCGGCTTCCTCGGGGCTGACGTTCTGGACATTGGAGCTACCCACCGATTCATCGGCCACGGGCGCGCCGCCTTCGAACCTGACGCCCCGGGTTTTGGTGCCGCCGATGTCCAGGCCGATCACGGCACCCGTCGTCGCCTTGGCAGATGGCGTGGTGGAAGATGGAACGGAGTCCGCCGCCGGCGGCGTGTCAGTGTTAGTCACTGGAACAGGTTACTGAATCGCTGCAAGGAGCCCGCAATGCCCCACGATCTTGTCGGCACACCCGTCATCGCGGCGCCCATGGCCGGAGGCACCTCCACAGCGGCCTTCGTCGAGGCCGTGCACCGCGCAGGCGGGCTGGGCTTCCTCGCGGCAGGCTACAAGAGCGTGGCGGCCATGCAGGCGGAAATCAGCACCCTCCGGGAGTCCGGCGCCCGGTTCGGCATGAATGTATTTGTGCCGGATCCGGCCCAACTGCCGCCCTCCGCGGCGGTGCTGGCGGAGCTCGAGGATTACCGGCTTCAGCTGCGCACCGACGCCCGGCGCTACGGCGTGGAGCTTCCGCAGTTGCGTCTCGACGATGACGACGAATGGCAGGGAAAGATCGATGCCCTTCTCTCAGACCCCGTGGAGCTGGTCAGTTTCGCTTTCGGGCTGCCCGGCCCGGACGTCGTTCGGGCCCTGCAGCGGGCGGGATCGGCGGTACTGGCCACTGTCACCACCGCGGCCGAGGCCGTGCAGGCGGCCGGGCAAGGCGTGGACGCCCTCGTCGTGCAGCACACGAGCGCCGGCGGACACAGCGCGGCGTTCCTCCCGTCCCCGGCGCAGCCGGCTTACGCGGCGCAGCCGGGCGGCACAACGGCGCAGCTGCTCGCCGAGGTACGGTCCGCCGTCGACCTCCCGCTGGTGGCTGCGGGCGGCATCATGGATGCGGTCGGGCTGGACGCCGTGCTGCGTGCCGGGGCCGTCGCAGCCCAGCTCGGCACCGCGTTTCTCCGCACTGACCAAAGCGGCGCCAAGCAGTTGCATAAAGATGCCCTGGCCGATCCGCATTTCACCCGAACCCGGCTGACGCGCGCCTTCACCGGCCGGCAGGCACGGGCCCTGGAGAACGAATTCGTCCGCGACCACCCCGAGGCGCCGGAGGCCTACCCTGCCGTCCACCACCTCACGGCGCCCATCCGGGCCGCGGCCACCGCAGCCGGCGACGCGGAACGCCTGAACCTGTGGGCGGGAACGGGCTGGCAGAAGGCACACGCCGGACCCGTGGCCGGCGTCGTGCACGGGCTGCTCGCCGGCCGCTGACCGCAGCCGACCCCCGTCCGAACAGCGGCCGACCCCGTCCGGACACCGTCAGGACCCCGAAGTCGCCGGAAACGTGCCAAACCGCCGTCACCTTACGGCGACCTCGGGGTTAACCGGCGACCTGAGCGCACCAGCTCCAGCCCCGGCGCACCTGCCCCGGCGCTCCGGCCCCGGCCAGGTTCAGCCTGCCGAGCGTTCGCGCACGAAGCCTGCCAGGAGCGCCGGACCGTCGCGGAGCACGAATTCGCGGAACAAGCGCACGGGATCGGACTCGGCATCGGCCACGGCATTCCGCGAAACCGGCTCCCGCCACGCGAGGCCGATCTCGCGGAACGCCAGGTCTGAATCCAGGGGAATCTCCACCCAGCCCGGTCCGCCATCGTCGGATTCGGTGCCCCGCGACGGATGGTGGCTGTTTTGTGCGGCTCTGCCGGGTGCGGAGCCCCCGGGCGGCAGGATGCTGACGCCGAGTCCGGCCGAGACGAGGCCGCGGACGGTGTGCGAGTCCTGGCTCTCGAAGGCAATGCGCGGGCGGAACCCCGCCTCGCGGAACAACGCGTCGGTCAGCGAGCGCATGCCGTAGCCGGACCCCATCGCCACGAAGGGCTCCTGCCGGATCTCGGCAACTTTGGCCCGACGGCGGCCGGCCAGGGCATGCCGGTGGTGGACCACCAGGCGCAACGGTTCGCGGTACAGCGCGGCCGAACCGATTCGCTTACTGGGTGTGGCAACGGGTGCCGTGAGCGCCACGTCGGCGGAGCCCGCGGCCAGTTCCGCGAGGCAGCCGTCCCGTGCACCCTGGCTGAGGTCAAAAGCAGTCTGCGGGTGCCTGCTCCGGAACGCACTGATGAGCAGCGGCAGCATTGCCTCGCCGAAGGTGTGCTGGAACGACACGGCGATCCGGCCGCGGACCACCTCCGACTCGTGCCTGACGCTGTCAAGCCCCGTCTGGAATTCGGCCAGGGCGGCCTCGATGTGGGGCATGAGCGCCTTCGCCGCGGGCGTCAACCGCACGCCCCGGCCGTCCCGGATCAGCAGCTCCGTCCCCACGATGGCGCTGGCCCGCGCAATGGCACGGCTCACGGTCGACTGCGGCAGGCCCAGGAGCTCGGCCGTCTCGGTAATGTGCTCCGTCCGCCCCAGTTCCGCCAGCAGCGGCAGCAGGGGCAGCAGCTGCACGAGCTGCCTGTGTTCGACGTCCATGTTCGCCTCCAGCACTGATCCATATTTGCTATCTATTCTATGGAAATCATGCATTGGAAGCATCCCTCGGGCAGGCTTTAGCCTAAAGGCATGCCACGCATTTCCGCACCCACCGGCACCGGCCCACGCCCCGCGGCCAAGGACGCAGCTGATTCTGCAGCCAATCTTGCAGCTGATCCTGCAGCTAACGCTGCCGCATGGGCGGGCCATCCGAAGGGCTCCACGGCCTACCGCCGGATCCTCGCCGGGCTTGCCTTTGCCGGCGTCGCAACTTTCGCGCAGCTTTACTCCACCCAGGCGGTGCTCCCGCTGCTGGCGGCGGATCTTCGCGTCTCGGCCGCCGAGGCCGCGCTGACCATCTCCCTGGCGACGGTGGGGCTGGCCTTGACGGTGCTCCCGTGGTCCTTCCTGGCCGACCGGATCGGCCGCGTCCGGGCAATGATGTGGGGCATCTCCGCGGCCACCGTCCTGGGCCTGCTGGTCCCACTGGCCCCCAGCTTCCCTGTACTGCTGTCCCTGCGGATGCTGGAGGGAATGGCCCTCGGCGGCATCCCGGCGATCGCCATCGCGTATCTCAACGAGGAAGTCAACAAGGCACACGCCGCGCTCGCCGCCGGGAGCTATGTCGCCGGGACCACCCTGGGCGGCCTGGCCGGCCGGCTGGTCGCCGGGCCTGCGGGCGAACTGTGGGGCTGGCGGGCCGCGGCCCTGGCGGTTTCCGTTCTGGCCACCGGAGCGGCAGTACTGTTCCTGGTTCTGGTGCCCCGGGCCAAGGGCTTCACCGCCGCGGCCGCGGGCGGCTTCCGCGGGGCCTTTCGCACGCTGGCCGGCCATGGCCGCAATCCCCGGCTCCTGGCCCTGTACGTCCAGGCATTCCTGCTCATGGGCGGTTTCGTGGCCGTCTACAACTACCTCGGATTCCGGCTCTCAGGGGAACCGTTCAGCCTGCCCGCGACCGCGATCAGCCTGATCTTCCTGGCCTACCTCTCCGGAACCGTCTCGGCGCGCTGGGCAGCGGGCCTGACGTCGAGGTTCGGCCGGCGCACCGTCCTGATCGCCGGCACCGCACTGATGGCAGGCGGCCTGGCCCTGACGCTCACGGAACAGCTGGCCGCGATCCTGGCGGGATTGCTGCTGTTCACGGGCGGCTTCTTCGCGGCACACAGCATCGGCTCCGGCTGGACCGGACTGATCGCCACGACGGGCCGGGCGCAGGCCGCCTCGCTGTACAACCTGGCCTATTACCTCGGCTCCAGCGTGCTGGGCTGGGCCGGCGGCCTGGTCTTCCAGCGGTTCGGCTGGACGGCCCTTGCGCTGACTGTCATCGGACTGGCCGGCGCGACGGCGGCAATCACCGCCGTCGCGCATCCCGCGCCGGTGCCCGCAACCGGCACCGCGGCCGCCGGCAGGGTCACGGCATCGGGCTCGGACCCGCGGGCTACCGCGTAGCCTCGATCGCCTGCACGAGGTCGGCGACGATGTCGGCCGGGTCCTCCAGCCCCACCGAGATCCGCAGCAGGTTCGCGTGCGGCTTGGCCGCGGCTTCGACCGGCCGGTGGGTCAGGCCCGCCGGGTGCTGGATGAGGGTATCGATCCCGCCGAGGGACACGGCGTGGGTGATCATGCCGACGGCGGCCGGGATCCGCTCGGCGTGCTCGGCGCTGGCGAGCTCGAAGGCCATGAGCGATCCCGGCCCGGACATCTGTGTGCCCACGAGGCCCTGCGGGTCGCATTCGGCCAGTCCCGGGTAGTAAACCCGCCTCACGAGCCCGTGCCCTGCCAGCGCAACAGCGACTTTTTCGGCGCCGGCCTGCTGGGCGCGGACCCGGACCGGGAGCGTTGCCAGCCCGCGGTGCAGCAGGTACGCCGGCCACGGGGTCAGGATGCCGCCGGTCACGGCCCGGATCTGGCGCAGGCGCACCGCCCATTCAGAGCCTGCGGCCACCACGCCACCCATGGCGTCCCCGTGGCCGCCCAAGAACTTCGTGGCGCTGTGCAGCACCATGGCCGCGCCGTGCTTGAAGGGTTGCTGCAGTACCGGGCTGGCGAACGTGTTGTCCACCAGGAGCGGCACACCGTCGGCGGCGGCTGCCACGCGGGCGATGTCCACCAGCTCGAGGGTCGGGTTGGCCGGCGTCTCGAGGATCACCAGGCCGGTGTCCGGCCGGAGTGCGGCGCCGACGCCCTCCGGCGTCGTGAAGGTGACCTCGTTGCCAAGGACGCCGGAGGCCAAGAGGTAGTCGCTGCCGCCGTACAGCGGACGCACGGCGACAACGTGCTTCTTGCCCGCGGCCACAACCGCGAGGAGCGCCGCACTCAGCGCCGCCATTCCGGTGGCAAAGGCGACAGACTCGGGCGTGCCTTCCAGGACAGCGATGCCTTCCTCAAAGCGAGCCACCGTGGGGTTCCACAGCCGCTGGTAGACCGTGCTTTGCCCCTCCACATGTGAGCCGCCGGTGGCCATGTGCTCGTAGGCAAGGCCTCCGTCGTGCACGGACGGCAGGGGCGCCGTCGTGGACAGATCGATGGGCACCGCGTGGACGCCCAGTTCCGTGAGCCCGCTCCGGCCTGCGAGGACCGCCAATGAATCTTGAGAAAGCACCCTAGCTCCTTACGAATATTCACCATTGAATTCCGCAAGTATCTGGCAATAATTCGCGCTTTTGTAGGGGTTCTGAATGGAACTGTCGGATAACGCCATTTATGATGAACGGAGAACACTACTAGGAGGATCCGTGAGCAGCACTGCGAAGAATGTTCGGCCGGGAGCCGGCGAACCGCTGGACGCGATCGACGAGCGCCTGCTCGCTGCCCTCGTCGCGGACGCCCGCATCTCGAACAAACAGCTGGCAGAGCTCGTGGGGATCGCGCCGTCAACCGCGCTGATGCGCACCCGCGCGCTGTCCGAGCGCGGCATCATCGAGGGCTTCGAGGCCAATCTGAGCCTGTCCGCGATCGGGCGTTCGGTCCAGGCCCTCATTGCGGTACGGCTCCGGGCCCATGACCGCGAGCAGATCGACCGTTTCACTGCCCGGGTGCCCAAACTGCCGGCAGTGCTCTCGACGTTCCACACGTCCGGGTCGGTGGACTACCTGCTGCACATCGCCGTCGCCACCACCGAGGACCTCCGTGACTGGGTTCTGGACAACCTGGCCACCGACCCCGTGGTGGGCCACACCGAAACCACGCTGGTCTTCGACCACATCCAGGGCAACCACGGCCCGCTGCCCTAACAGGCCCGGCAGACGCAGTTAGACCCGGCGCAGATAGACCCAGCGCAGTTAGACCCGGCGCAGGGCGCTTCGCAGCGTTACGGCCGCCAGCGTCAGTGCGGCGGCGGCGCACACCGTGACGAAACCGGCGACCGCGCTCTGCAGCCCGACGATCCCGGCTGCAAGCCCCAACCCGATCACCGGGAAGGCGCTGCCAAGGTACGTGATCACATAGACGGTGCTGATGATCTGGGCGTGCCGGGCGGCCTCCACCCTGCCGGCAACGTCGTTGAACACGGTCCGGAAGGCCACGCCCTGCCCCACGCCGGCAGTGATGCTGGCCAGAATCAGCAGCCACGGGCTGCTCCAGGCGGCGGCCGCGGCGATCAGCAGGACGGAGACGCCCAGGACGGCCAGGCCGGCGGACACGGCAAACCGTCCCCGGATGGCCAGCAGCTGGCTCAGGGCTGAGGACCCCAGCGTCAGGCCCGCAAGCAGGCCGATCAGCGGCCGCGAATCGGCGTGGACAATCTGGGCGAAATAGCCGGGAGCCAGCGAGAGGCAGAAGCCAAAAACGGTGAAGCTCAGGAAGCCCACGGACGACGCCAGCCAGAAGGCGCCGCGCGCGTCGCTGGAGACCGAAGGCCGCCGCGGTGCCAGGACCCGCAGGGTCTGGGGACCGGCGTGCAGGCTGATGGCGGGCCGCGCCTTGAGCAGGTACAGGGGCACCAGCACGGCGGCGAGGACGATGGAGTGCAGGTAGTACGGCGTCGAGGTCGGGCCCGGCAGGAGGGACAGCATCCCGCCGATTGCGGGGCCGGCCGCCACCCCGCCGGCGGAGGCCAGGAGCGTGAACCGTGAGGCCCACTCCGGCCGGCTGGGCAGCAGCTCGCGCAGGGCAGCCGAGCTGGCCCCGGTGGCGAGCGCGACGGCGACGCCCTGCAGGGCGCGCCCGGCGGAGAGCGCCACGAGGTTGTCCGCGGTGGCGAAGACAAAGCCGCCGGCCAGGCCCACCAGCACTGCCAGCACGAGGGCGGCGCGGCGGCCGATGTGGTCGGACCAGTGGCCGGCGAGGACGAGGGTGGCCACGAGCGCCAGGACGTAGGCAGAGAACGCCACCGTGACATCGAGCGCGGTGATTCCGAGTTTTGCCTGCAACAGCGGGTACAGCGGCGTCGCAAGATTTGCGCCGACGAGCAGCGTGAAGATCACCACCCCTGCCATCACGAGCCGTGCGGTGGTGGAGGCGTCCCAGCCCCAGCGGTCAGCTGTGGCCGGGCGCATGCGGAGTTCGCTAAAGACTGTCATGGCCGTGCCCTTGCATGAAATCGGGCCGCATGCGTTCCCTGTAGGGAACACCGACGGCCCGGTCGAAAGATTGGTACCTAAAGAATGCAATACCAGTGATCTGCATGGCCAACATTTGTGTCAAAATTGATCAAAACAGTCATTCTCTGGCTGTCCAAGTGAACCGGAGTGATGATTTGAACAGTCTGGACCCTACCGACCTGAAGATCCTGCTGGAACTGATCCGGGATCCGCGGATCCAGATCGGCGAGCTCAGCGACGCTCTGGGCATTGCCCGGAACACCGCCCAGTCGCGCGTGCGGCGCATGCTGCGCTCCGGTGTGCTGCACGACGGCGGCCGCGAAATCGATCTGGAGGCGGTGGGGTACGACGTCGTCGCGTTCGTGACGATCGAGGTCAACCATCGGGAACTCGACGGCGTCGTGGGGGCTCTGCGGCTGATCGCCCAGGTCCTGGAAGTGCACGAGATCTCCGGGCGCGGCGACGTCTGGTGCCGGGTGGTGGCGACGGATACGCACAATCTCCAGGCGGCACTCCGGTCGATCCTTCGGGTCAAGGGGGTCATCCGCACCGAGACCGTCCTGGCGCTGCACACCCATATCCCGTACCGGACCGAACCGCTGATCAGCCGGCTCGCCCAAGGCAACGCGCTGGCTCCCGGCCGGTCCGCGTCGCGGCGGTCCGGGTCCGCCGAATTCCAGGTGGACAAAGGATAATGTCCCGGTGACTATCATCGACAACGCCGTCTACGTTGACGGCATCCGCAGCGTCGAGCCGCGGAACCTCGAGCAGACTTTCGAGACCCTGACCGAGCACGGGGGCATGGCCTGGATCGGCCTGTACCGGCCGACCACTGAGGAAATGGCGGCCGTGGCGGCAGAATTCAACCTGCACGGGCTGGCGGTGGAGGACGCGATCTCTGCCCATCAGCGCCCCAAACTGGAACGCTACGACGACAACCTGTTCACTGTGCTCCGGCCCGCCCGGTACCTGGACGAGACCGAAACCGTGGAGTTCGGCGAGCTCCACGTCTTCACGGGGCGCAACTTCGTGGTCACCGTCAGGCACGCCGAGACGAAAGTCGTGGGCCAGGTCCGGCGCCGGATGGAGGGCCGGCCCGATCTGCTGCGCCACGGGCCCGAGGCCGTCCTGTACGCACTCATGGACCAGGTGGTGGATGACTACGGTCCCGTGGTGGCCGGGCTGGAAAACGACATCGACGAGATCGAGGACCAGCTCTTCAGCGGCGACCCCCTGGTGTCCCGGAGGATCTACGAGCTCGCCCGGGAAGTCATCCATTTCCAGCGCGCCATCCACCCGCTCCCGGCAATGATGCAACAGCTCCGCCGGGGCTTCGAGAAGTACCGGGTGGACATTGAACTGCAGCACAGCCTGCGCGACGTCGAGGACCACGTGGAGCGGCTGATTTCCCGCGCCGATTCGTTCCGTGACCTGCTGCAGAATGCGCTCACCCTGGACGGAACCCTGACCGCCAACCGCCAGAACGAGGCCAGCGCGGAACAAAACGAACAGGTCAAGAAGATCTCGTCGTGGGCCGCGATCTTCTTCGCTCCGACATTTGTGGCCGGGCTGTATGGCATGAACTTCGACAACATGCCGGAGCTGCACTGGACGCTTGGCTACCCGATGGCAATCGCGCTCATGGCCGGCACGGCGGCGCTGATGTACGCCATCTTCAAGAAGAAGGGCTGGCTCTAGCCGGACGCGCGGCGGTGCCGGACCTGGACCATGAGCCGTCGGAACGCCAGGACGAAGACGACCTCGATGAGCACCATCAGCCCGAGCAGCAGCCACTTCCCGCTGCCGATGAAAACGATGGCCCCGGTGAGGACCAGAATGCTCCCCAGCGCCAGGGAGTAGACGGCAAATCCGAGGGCTACCCTGGCGCTGCGGACGCCGGTGCGGAAGCCGAAGCCCTGCGGTTCCCCACCGGGGTACCCCGCAACCCGGTCCGGACCGGCGGGCTGGAGCTTGTCGAACTCCTCCCACGGGTCGCGGTCCTGCTGCTGATTGGTCATGGTTCCATTATCTCGCGGACCCGAAGCGCCGCACCTCTGAGACCGAACCGTTGGACACTTTCGCGCTGCAACATTTTCGTGCCGGGACATTTTCGTGCCGTCACGACGACGGGGCCCGGACCAGTGGTCCGGGCCCCGTCCTTGCATGCCTTTTGGGCTACTTGCTGTGGCCGTGCCCGCCCGAGTCGCCGCGCTTGCCGGTCTTGGCGGCGTGGTCGCTGTCAAGACCGGCCGGCGCGGCACGGTGTTCGGCGGCCGGGGATGCGGGGGCCGGGGCCGGGGCGGCAGGCTCCTGCGCGTCCGCGACCTCTTCCGCGCCCTGGTCGTCCGCGTTCTGGTCGTCCGCGTCCACCTCTGTGCCCTGATCGCCTGCGCCCTGGTCGTCCGCCCCCTGGTCATCCGACTCAGCCGGATCGCCCGATGCAGACGGTTCAGACGAATCAGACGATTCGTGATCGCGGCTTCCTCGGCGGCGGCTTCCTGGTCGCCCACTGCCGGAGTCTCCGACCCGCCCGACTCGGCCGGGTCAGAGGTTTCGGTGCCGGTCGCCGTCATGGTTGACGCCGGGTCAGCCGGGAGATTGGTGGTCGCGGTGGCCGCCGCTGCGCCGGCCCCGCCAGTGACGACGACGGAGGCCACTACTACTGCCTTGCCTGTGGTGCCCAGAGCACTGAGCCAGCCGATGATTCCTGCCACGGGAGAATCCTTTCACAGCGGATATGAGACCGCTGCCGTCCCCCCGGTCGGCAGCCAGCGCCACGCTACCGCTCGGAAACAACCAATTGTCGGCCCTTTAGCCGCTCATTCCACATCCTGAGCCAATGCTGGGCAAACACTGGGGCTCGGGGCAATCACCACGCCCTTAGGCCGCGCGTACGTCGACCTCGCCGGGTTCTGCGCCGTCGGTTCCGAAGACCAGCTGACGGGTGGCGATCTTCTCGGTGAAGAAGCGGTCGTGGCTGACCACGACGACCGCGCCGGGGAAGTGGAGCAGTGCCCGCTCCATCACCTGGGTGCTGGACATGTCCAGGTGGTTGGTGGGCTCGTCCAAGAGCAGCATCGAGGCCCCGGACAGCAGGCACTGGGCCATGGCGACGCGGGCTTTCTGTCCGCCGGAGAGGTTCCCGATCTTCTGTTTGAGGTCGGCCTCGGAGAACTGGAACATGGCGAGGAACCTGTTGACGGACTTCTTAGTGGCGCTGAAGGCCAGGCTGTCCGGCAGCGCGTTGACCGCGTGCGAAACGGTGTCGGCGTCGTCGAGCTCTTCCAGCATTTTGTTGTAGGAAACAAAACCCGGCCCCTTCGCCCAGACCACTTCACCGGAATCCGCCGGTTCCTCCCCGGTCAGCACTTTCAGCAGCGTGGACTTGCCGCTGCCGTTGGAGCCCAGGACCACAATCCTGTTGCCGCGGCGGATCTCAAAGCTCAGGTCTTCGAACAGGACCTTGTCGCCATAGGACTTGCCCAGTCCTTCGACCCGGCAGAGGACATCCTTCACGTGCAGCCCGCCGTAGATCTCGGTGACGATCTGGTCCACGGGACGTGGTGTCCGCGCTTTCTTGATCTTGGCCAGCTGGTTCCCCAACCCGCGGCTGGCGGCCTTGGCGGCCTCCCTGCGGTCGGCGATGCCCTCCGCTTCAAAAGCCAGGAGCTCTGACTCATGGACGAACTGCGCCTCGAGCGTCTTGAGCCGGAACTGCTTCTGGACCACGTACTCGGCGAAGTTTCCGGGGTACTCGTGCAGGTGGAAGTTTTCCACCTCGATGATCCGGGTGACCACCGCATCAAGGAACTTCCTGTCGTGCGAGACGATGATCGCGGCGCCGCGGTAGTCGCGGAACCAGTTTTCGAGCCATTCGACACCGGCCACGTCGAGGTAGTTGGTGGGTTCATCCAGCAGCAGGACGTCCGGGCCCTCCAACAGGATCTTGGCCAGGGCGGCGCGGTTGCGCCACCCGCCGGAGAGTTCGTCAATCGCGCACGTGCGGTGGGCGTCGCTGAACCCCAGCGTGGTCAGGACTGTGTCGATGCGCCGCTGGTAATCCCATCCGTCGAGGCGGTCCATGTCCTCGAACAGCTCGGCCTGGCGCCGGATCAGCCGGTCCAGCTCCGCCTCGGCCGGGTCAGCCGCAATGGCGGCGTCGATGGCTGCCAGCTCGGCCTCGGCAGCCTTGATCTCGACAAACAGTCCGTCAAGGACCGCAAGGATGGTTGCCTCGCCGTCGAGCTCGGAAAACTGGGAGAAGTACCCCACCCTGGTTCCCTGCTCCACGGTGACCGTTCCCGTATCCGGGGAGACCTGGTCCAGGACGAGCTTGAGGATGGAGGTCTTCCCGGAGCCGTTCTTGCCGATCAGGCCCACCCGGTCCCCGGGCTCCAGACGGAAGAACGCCTCGCGGAGGATCTGTGTGTTGTCGAAGCGGACGCTGACGTCCTGCAGCCGGACCAGGCTCACTGCTGCGCGAGACGGTTGCGGACGATTTCGCTGACGGCCTTGCCGTCAAAACGCCCGGCCACCGTGGCGGTGACGGGCTTCATCACTGCCCCCAGCTGACGCAAGGACAGCTCGACGCCGTCGGCCTTGAGCGCGGCGATGACCTCGTCCACGATCGTCTCGACTTCCGCCGCGGTCAGTGGCTTGGGCAGGTAGGCCTCGATCACCTCGGCCTCGGCGATCTCGGCCGCTGCGCGCTCGGCTTCGCCGGCCTCGGTGTAGATGCGGGCCGTGTCGCGGCGTTTGGCGGCTTCCTTTTGCAGGAGTGCGGTCACCTGTGCGTCGTCCAGCACGATTGGCGTCTTACCCGATTTCTCCCGGGTTTCGATCTCGCCCAGGACGTTGCGCACAGTGGTCAGGGCAACCTTGTTGCGGTCCTTCATGTGGCTCACGACGTCGGCGTGCAGGCGTTCTTTCAGGGTGGTCATAGTTCTCCTCGTGTTGTTAACAAGGCTAGCGGCAGAACCCGTTGGCCCCGATCGCCGAGATGATCCGCTGGGCGTCTTCGTCCGGGAGGGCGGGGACGTCCCCGCTGAACTCCGTCTTTGCGGCAGCGATGAGCTGGTCCGCCGTCGATTGCCCCAGCAGTCGGCCGCACAGGCGGCGGGCCTTGTCGATTGCCTGGTCGTCTGGCAGGCGGGGGTTGATCTTGGCCAGCGCGGCCAGCAACGCTTCCTGCTGGGCCGGGTCCGGCTTGGGCAGCGACGCCGGCAGGCCCGCCGCAGGGGTCCCTGCGGACGGCTCGGGGCTCGGGGAGGCGGAACAGGCCGCGGTCAGCAGAACAGACAGCAGGGCCAGGGCGATCGGGGTGGTGTTCTTCATCGGTGGTGGCCTTGTCTGCGCTGGATGTCTATCTTGGATGCCTGCGCTGGATTCGGCTGCCTTGCCGCTGGATTGCACGATGGTCTTGCCGCGCGGATTGCTGCGCCGGCGCGGCCACGGCGCCGTTCACGCAGGTTCACACCATCTCATGAAATCACTGGTGTTCCGTACCGGTGACCGGTCGGGAGTGCCGAACCACGCCGCGCCCGCCACGCCGCCTGCCACTGTCCGGGCCGCGGCTTAGGCTGGTCGCATGCCGCCAACACCTGCCCCGTCTCCGGTTCCGGTTGAAGTCCTCCTCCACACAGGTCCGGCCGAGTGGTGGCAGATCGTTGCCGCGCTTGCCCCTGTTGCTGTACTTGTAGCGGCAGCCGTGGGAGCGTTCATGGCCTGGCGGACTCTGCGCCAGAAGGCCGTCGCCGACGACCGGGCCGAGTGGTGGAAACGGACCCAATGGGCGCTGGACCGTGCCCTGGACGAGGACGGGGACAGCAAAGCCCTGGGGCTGGCAGCGCTGGATGTGCTCGCCCGCAGCGAGTTGGCCCGCAACGAGGAGCTTGAGCTTCTGGACATCGCGTGGGAGTCCGTGAACGGGGCCGGGGAAAGCACAGTCAACGGGCAGCACGTCGCTGCGCAGATTACCGGCCCGGCGGCCCTCTCGCATCACCGGGTTCGGGTCGCCGCCGCCAGGCTGCGCGTCAGACTGGACGACCGGCTCGGCCGCACGACCCCTCCCGGCACCGCGGCCCTGGCCAAGGAAGCGCTCTAGCCGCGGCTGGCGCTGCCCTCGAGTGGGAGACCAGGATGACGGCCGCGCAGACGCACCCGGCGCCGCAGAGGGGGCAGAGGTAGCCGGCTGCCTGCTGGTCGTCCGCCCAGAAGGCGGGGATCGTGGCCACCTGCGCAAAACCGGCCCGCTCCAGCATCCCCAGGGAAGAGTGCTGTGGATCGGCCGAGACCCAGGACGCGGACACGACATCGTGGCAGCCGCGGGCCTTCAGAAAGTCCAGGCTGGCCGCGATCATGATCGAGCCGACGCCCGTCCCCCTGGCTGCGGGCGCGACGACGACGGACTTCAGCTCCCCAACCCGGCGGCCGTCCAGGCCGGCGTCGACTCCGGTGATGCGCAGGCGGTCCTGCAGTACGGCGTGGGACGCACGGGGTCCAGGACGCGGGCGGTTGCCGCGCCCAGGAGCCCGCCGCCCCGGCCGCGGGCACGGATAAGGACTCCCCCGCCATCGGCTGAGAGTTGCGCCAGAGCTGATGGCTGAGTGAAACCGGAGCCGAGAGATTCGTTGAGGAGCGCTGCCGCTTCGCTGGCCACGGCCGGTCCCGGTGTGCCGACGTGCAGGGCGACGTTCGACGCCGCCCGGGTCCCGATCGCTGCGGCTCCCATGTTTGCTCCTCGTCGGCGGGCATCAGTCGGCGGGCATTAGTACGCACCATCGCATCGACCCGGAACCGGGCAGGGACGCCGAGGGCGGCCGGCAATGTCTTTTCACGCACACATTCGCGCACTCAAAGGTTCAAAAACCCTTGAAATCTGTGGAGCTAAGGAGATTCGAACTCCTGACCTCTTCGATGCGAACGAAGCGCTCTACCAACTGAGCTATAGCCCCGAAGCAACGCCGGTCCTGACGGAACGGCGTTGCCGGTGTCCCTAGGCTACAAACTATCTGCGCTGTTTTCCAGCCAGCCGCGGAAAGTCTCGGCGCCGTGTCGCGCTTCCGGCACCAGGTTCAACCCCTCGCGCAGGTAGCGGCCCATCGCTCCGGGCAGTGGGAAGCGCACGAGTTGACCCTTTGCGCGGGTGGCCCGCTGCCATTCCCGGGCAAAGTCGACCATGTCTTTGGATTCCGGGCCGCCGAGGTTCAGTACCCGGTGCCGCGGGCCCGCGGCTGGAACGGGCGCCGGTTCAACGGCGGTCTCCAGCAGCACCGCGGCTGCGTCGGCCGGCGATACCGGCTGAAACCTGGCACCTCTGACCACGGGGATGATCCGCAGCTTTGAGCCGGCGCCGAACATCATCGCGAGCAATGAGTGGAACTGGGTGGCCCGGACCACCACGGTCTCGAGTCCGGACAGCTCGTAGGCGTGTTCTTTGGCAGCTTTCGACCGGTAGAAGGAGGAGTTGCTGCGATCGCAGTTCACGATGGACAGCATGACGGCCCTGGCCGTTCCCGCGTCCTGTGCAGCGGCCAGAAGCAGCGCACCGCCGTCGGCGAAGTTCTTGCGCGCCTTCCCGGCGCGTCCGTCCAGGCAATCGATCACGACGTCGGCGCCGGCCAAGGCGGCCGCTATCCCCCCTCCCGTCGTGACGTCCGCGCGGAAGTATTCCGCGCCCCGGATGTTGCCGGCGGCGCCGGCCCCTGGCGGGTTGCGGCTAAGGACGGCCACGGCGTGCCCGGCGTCGACGGCCAGGCGCACCACTTCTCGGCCCACTTGCCCGGTTCCACCGGCAACGCAGATCCTTGTCATGACCCGAGGCTACCGCAGCGAAGCCCGCCGGCGACGCTGCGGGGAAATGGAAAACCCCGGGCCGCCATCGCTGGCTGCCCGGGGTAATCTCCGGAAGGACTGGTCGGATCAGGCGCGGCGCCGCTGGAGGACGTCATCCAGGTTGCTCAAGGCGCTCTGGGCCTTGCTGAGCTGCTTCGACTCAGAATCGTCGGCGGTCTGCGGATCGGACGCCGCCGGTCGCGCCGAGGCCTGTTTGAGAGACGGTTTCCCTACGGCCTTCGGCGCCTCGGGAAGGTCGAGGGGCATTGGGGCTGCACGTTCGGCCTTCGGCGCTTCGACGTAGGTGGGCTTGGGAACCTCGACGGGCTCCCAGCTCGCGCCCTCCGCTACTGCACCCGTGTCGGCTGCCATGGCCGCCGAGGCATCCCCAGAGGCGACGGCTTCAGCGAGGGCGGCCTGGCGGAGTTCCAGTGCGGTCAGCGGCTTCGGCGCGGGCTCGGGCGTGTCGCGGCCCGCTTCGGCGTCGAAGAGCGGGCTTTCCGGCCGGGCAGCGGGACGTCCGTCGGGAAGGGAGGGGGTCTGTTCGGGCACGGACGGCCGCGCAGGGGTGCGTTCCGGGCTGCCCATGGCTTCACGGAATGCAGCGTTGATCTTCCGCCGGCGATCGCGGACGGCAAGACGGCGAAGCAGCGCCACTGCGGCGAAGGCGCCCAAGAGGGCGGTCACCGGCAGCCAGCCTGAACCGATGCCGAAAAGTCGAAGGACTCCGGACACCACTGCCGTGAGGAGCGCCAGGAGCCCGGCTACCGCCAGCACCAGCCGCCCCCAACGAATCCGGAACGCCGGGGAGCCCGCCGCAGCAATCGGGCTCACCCGAGGGGTCGCCGCTTTGCCCGCCCCGGGCCCAGGTGTGCCGCCGGCAGGGTCTGCGCGCTGTGTGCTGATCATGGGTTTCTCCTGCTGCGCCGCCATTTTCATAACCTTCCCCGCATGTGGATCTGCTGGTTCCATGTCAATGACATCCGCCAGGAATTCGCCTGCAGGCTGCAGCTGGTGGCGTCCGTTCCGGAGAACGTAAGGCGCCACCCACACGATCCAGAGCGCAACAGCAATGACAAGGATCACAGAGCTGCTAAGAGGGAAGTCCACACTCAAAACCGTATGAGGTATATGGGGTGCTGCCCCGCATTGTCAGGGGTGTGTCGCGCACGCAGCGGCGACTGGCCGGCGTCGGGGCGTCGTGGCTGGTCAGGCGGCTATCACGGGCATCAGGACTGGCGGGTTCTCAGCCACCGCGCGAGAAGGCCCTCCGGCACTTCCTCAGCCGTGAGCGCGAAGGTCCGGTGGTCTGCCCATTCACCGTTGATGTGCAGGAACCGGGGCCGGAATCCCTCGTCACGAAACCCGAGTTTCTCCACCACGCGCAGGCTCGGCGTGTTCTCCGGCCTGATGTTGATCTCCATGCGGTGCAGGCCAAGGGTGCCGAAGCAATAGTCGGTCGCCATGGCCACGGCGGTCGGGGCGATCCCCCGGCCGGCCCGTTCCTTGTCGACCCAATAGCCAAGCGTCGCCATCATGGCCGACCCCCAGACGATCGAGGACACCGTCAGCTGCCCCACGATCACCGGAGCCTGATGGCCTGGAGTCCATTCCGCGATTACGAACGGCAAGGCCGTGGCCTGCGCGGCCTGCGCCTTGAGCGAGCGCACCATCTGCCGGTAGTCCGGCAGGCCGCCGCCGGGGACCGGGTTCGATGCCTCCCAGGGGGCCAGCCACTCGCAGTTGCGGGACCTGAGCGCTGTCCATTCCTTGCGGTCCCGGTACCGGATCGGGCGCAACAGGATATCGCCGCTCTCCAAGGTCACCGGCCAGGTGAAGCTGCCCCCCACGGGAGTTATTTGGCGAGGCTGGGGGCCAGGCTGGACGCGAAGCCGGGCAGCCATTCGCGCAGGCCCGGGCCGAGGTCCTCACTGTCGCAGGCGAGCTGGACACAGGCCTTGAGGTAGCTGAGCTTGTCGCCGGTGTCGTAGCGACGGCCGCGGAAGATGACGCCGTACACGCCGTAGCCCTCGCCGGTGCCGGCCGAGAGTTCCTGCAGGGCGTCCGTGAGCTGGATTTCCCCGCCGCGGCCGGGCGCGGTGCGCTCCAGCACTTCAAAGACGGCCGGGTGCAACACGTAGCGGCCAATCACGGCCAGGTTGGACGGGGCGTCCGCGACATCGGGCTTCTCCACGAGCTGGTTGATGCGGACGTAGTCCTCACCGCCGATTGCCTCGACGTCCGCGCAGCCGTAGGCACTGATCTGGGACGGGTCCACCTCGATCAGAGCGACCACCGACCCGCCGGTCTTGGCCTGGACCTCGATCATGGTGCTGAGGAGCTCATCGCGGGCGTCAATGAGGTCATCTCCCAGGAGGACGGCGAACGGCTCCTGCCCGACGTGTTGCTTGGCCCGGAGGACGGCGTGGCCGAGGCCCATGGGATCGCCCTGGCGGACGTAGTGGATGTCACCGAGGTTGCTGGCGGCCTGGATGGATTCGAGCTTCGCAGTGTCACCCTTCGCCTTCAGGGTGGACTCCAGCGCGGGGACGCGGTCGAAGTGGTCCTCCAACGCCCGCTTGTTGCGGCCAGTGATCATCAGGATGTCGTTCAGGCCGACATTCACGGCCTCCTCGACGACGTACTGGATGGCCGGCTTGTCAACGACAGGCAGCATTTCCTTGGGCATGGCCTTTGTGGCCGGGAGAAACCTGGTACCAAGGCCCGCGGCGGGGATAACGGCCTTGCGGACGGAAGCGATGGGTGTATTCACACGACTAATCTAACGGAGGGACCAATCATTGCGTAATCATTATGCGAACCGCCTGCCGGGCCCCCCGGTGCAGCGCGGCCGCAAGAGGCAGAGGACGGGCCAAGATGGCGTCAAAAGATGAAATTCGATCCAGCCACAGGGCGGCGCGTTCTGCACTCCCGCTGGCCGCACAGGACACCGCCGCGGCGGGCATCGCCAGCCATGGGCTCGAGTGGGCCTCCGGGCTTGGCCGCGGCCGCCAGGGCACCTTCGCTGCGTACCTCGGGGTGGGCGCCGAACCGCCCACACTGCCACTGCTGACTGCCCTGGTCGAGGCCGGGCACAAGGTGCTGCTGCCCGTTTGCGAACCCGACATCGAGCTCAGCTGGGTTTACTGGACTCCCCAGTCCGGGTTTGTCCGCAGCCGGTACGCGCCTATCCAGGAGCCTGTCGGAGAGCGACACGGTACCGAAGTCATGCGGGACGCCACCGCAATCTTCCTGCCGGCCACCGCGGTGGATTTCTCGGGCAACCGAATCGGGCAAGGCGGCGGCTACTACGACAAGTTCCTTGCCGCCCTGGCTGCCATGTCCTCCGCGCCCGACGGGGCGGTGGACATGGCAGCCGACGCTGTCACGTTGCCGACTGCCGCCGTCGTCTATGACACGGAGGTGCTGCCCGCAGGCAGCATCCCCGCGGAGTCGTTCGACCGGAAAGTCGACACGGCGCTGACCCCGGGCGGGATCATCCGGCTCGGCCGATCCCGGGCCGCCTGATCCGGGTTCCCGCCAAGGTGATAGAATTGGCACTCAGGCCCTGCGACTGCCAAAGACGGAACAGGTCGATAGACATATCGGCGGTGATCCGGACTCGGCGGCACGGGACCTGCTCGTTTGCCCCTGAGGAGGATTTCCAGTGCCCACGTATGCATACGCCTGCAAGGACTGCAGCCACGCCTTCGAGATCGTGCAGTCGTTCAGCGACAACTCCTTGACGTCCTGCCCCGAGTGCCAGGGCACGCTGCGCAAGAAGTTCAACAGCGTCGGCGTAGTGTTCAAGGGCTCCGGCTTCTACCGGACCGATTCGCGCGACACCAAGGGCAGCACGGTTTCCCCGGCTCCTGCAGCTCCCGCGGCCACCCCCGCGCCCGCCGCCGCCGCCGCCAGCTAAGGCACCTGCCGGGTTGGCGCCGGCCGCCGGCTGATGCTGGGCACTGCCCGGCGCTGGCCGCTGTTGCCGTTGTCCACATAGGACGTTCCGCGGCTGCCGCCGCTCTGCGCGGATCCGTAGCGTGGCGGCATGGAACTTTTCCTCACCGCGGTTTCCCCGCCTTCGTTTAAGACGGCTGCCCCGGCGGCGTCCGGGCCGTCTTCCGCGCCTTCGTTCAGGCCGTTCCGCGCCGCAATGCCTGAAGCGGGCACCGGCCGCTGGTCCCGTACCGGGATCCGCCCCGCAAGCCTTCCTGCCGCCACGTTTTCCGCCGCACGCCTCCCGTTCCGGAGTCGGATCGGTACCGCGAAACCCCGCCGGCGTCCGCCCCGCGGCCGTCCGTCGTGGCGCCGCCTGCGCAGCTGGCTGAACCGGAACCGGCGGCTGATCGCGGCTCTCCTGTTCTGCATCCCCGCCGGACTGACAGTTCAGCAACTGGCTCCAGCGCCGATTGACACTGTCGCAGCCTTCGCCGCCGCGGCCGATCTGCCCGCTGGAAAGTCCCTGGAACCCGGCGATCTCAGCAGGATCAGCGTGCCACGCGGCCTTATTCCTGCGGGCAGCCCCGGCAGCGAGACCGCCTTCGAGGGAAAACAGCTGGCCGCACCGTTGCGCCAGGGACAGCTCCTCACCGACGCCCAGATCCTGGGACCGGGCCTGCTCGCCGGAAGCCCACGCGGCTCCGCGGCCGTGCCGCTGAGGATGGCAGATCCGGCCTCCATCCAACTCGTCTCCCCCGGGCAGCTCGTCAATGTGGTGCTGACTGCCGGCAACGGCATGGAACAACCCGGCGAAAGCCAAATCCTGGCCGAAGCCGTGCCAGTGCTCTGGACGTCGGCGCAGGGCGGCAAGGCCAGCCCCTGGCCCGCTACTGCGGAGACTGACGGGCTGGTGGTGGTGGCAGCGACCGCCGAGCAGGCCCGAAGGCTGGCGGGCGCGTCGACCCAGGGCAAATTGTTTTTCGTGCTTGTGGCGTCACCGCCGGGCTAGCTGTCCAGCCAGCAGGGCGTTCCCGCCGGGCCAGTGGCCGGGCGGTTTGCTCCGACGCAGGCCGCGCCCGCAGGCTCCGAGCTTGGGGCCCGTCAGCCCCAGTGCGGAGGCTTCTGTTCCTGGAGCCAGGCGTCGTGATCGTAATTATCAGGCTGGTCACCCCAACGCCGGGGGTCGTCTTCCGCCGCCTTGTTCGGCAGCACACCCTCCGGAACGGTGGCCTGTGCCTCGGAGCGGCGGGACGTCTCCTTCGCGGCCTCCTGGTCCGGCCCGTCGCCGGGCGATTCCCCGGTCGTTTCGCCGGACTTCGGCCCAGCGGTGTCGGCCGCGGCGCCGGTCGATTCACCGGTCTTCGGCCCCGCGGTGTCGGCCGTGGCCCCCGCCACGCCGGCTTCGCGGGCGCCGGTGTCGCCGGTCTTGCCGGCGTCGTTCGTGTTGTCGGTGTCGCCGGTCTTGCCGGTGTTGCTGGTGATGCCGTCCGCACTCATGCCGCCGGCCTCCTTACTGCCTGTATCGCCTGTCATTGCGGATGCTGGTGCCTGCCGGCGGAATTCTTGGCCGGCAGTTTCGTGGCCGCGGAATACCTGTCCCGAGGGTTCGGCCGCCACGTGGTGCTCGGCGGCCCGCGCCTCGTCGATCGCCAGGTGCTCAATGCCGTCGTCGAAGAACCCGGGCGATGTCCGCAACCGGCTGGACACGGCGGGCTTCTCCAACCCGAGGTAGCCGCCAATCCGGTCGGCGCAGGCCGAGGGGTCGGTGAAGACCTCTATGGTCCACAGGGGCATGTACCGCCAGCCAAGCCGCTCCAGGAGTTGCGGCCGGAGCCTGCTCCGTTCCCGGACGCTCATCCGCCGGTAGTGGCTGGTGCCATCCGACTCGATCGCCACCGGACGGGGAATCTCCGCATCGTCCTGGCCGATCGTGGTCATCGGATCGGCGGCCGCCACCATGTTCAGGACGCCGTCGTACTGGTGCCACACCCGTGCCCCGCGGGCCCGGAGCCGGTCTCCCAGGTCGGCCACGAGCGGATCGGCACCGAGCGCCTGCTCGCTGGCCGCTGCCCGGGAGGCGGGGCTGCCAAGGTCCGTGTTGCCCGCGATCTCACGGTCCAGGAGTTCGTAGAAGTCCACGGCGCCGTGGCTGAGGCGGCTGACGTCAAGGTCTTCGGGCCGGAAGCAGCTGAGCACGTGCAGGGACCGGCGGGCACGCGTCATCGCCAGGGCGAATTTTGCTCGGCCACCTTCGGCGGAAAGCGGCCCGAGGCTGTGGAGGGTGCGCCCATGCGGGGTGCGCCCATAGCCCGGGGAAAAAATGACGTGGTCGCGGACCAGGCCCTGGGCCCGTTCCAGATCCACCACGCGGAAGGACTCATCCCCCGCACTGAAAAAGCTGCCCAGCATGGGGTGGTTGGGCAGCTGCGCCCTGATGGCCTCGCCGATCCGGGCGGCATGTCGTAGGCTGCCGGTCACCACGGCCAGCGACGTCCGGGGGCGGAGCCGGGCGTGCTCGAAGACCAGCTCCACCGCACGGTTGACCTCGGCAACAACCGATTCGACGCCGTCATGGTCAGCGCTGGGCAGCCCCGTGCCGTCAGGGAGGTACTCCACGCTGAGGGTACGGTCCAGCCCTGTGGCGGATTGACCCTCCGGGAGGCGGGTGAGTTCCCCGCCGTAAAAACCCTTGCTGAGCTGGCGCACCAGGTCTTCATCGACCGCACGGTACACGGTCCTCAGGTTCCAGACCGGAAGCACGGCAGAGAGTGCCCGGTACGAGCTCTCAACGCTTTGGTAGGAGCTCTCCCCCGCGGCGAGCCGTTCGACGCCCACGGTAAACGTCCGGGGGCTGGCGATCTGTTCGTCGCCGAAGGCGATGACCTGCCGGGACCGGGCGATTGCCGGGAGGACGGCCTGCAACGAGGTCGTCTCGGCGTCGAGGATCACGACGGCATCGAAAGTCTGCTCGATCGGCAGCAGGCCCGTCATGAGGTAGGGGCTGACGGAGCACACCGGCACCAGTGTGGGCAGCAGCTCCTGCGCCTGGCCGCTCAGGGCTGCCAGGGTCACCCGGCCGTCCTTCAGCAGGCTGCGCAACAGCTCGGCCTGGCGGGGGTACGCCGAGATGGCAGTGCGCCAGCGCTCGGACAGGTTCCAGCGCAGCCGGGCAGCGCCGCTGGCGATATGGGCGTTGTCCGCGAGACGGTACTCCGCCTCAAGCTGGCGCAGGGCGTCGCCGTCGGACATGGCGAGGTAGTCATCGCCGCTGATCATGGCCTCCAGGGCCGACTGCCACCAGGCCAGCTCGAGTTCGGCGGTCACCGAACCCTCCGGGACCTCGCGCTCGGCAAGGTCGGCGAGAAGCTCGCCCAGGCCGTGCTCTCGCATGCTTTCGACGAGCAGCGTGCGCTCCGGAAGGGTTTCAAGGGTCGCGGTGTCGGCGACTAGCCTCCGCACCCGGGGCAGGAGTTCGTCGTAGGGTGCGCGGTCCAAGTCGCCGCCGGCGGCGGTGTGCTTGACAGCCTGGCCCAGTTCAGCCAGTTCCGCTGCGAGCTCCCGGTAAAGGCCGGTGATTTCAGCCAGCCCGGACGGCACGGCCGGGTGCCGCTGCGTGGTCGCGTAGCCGGACCAGGCGGCGCGCTGTTCCTGCACGAGGACCAAGGAGCTGTGCAGGTCCGCGATGTGCACGCCGGGCCGGACGTACTCCTTGGCCACGCGGCGCAGGCGTGAGCGCTGCATGGACGGCATTTCGATCCCGCGTTCCCGGCGCCAGGCAGAGGACGCGGTGGCCGAGATCAGGTCGTGGACGGGCCGGTCAAAGATGTCGGGAGTGAACTTGTCCAGGCTTTCGCGGACGGCCACGAGAAGTTCGATCTGCTCGCCCCATTCGGCGAAGGTCCGGCCGAGCCGGATCTCTGCGTGTTCCGCCACAGCATCCATGCGCCCGCGCAGCAACGGCAGTTTTTCCGAAACGGACTGGGCAACGCCTTGCGCTTCCTGCGTCTCCTTGCGGGTCAGCAGGCGCGCGCCGTGCCAGGGGCTGGTGGTCGACGCGCGGCTGAAGCTGCCGAGCTCGGCGGCGCGGCGGAGCCGGCCCGCGAGCTCCTCGCGGTCCCGGATATTGTCCAGCACGCTGCGCTTGAGCCGGACGGTCGTCGCCGGTGCCGGCTGGATGGAGGTCAGCTCGGCAAGGGACTGCATGGCCTCATACGGCGAGCAACCCCAGCGCGCCCGTACGTTGTGCAGGGAGGCTACGTGGTCCATGAGGGCGTGGCGGTGCCCGGTCAGTGTGGCGTGCAGGTTGCTCAGTTGCGGCTGCAGCGACTTCTCGTTGCGGACGATCGCCCGCACCAGCTGGCCCTTCAGCTGCAGGGGGCTGGCGCTGCCTGTCAGCTGCAAGAGGACCGAATCCAGGCCCAGGCCATCCAACTGCCCGGAGATCTCGGCGAGGCTGGCCCGCCTGTCGCCAACCACCAGGACGGACTTGCCCTCGTCCACCAGGGCGCCGATGGTGTTGATGACGGTCTGGGTCTGGCCCGTGCCCGGCGGGCTGCTGACCACCAGCGAGTCGCCCGCCCGGACGGCGTCGACCACATACTGCTGGTCCGTGTCGGCGTCGAGCAGCAGAAGCTCGTCGGCGGGGTCACGGTCGTCCGTGCTGGGGAAGCGGCCGGGTTCCAGCGCAGGCACGTCGACCAGTTCGCCGGAACCGGACCGAGCCAGCGCGGTGACCAGTGGGTTGTTCTGGTTGATCCACGGGTCATCGAGGTTGCCGGAGAGGTCGGCGAAGGTGGAGACGAGCAGGTTGTGTTCGACCTCCGCACCGTGAATCGGCTGGACCAGGGTGCCCAGGCGGTCCAGAACGGGCTGCGGGTCGTAACGTGCCGTGCTGTACGCCATCCGCGTCACCGCGTTGACGTCGAAAACGATCCCGTGGACGGTCTTGAGGTGCCGGACCAGCGCCGGGTTGATCTGCGCCTGTTCGGTGAGCTGCAGCTCGTAGTCGTCCTCGCCGGGGCGCACCGTGAGGGAAATGGCGGTGAGCATGACCGGGGCCGAGATCCGTTGCGGCTTACCGCCGACAGCGGAGGTCCAGACGACCGTGCCGGCGGAGAAATATCCCGCGTCGATGCCGCGGTCATTGGCGAGTTCGAAAATCTTGGAGCGCAGGTTGCGCGATGCCCTGGCCGCGACAACGAATTGCTGGCGGTCGCGGATCAGGGTCGAGAGCCGGGTGCGCCGCCCTGCCATCAGCTGGGCGAGCCCCGAGGGATGGGCATGAGTCAGGTCAATTGAGCCTTCGGGCGTCTTGGTGAAGCGCAGCATGGTATCTGCACCGGTGACGGGCTTGAGCCCCGACAGCCATTTCCTGAACTCCTCGGAGCCCTCGGGGTGGCCCTGACCAACTGACACTGCTGCCTTCTTTTCTGTGCTCGACTTCTCTGTGCCGGACCGCGGCGGGCTCGACTCTGGCGGGTTCGTCGTATCAACGCTCGTCTGTGTTGCGTCCGCGCTTTCCCTGGCCGCATCTTGTGTGCTCGCGGTTGCCAGGCTCGCGCGGGACGCCTTGGACCATACCGGCATGCTTTCGAGGGTAGCCCGAATCCCCCGCAGGTGCGGGGCCGCAACACTGGGCGGTGCGAAATTCAGGCTGAATTGTCAGAAACATTGTCAGGAACAAAATGAAATGGCCGGCCTCGAAAGGCCGGCCACTCAGATTGCTATTCCCACTCGATGGTTCCCGGCGGCTTGCTGGTCACATCGAGCACCACGCGGTTGACACCTTCCACCTCGTTGGTGATCCGGTTGGAAATCCGGGCCAGGAGATCGTAGGGCAGCCGCGACCAGTCGGCCGTCATGGCGTCCTCGGAGGACACGGGGCGCAGGACAATCGGGTGTCCGTAAGTGCGGCCATCGCCCTGGACGCCCACGCTGCGGACGTCCGCCAGCAGCACCACGGGCATCTGCCACACTTCGTCATCCAGTCCGGCCGCGGTCAGCTCGGCGCGGGCGATCGCGTCGGCCTTGCGGAGCAGGTCCAGGCGTTCCTTGGTGACATCGCCGACAATCCGGATGCCGAGGCCCGGGCCGGGGAAGGGCTGGCGTCCGACGATTTCCTGCGGCAGGCCGAGCTGGGCACCGACCGCGCGGACCTCGTCCTTGAACAGGGCGCGCAGCGGTTCAACAAGTTCAAACTGCAGGTCTTCGGGGAGCCCGCCCACGTTGTGGTGGCTCTTGATGTTGGCCGCACCTTCGCCGCCGCCGGATTCGACGACGTCGGGGTACAGGGTGCCTTGGACGAGGAACTTGATTTTTTCCCCGTGCGCCGCTGCCTCGGCGATGATCGCCAGTTCGGCTTCCTCGAAGGCTCGGATGAATTCGCGGCCGATGATCTTACGTTTGGTCTCGGGATCGCTGACGCCGGCAAGGGCGCTCAGAAAGCGCTCCTGCTCGTTGGCGACGTAGAGCTTGACGCCGGTGGCGGCCACAAAGTCGCGTTCGACCTGTTCTGCTTCGCCCTCGCGCAACAGCCCGTGGTCCACGAAGACGCAGGTCAGCTGGTCGCCGACGGCGCGCTGTACCAGGGCGGCGGCCACAGCCGAGTCGACGCCGCCGGAGAGGCCGCAGATGACCCGGGCGTCGCCGATCTGGTCACGGATCCGCTGGACCTGCTCTTCCAGAATGTTGCCGGTGGTCCAGTTCGGTTCCAGCCCGGCGCCCTTGAAGAGGAAGTTTTCCAGGACCTGCTGGCCGTAGGCCGAGTGCTTGACTTCGGGGTGCCACTGGACGCCATAGAGATGCTTGTCCTCATTGGCGAACGCCGCGACGTCGGCACCTGCCGTCGTCGCCAGGACCTCAAAGCCCTCGGGGGCTTCGTGGACGGAGTCGCCGTGGCTCATCCAGGTGCTCTGGTGCTGGGGCATGCCGGCCAGGATGGAGCGGCCCTCGCCGAGGGTGGTGGTCTCGGTGGCGCCGTATTCGCGCAGGCCCGTCTGGGCCACCTTGCCGCCGAGGGCGTTGGCCATGGCCTGGAAGCCGTAGCAGATGCCGAAGACCGGGACGCCGGCCTCGAAGAGGTCGGCACCGACGCTGGGGGCGCCGTCGGCGTAGACGCTCGAGGGCCCTCCCGAGAGGATGATCGCGGCGGGGTTCTTGGCCAGCAGCTGCTCGGTGCTGTACGTATGCGGAACCACTTCCGAATACACATTTGCTTCCCGGACGCGGCGGGCAATCAGCTGCGCGTACTGGGCACCGTAGTCAACAACCAGAACCGGCCTGTGGGACGTCTGGGATGCAGTGGGAGTAGTCACCCCACTAGCCTACTTTGCGCCGCTGCCCGCCCGCACATTGAGAAGCCCGTGCGGGCCCGAATCGCGGGCCGAGGTAAGCGAACTCACATGCCCGACGGCCGCTGCCGGCGTCGTGTCACTGTTCCGGAAGGCACTGCTCAGGAAGGCACTGCTCAGGAAGGCGCGGGTCAGAAGGGGATCAGTACCGCTGGGGCGCCTGCGGGTTTGCTGCGAGTTCGGCCTCGACCTCGGCGTGGAACTTCTTCTCGACGAAGAAGGACAGGAACGGCACGACGCCACCCAGGGCCATAACCACCAGCTTGGTGAACGGCCAGCGCATGAGCGACCACAGCCGGAAGTTGGAAATCAGGTACACGACGTACATCCAGCCGTGCACGATCAGGACCGTGATGGAGAGGTTGACGCCCCCGATCACCCCTGGCGGCTCGGCGTCGGCGAATCCGAGGCCGAACGGCTGGCCAGTGACGGCGTTGGTGCCGCCGGCGAAGAGGTACTGACCGAAGCCGTACCTGGCGATCAGTTCGGCGCAGAGCAGCAGCAGCATCGTGCCCGTCAGGTAGGCGAGCACCTTGTAGAACTTCAGGGCGGACCGGATTTGGGCCTCGGTGCCGCCGAAGCGGCGCTTCTTCCCGGCTTTCCCCGTGCCGTTGGTGGACTGCGGCTGGATGGCGGGCTGGGGCTCGATCATGATTGCACTCTCGGGTCTGTGGGTTGGGGGGCTGTGGGATGGGAGTCGGTGGGCGCCTGGGCCCCCTGGTGGGCCGCGTGGCGGTCGGTTGGGGGCTCTTCCCCGGCCGTTTCCTCGTCGAGCGCGTCTTCGAGGTCACGGCGGTAGTCGTCCTTGACGAGCCGCCACCAGATGAACAACGCGAAACCGGCGAAGACCACCCATTCCACGGAATAGAAGAGGTTGAGCCAGTTGACCTGCTGCGCGGGCGGCTGCGGGCCGATCCGGAGGGGCCTGACGTCGCCGCCCGCAGCGGCGGCCCCGACGTCGGTGCCGCCGGCCAGTTCGGTGGTCGCTGCGACAAAGCCCGGGTAGCTGCTGACGTTCCAGTCGTTGATAAGTTCGGCAACCGAGACGGCGCTGGCGCGGCCGGGTCCGGGATCCGTCCGCGGGAGCGGGGACTCAGACGGCAACAGCCGCCCGGTCAGTTCGATGGTGCCCGACGGCGGCGCCACGGCGTCCGCGGGATCCGCGACCCAGCCGCGTGCGACCGGAATCCAGGTCTGCGGTGTGGCCCCGCCGCCTTTCAGGGCCGGGGCATCCTTGACGGCGAAGGCCGCTACGATCCAGTAGCCCTTCGCACCGTCATTGAGCCGGCCGGGGACGAGGACCTGCTTCTGGGGGTCGTAGCTGCCGGTGGCGGAGACCATCTGGTCAGCCACGGATCCGGGGAAGAACCCACCCGGCTGCAGGACCGAGGTGAGCTGCCGCGTTTGCTCCGTTGTGGTGGAGAGCGGGGCTTCGGCGTGCGTTGAACGGCCGAATTGCCACTGGCTGAGCAGCACAAAGACCCCGGAAATGGCGATCGCGAACACCAGTCCGGCGATCCAGCGGGGTTTGAGGGCAGTTTTCAGCACCCCTTAAAGGTACTTCGTCCCTGTGTAGAACAGCGAAACGGGCCGCCGAAGGGGCCTGCCCCTAGAGTGGGGCAGCCGGGTCCCTGCGTGGCGACGGAGTCGACACGCAAGGGCCTGCCCCAAGAGTGGGGCAGCCGGGTCCCTGCGTGGCGACGGAGTCGACACGAAAGGGCCTGCCCCTAGAGTGGGGCAGCCGGGTCCCTGCGTGGCGACGGAGTCGACACGAAAGGGCCTGCCCCAAGAGTGGGGCAGCCGGGTCCCTGCGTGGCGACGGAGTCGACACGAAAGGGCCTGCCCCAATCTCAGTGGTCGAAGAACACCAGGCTGGAATTGATCAGTTCGGCGATCACTTCGGCGTCGTAGGCGCGGCGGAGCGATTCGCGGAAGGACTCTTTCGACAGTGAGCGTGCCAGCGTCGCGAGCACTTCGAGGTGATCGGAAAAGGAGCTCGCCGGGGTGGCGATGAGCAGAATCACTGTGGCCGGGCCGTCGGCAGCGCCGAAGTCCAGCGCCCTGCCGTACTTCGTGATGCCGACCGCGATGGATGTCTGTGACACGAGCTCGCTGCGGGCGTGCGGCAGACCGACACCGCCGGGCAGGCCGGTGGCGAGCTGGTGCTCCCGGGCATTGACCTGCTTGAGGAAGCCCTCGAGATCGGAGATACGTCCGGCAGCATGCATGCGTTCCGCGAGCTGGGAAGTGGCGTCGAGCTTGTCCGTGGCGTCCATTTCAAGGATCACCATCTCGGGTGTGGTGAGCTCGGCGTCGTACCGGTCCAGTGGTTCCGCCAAGAGATGTCCCTTCGAAGTGGCGTCAGTGACGCCGGCCGGCAGTCCAATGACTAGCGTTGTAATCCTGCGCTGCCGGCCGGCGCTGAGTCTTAGCGCAGGGGCACAATGTCCTCCACGCCCAGCCGTGCGGCGTCGGCGGATTCGTCGTCCGGCTGCTGTTGGCTCAGGCGCTCGGCATCAACCCGGGCCAGATAGTGCTTGATTTCGCCCTCGCGCTGCGCATCACTCCAGCCGAGAACGTCTCCCATTAGTTTAGCGACTACCGGAGCGGCGGACACACCGCGGTCCCACGCTTCAATCGAAATCCGGGTGCGGCGGGTCAGGACGTCCTGGACGTGCCGGGCGCCCTCGTGCGTGGCCGCGTAGACGGCTTCGGCAGCCAGGTAGTCGTCAGCGCCCGGCAACGGTTCGGCCAGTTCCGGGCTGTCGGCGATGAGCGCCAGCACCTCCGGCGTCATGGCACCGTAGCGGTTGAGGAGATGTTCGATCCGGGCAACGTGGACGCCTGTCTCCTCCGCCATCCGGTTCCGCTGGTTCCACGCGGCCTTGAAACCGCTCGCCCCCAGCAACGGGACGGACTCCGTGCAGCTGGCCGGGACCCGCTCGTCCATGCTGCGCGTCGCCTCGTCGACCGCGTCCTTGGCCATGACCCGGTAGGTGGTCCATTTACCGCCCGCCACCACCACGAGGCCCGGCACGGGGTGGGCCACCACGTGTTCGCGGGAGAGCTTCGCGGTGGAATCGCTTTCCCCGGCCAGCAGCGGCCGCAGTCCCGCGTAGACGCCCTCGACGTCCTCGCGGGTCAGAGGGCGCTTGAGGACCTTGTTGACGTGCTCGAGCAGGTAGTCGATGTCCTTGCTGGAGGCCGCGGGGTGGGCCTTGTCGAGGTGCCAGTCGGTGTCAGTGGTCCCGATGATCCAGTGCCTGCCCCAGGGGATTACGAACAGCACGGATTTCTCGGTCCGCAGGATCAGCCCCACCGTGGACTGGATCCGGTCGCGGGGCACCACGAGGTGGATGCCCTTGGACGCCCGCACCTTGAGCTGCCCGCGGTCTGTCACCATGGCCTGGGTCTCGTCGGTCCAGACTCCGGTGGCGTTGATGACCTGCTTGGCCCGGATTTTGAAGCTGGAGCCGTCCTCGTGGTTGACCACCTTGGCGCCGACCACGCGCTCGCCCTCGCGCACGAAGTCCACAACCGACATCTGGTTGACCGCGTGGGCGCCGTAGTGCGCCGCGGTCCGCACGAGGTTGGCGACGTACTTGGCGTCGTCGACCTGGCCGTCGTAGTAGCGGATGGATCCGACGAAGGCGTCGTCCTTGAGGCTGGGGGCGGCGCGCAGGGTCCCGCGCCGGGACAGGTGCTTGTGGAAGGGGACGCCGCGGCTGTGCCCGCCGGTGATGGACATCGCGTCGTACAGGGCGATTCCGGCGCCGACATAGGGCCGCTCCAGGAACGGTTTGTGGAGCGGGTAAAGGAACGGGACCGGCCGGGCCAGGTGTGGCGCCAGGACGGAGAGAATGAGGCCGCGCTCATGCAGTGCCTCTTTGACCAGGCCGAAGTCGAGCATTTCGAGGTACCGGAGGCCACCGTGGATGAGCTTCGAGGACCGCGACGACGTGCCCGCGGCCCAGTCGTTCGCCTCGACGATGCCCACACTGAGCCCGCGGGTGACGGCGTCGAGGGCGGCGCCGGCACCCACGATGCCTCCGCCCACGATCAGGATGTCGAGCTCTTTGCCGGGGGCGGTGCTGCCCCTGAGCACAGTGATTGAAGCCTCGCGAGCCGCTGGCCCGAGGGCACCTCCGGCCTCGGCAGAACCGCCGGGAAAACTGTTCATGTCACGCCTCCATCCGGATCAAACCTCGTAGGGCACCAGACTACGTCCAAGTTTCCCGGATGGGCAGGGCCCTCAACGGCCCGCGCGCGGTTTCAGTTGCCGGCGTACGGCGAGACGACGACGTCGACGCGCTGGAATTCCTTCAGGTCCGAGTAGCCGGTGGTCGCCATTGAACGGCGCAGCGCGCCGACGAGGTTGGAGGTGCCGTTGGTGTGGTGGCCGGGCCCGAACAGGACCTCTTCGAGCGGCCCGACCGTTCCCACGTTGACCCTGTCGCCGCGGGGCAGTTCGAGGTGGTGGGCTTCCTGGCCCCAGTGCCAGCCCTTGCCGGGGGCTTCGTCGGCGCGGGCCAGGGCGCTGCCCAGCATCACGGCGTCGGCGCCCATGGCAATGGCTTTGACGATGTCGCCGGAGGCTCCCATGCCGCCGTCAGCGATCACATGGACGTAGCGTCCGCCGGACTCGTCCATGTAGTCACGGCGGGCCGCCGCGACATCGGAGATCGCGGAGGCCATGGGCGAGTGGATGCCCAGGGCGCGGCGGGTGGTGGTGGTGGCTCCGCCGCCGAATCCGACCAGCACGCCGGCGGCGCCGGTGCGCATCAGGTGCAGGGCCGGGGTGTAGCCGGCCGCCCCGCCGACGATCACGGGGACGTCGAGTTCGTAGATGAACTGCTTGAGGTTCAGCGGCTCGTGGTCCTTGGAGACGTGCTCGGCCGAGACAGTGGTCCCGCGGATGACGAAGATGTCGACGCCGGCGGCCACCACGGTCTTGTAGTGTTCCTGCGTGCGCTGCGGGGTCAGGGAGCCGGCCACCGTGACGCCGGCGGCGCGGATCTCGGCGAGGCGGGAGGTGATCAGCTCGGGCTGGATCGGCGCCTGGTAGAGCTCCTGCATGCGCCGGGTGACGGCCGGGCTGTTGGTCTCGTCAGCCAGGCCCGCGATTTCGTCCAGTACGGACTGCGGGTTCTCGTACCGGGTCCACAGGCCTTCGAGGTCGAGCACACCGAGTCCGCCGAGGCGGCCCAGGGCGATGACGGTCTCCGGCGACATGGCCGAATCCATCGGCGCCGCGATGACCGGCATGTCGAACTTGTAGGCATCGATCTGCCAGGAGACGGAGACGTCCTTGGGGTCACGGGTGCGCCGGTTGGGGACGATCGCAATGTCATCCAGGGAGTAGGCACGACGCCCACGCTTGCCTCGGCCAATCTCAATCTCGTAAGTCACTGCTCTAGGTTATCCCAGCGGACGCGGGGCGCCGCTTCGGCGTACTGTGGCGTCATGCTTTGGCGTAACGGACAGCGTTGGATCTTCGACGGACACATTGCCGGGCTCGGCACGGGATCGGGCCTGCGCGCGGTGGTGGGCGTGTGGACGCAGTCCCCGTTCGGGTCCTTCACCGACGCGATGGTCCAGCTGCCCTCCGGCCACCGGATCCTGCTGGCACCGAGCGTCGAGGCCGCCGATTTCATCAGCGCGGTCTATAACTTCGACGAGACCTGCATCGTGCCACTGGCATCAGAGCATGGGGCGGGGCAGCTCGCCGTCGACGCCGGGCCGCTGCGGATCCGCGCCCGGCTCGGGTCCCGCACCCGGCTGGGCGCCGTGGCGCGGCTGGTCCCCCGGGCTCTGGCGGTGCATCCGCGCTGGCTGCGTGCGGTCAGCCCTGTTGCGGGCAGGATCCTCCCCGGCGTGCGCACTGCGGGCACGGCCAAGGGCGGCCGGCGGGAATACTACGGGGTCACCGATCTACACCGCATCGACGCCGCGACCGTCAGCTGGGACGGCGCCGACGCCGGCCCGCTCGCCGCCGTCCGCCCCGCCGTCGGCTTCGGTTTCAGCAGCGTCCCGCCCGAACCCAGCCTGGCCCGGGTGCGGACGACCATCGAGGGCGCTCCGCTTACTCGCCGCTGACGTTCTCGGTGTCCGGGACGGTGAGCTGGGACTCGAACATCCGGAAGTACCGGCCGCGGCGCGCCACAAGTTCCCTGTGGGTGCCTTGTTCCACGATGCGGCCTTCCTCGAGCATGTAGACCACATCGGCCTTCTCGATCGTGGCCAGGCGGTGGCTGATGGCGATGATGGTGCTGCTGCGGTCAGCGAAGAGCCGCGTGAAGATCCGGTGTTCCGCCAGCGCGTCGATGGCCGACGTCGGCTCGTCCATCACCATGAACGATGCGCCGCGGTAGAAGTTCCGGGCCATCGCCAGCCGCTGCCACTGCCCGCCGGAAAGGCCGGAGCCCTTCCGCCCGCGCGGGTCCTCCATCCAGTTGCTGACGTGGTTGTCCAGGCCGTTGGGCAGTTTGTTGATGAATTCGAGGGCCTCGGCATCCGCGGCGGAGCGCCGGACCCGTCCGTCGTCGCGGGGCGAATCGACGTCGCCAAAGAAGATGTTTTCCGCCGCGGTGGCGAATTCATACTTCAGGAACTCCTGGCTGAGCACCGCCAGGTGCCGGTGCCAGGAGGTGACGTCGACGGCGGCGAGGTCCACGCCGTCGAGCATCACCTGCCCGGAGTCGGGACGGTACAGCCCGGCCAGGATACGGATCAGGGTGGACTTGCCGGCGCCGTTCTCCCCCACGATCGCGATGTGCTGGCCCTGCCTGATGGTCATCGAAATGCCGCGGATCACCTCCAGTTCGCTGCCGGTGTACGTGAAGCGGATGTCCCGCAGTTCCACCGTCTTCGGCGCCTGCAGCAGCGGCGGGGCGTGGCCGGACGGCACGGGCAGGGCCATGAAGAGCTCGTAGTCCGTGAGGTTCGCCAGGTCCTCGTCGATCGAGCTCAGTGAGGAGACGAGGCTGTTGGCGGTCGAGAGGGCGCGGCTGACAATCTGCTGGACATAGAGGAACTGCCCCACCGGCTGGGCCCGGGCGATGATCTGGCCCACCACCCAGATCAGCGAGACCACCTCGGCGCCGTACTGCAGGGCATCGGCCGCGAGCTGTTTGGGGATGTAGCGCTTCTGGAAGTCCAGCCGGCGCTTTTCATCCGCGTCCCGCAGCCGGGAGCGCAGGCCCATCAGGTAGCCGACAATCCCGTAAAGCCGCATCTCGGCGATGTGCTGCGGTCGCAGGAGGTTGGTTTCGATCATCCTGCGCTGCCGGCGCGAATCGACCTGGGTGTTCCAGTGCGCGATCTGTTCGCGGGAGAGCTTGAACTGCAGGTAGACGCTGGGGACGATCGCAACCAGGACGATCACGGCGATCCACCAGCTGACCAGCAGCAGCGCGCCGATCGCCAGCAGCACGGAGACGAGCTGGGTGAAAATGGCGGCGATCCGGTCCAGGACGCGGGCGTAGGAGTCGGAGAAACGCTTCGCCCGGTCGTACAGGTCCACGGTCTCTTTGTCGTCGTAGCGCCAGAAGTCCAGGGTCAGGAAGCGCTCGTACATCAGGTCACCGACGATCGCGCCGACCCGGAAACTCATGAGCTGCTGGATGTAGCGGTCCACGCTGCTGAACGACCCCCAGAAGAGCCCGAGTGCCGCGGTGATGATGACGTACACGACGGCCTGCGCGCCGGCGTCGGCGTCCCCCGCGTAGGCGGCAGCCAGCGCCGTGGTGGTCAGGGCGGCGAAGTACGTTGTGACCAGCGGCAGCAGTGCCGAGATCAGCGAGCCCAGGACCTTCATGACGACGGCGGCGGGCGAGGCCCGGAAGCTCACCCGCAGCACTTGTGCCACGGCGCGGGCGTAGGGCTTGAGCGCGAGCTTGCGTTTGGGCGCGCGTGCCGGCAGGAGTTCGGACATGCCTCCAGCCTAGTTCCGGGACGCGGAGCCTGGGCGTGAGCGGCACCGCCGCCGGGAATCGGGGCGCCCTTAAACCGGGTGGGGTCTTAGCGCGACCCGTAGTTCGGGGCTTCGACCGTCATCTGGATGTCGTGCGGGTGAGACTCCTTGAGCCCGGCCGCGGTGATGCGCACGAACTTGCCGCGTGCCTTCAGCTCGGCCACGGTCGGGGCGCCGGTGTAGAACATGGTCTGGCGGAGCCCGCCGACCAGCTGGTACGCCACCGATGACAGCGGACCGCGGTACGCGACCCGGCCCTCGATGCCTTCCGGGATGAGCTTGTCATCGCCGGAGACGTCGGCCTGGAAGTAGCGGTCCTTGGAGTAGGAGGTGTTCTTGCCGCGGGTCTGCATGGCGCCGAGGGAGCCCATGCCGCGGTAGCTCTTGAACTGCTTGCCGTTGACGAAAATCAGGTCGCCCGGGGATTCGTCGCAACCGGCCAGGAGCGAGCCGAGCATCACGGTGTCGGCGCCGGCGACGAGCGCCTTGCCGATGTCACCGGAGTACTGCAGGCCGCCGTCGGCGATCAGCGGCACGCCGGCCGGGATGGCGGCCTTCGCCGACTCGTAAATGGCCGTGATCTGCGGGACGCCGACGCCGGCCACCACACGGGTGGTGCAGATGGACCCGGGACCGACGCCGACCTTGATGCCGTCGGCACCGGCGTCGATCAGGGCCTGGGCGCCTTCGCGGGTGGCGGCCTGGCCGCCGATGATGTCCACGTGCGCGGCAACGGGATCGGACTTGAGCCGGCGGATCATTTCCAGCACACCCTGGGAGTGGCCGTTCGCGGTGTCCACGAAGAGGGCATCCACACCGGCGTCGATCAGCGCCATGGCGCGTTCCCAGCCGTCGCCGAAGAAGCCGATCGCCGCGCCGACGCGCAGGCGGCCTTCGTCGTCCTTGGTGGCGAGCGGGTACTGCTCGGCCTTGGTGAAGTCCTTCGTGGTGATCAGGCCCTTGAGCCGGCCCTGCTCGTCAACGAGCGGGAGCTTCTCGATCTTGTTCGTGGCCAGCTTGTGCGAGGCTTCCTCGCGGCTGATGCCGACGTGTCCGGTCACGAGCGGCATCTTGGTCATGACATCGCTGACCAGCCGCAGCGGGAAGTCGGATTCGGGCACGAAGCGGGTGTCGCGGTTGGTGACGATGCCCAGCAGCCTGTTGCCCTCGTCCACGACCGGCAGGCCGGAGACGCGGTAGCGTGCGCAGATTTCGTCCAGCTCGGCCAGCGTGGCCTCGGGGCCGATGGTCAGGGGGTTGGTGATCATGCCGGATTCGCTGCGCTTGACCCGGTCCACCTGGTCGGCCTGGTCGGCGATGGAAAGGTTGCGGTGCACGACGCCAAGACCGCCCTGGCGGGCCATGGCGATGGCCATCCGGGACTCCGTCACGGTATCCATCGCGGCGGAGAGCAACGGGGTCTGGACCGTGATGCGCTTGGAGATCCGGGACGACGTGTCCGCTTCCGAGGGGATCACGTCGGTGTGGCCGGGCAGGAGCAGGACGTCGTCGTACGTCAGGCCGATGAAGCCGAAGGGATCGTGTTCGGGCTGGGTCATGAGTGCGCCTCTTACCTTGGGTTACGGGGTCACGGGTAGGGGTTGCAACAGATGACCAGCCCGTCATTACGGGTCTGGCCTGTGCAGAAGGTCATGCAGAAGGTTCGTGCAGATGATTCGTGCAGAAGTCCTCAATAAATAGTAGAACCTTGGCGGCGATAGCCATATTCCGGGCGGTAACGTCCGGTTTCAATGTGAGCCGCCCCATGCCCGGACGGCTCCGCCGGCCGGCCGGGCCTGCCGGGCCTGTGGGCGTCGGACGGTGGGCGCCGGCCTACTTCCAGCCGGTGGCGGCGAGCAGCCGCCGTTCGAACATGGGGATCATGGTCTGGACGTACGTCTTGGTCAGGTGGTTGTCGTCCTTGTAGACGTACACGTTGCCGACCACCGCGGGGCATGTTCCGTTGGCGCAGATGAAATCGCTCATGTCCATGAGGTGCAGCCTCGGCACCTGGCCGCGGTAGGCGTCCAGCGGCGAGGACCCCGCGAGCGATTCCTGCTCCGGCACGTTGCACTCCGAGGCATCCGGGCCGGACTTCTGGACGCACTCGGGCATATTGATGGTGAAGCGGGGGTTGTCGCGGATGCCCACCACGTCCATGCCGGCGTCGGTGAAGGGCTTGATGCCCGCCAAATACTCAGGCACTTCGGTCTCGAACGGCGCTTCCTTGTGGGTCAGGGACGCAACCGTGAAAACGGCGTCGGGGCGGTGGTCCAGGACGTACTGCGCGCTGGCCCGGTTGAAGGCGTTGCAGTCCGCGTCCCGCTCCGGGGACTCCCCGCCGAAGCGGCAGTTGCCCTTCAGGAGGGTGACAACTTCCCAGCCGTGGCTTTTCGCGATGGGGCCCAGCGCCGCCATGTACTGCTGGGCATGGGAGTCACCGAGCACCACGATCCGTTTGGTGACCTTGTCCGGCTTGTTGTTCTGCAGGCACCCCTGAAGCAGGGGGTCGCTGGGGACGTTGGCGTCCGTGCACAGCCCGTCGATGTCGGCCCACTCGTTCTTCATCGCCGCCGGCGCGGGGATGATCTTGGCTTCCGGCGTGGGCTTGCCGGCGTTTTCCGGTGCCAAGGCGGCTGCGCCGGGGGTCAGTTCCTTGGGCTGGGAGGCCGCCTCGGCTTCGTCGGCCAGAAGCTGGCTCTGCCACACGGCGACGGGACCCGCCAGCAGGGCACCACAGGCGGCGATCACGACGGCGGTGCGCCAGGCGCGGCGCTTGGGCCAGTGCCATTCGCGCAGCGGCTTCTCGACGAAGCGGGTGGTGAGCACGGCCAGGACGAGGGACGCGGCAACGATGCACAGCCCCTGGAACAGGTTGGGCGCCGTGATTCCCGCCCCGGCGAGGGCCAGGACCAGCAGCGGCCAGTGCCAGAGGTAGAGCGCGTAGGAGTTATCCCCCAGCGCCACCAGGGGTTTCCAGGTCAGGAAGCGGTCAACCCCGAAGCGGCTGCCGCTTTGACCGGCGGTGATGATCGCGGCGGCGGCCAGCGTGGGCCACAGCGCGATGAATCCGGGGAACGAACGGTCCACGGTCAGCAGGAGCCCGCAGGAGAGCATGGCCACGAGGCCGGCCCAGCCGAGCACGACGCGCAGCACCCTGCCCGGTTTCAGGTACGGCAGGGCGAGGGCCAGGAGCGAGCCGAGCGCGAACTCCCAGAGCCGAGCGCCGGTATCAAAGTAGGCGTGGGCCTGGTTCGTTGCGGTCTGCTGGATCGAGTAGGCCAGGGACACGGCGAAGATGGCGCCGAAGGCCGCGGCCAGCAGGGAGCGGTAACGCAGCAGGACGTGGTCCTGGCCGGTCCGGCGGCGGAGCAGGCGGGAAAGAAGTGCGGTGCCGGCAAAGACGAGCGGCCAGAGCACGAACACCTGGCCCTGGATTGAGAGTGACCAGAAGTGCTGGAGCGGGCTCGCGCCCGAATGGTCCTGGGCGTAGTAGTCCACGGCGCTGTCCGCCAGGAGCCAGTTCTGCCGGTACAGCAGGGAGGCCCAGGCCTGTTCAAGGACGTCGGGCCAGCGGCTTTGCGGCAGGATGGCCCAGGTGCCGGCGAGGACGCCGAGAACCACCACGACGACGGCGGGCAGCAGGCGCTTGAGCAGATGCAGCCAGTGGCTGAGCAGCCGCAGCGGCGCGCCGCTTTCGACTTTCCGCGTGAAGCTGAGTGTCATCAGGAAGGCTGAAATGAGGAGGAAGATGTCCACGCCGCCGGAGACCCGGCCCAGCCACACGTGGTACGTGACCACCATGAGGACCGCGAGGGCGCGAAGGCCCTGGACTTCGGGGCGGTAGCTTGTTTTTCGGGTCGCCGGAGAACCTGCATCCGCCCGTGGCGGGGTGGCGGTGGTTCGCTCGTTCGACACAAAGATCCCTTCCGGCCGGTTTCCAAAACACCAATGTTACCGAATTCCAAAACACCAATGTTACCGAAACGTAACTTTCTTTGCCAATCACACGGGCCGGCGGTGTCCTTCACACGCCTGGCCGGCGGCGCACCCAGGGTGCCGGCCGGCGCCGTCGGCCGCGGGGCGGAAGTTAGGCTGGTAGGAGTCTGAGGAGGCCGCCAAGTGATCGTGCAGGTGCGCATTTGTGTTCCGGGTGAATTGTCCGGAGTTGTTCTCGAAAGTTGTACAAACCACGTCGGCGTCTCGGAAGTGGCGCTCGCGAAGGCCTCTTCCGTCACGCCGCCCGGGGACGTTATCGAGGTCTTGCTGGCCCGGGAATCCGTGGAGGGGCTCGTGGAGAAGCTGCACGCCCTCGATGTCCAGCAGCGGGGATCGATTACGGTCATCGCACCGGACCTTGTGCTCTCGGACCGCGCCGACAGGGCGGAGGCGGAGGCTCCAGGAGAGGGCGCGGACGCCGTGATCTGGGATGAGGTGTCGCGGCAGACCGGCGAGGATTCGCGCCTGACGTGGAGTTTCCTGGCGTTCCTGGTCCTCGCGACCCAGCTGGCGGCCATCGGCATCGTGACGGACTCCACCATTGCGATCGTCGGCGCCATGGCAGTGGGCCCGGAGTTCGGCCCGCTGGCTGCCCTGGCCGTTGCCCTGGTCCGGCGCCAGCGGCGGCTCGGACGTGACGCGGCCCTGGCCCTCGGCGTTGGTTTTCCCGTCGCGATGCTGGCCGCCGCGCTGACCGCGTGGCTCTCCGTGCCACTCGGGCTGTTCCCCGCAGACGCGCTGGACCACGGTTCAGCGGTTGAATTCATTTACCACCCCGGCCCTTATTCCCTGATCGTCGCCGTCCTCGCCGGGACAGCCGGGATGCTATCGGTCATCAGCCGGCGCTCGGCGGCGCTGATCGGGGTGTTCATCTCCGTCACCACGGTGCCGGCAGCCGGGTTCGTGGCCGTGGCACTGGTCCTGGGCGAGTACCAGAAGGCAGCCGGCTCTGCCCTGCAACTGTTCCTGAACCTGCTCGGAATCGTCGTGGCCGCCGTCGGCGTCCTGCTGTTTTACCGGCTGGTGACCAAGCGACTGGCGCCGGACACCGCCCGCAAGCTGCGGCGCAGGGCGGACCGCTCCCAGCACTGACACACGGGCGCCGCAGGTATCGGCCACGGCCCACGGCGCCCCGAGTCCGCCGGAAATGCCGGGATCTTAGTGGCCGAATCCGAGCAAACCTGCGTCCAAAAGCGCGACGAAACCCCTAACGAAAAAAGGGACGGCCCGGCAGATGCCGGACCGTCCCCCTGCGGGCAGAGCCTAGTGCTTGTGCCCTGCGTGCTCGTCTTCGTCAGCCGGCTTTTCCACCACGAGGGTTTCCGTGGTGAGGACCAGTGCCGCGATGGAGGCCGCGTTGCGCAGAGCCGCACGCGTCACCTTGACCGGGTCGATCACGCCAGCGGCGATCAGGTCTTCGTATTCGCCGGACTTTGCGTTGAAGCCCTGGTTCACGGCGGATTCGGCGACCTTGGCAACGACGACGTAGCCGTCGAAGCCGGCGTTCTGGGCGATCCAGCGCAGCGGCTGGGTCAGGGCGCGGCGGACAATGCCGACGGCGGCAGCCGCGTCACCTTCGAGGGCCTGGACGGCAGCGTCCTCGTCGAGCGCCTTCAGCGCGTGGATGAGGGCGGAGCCGCCGCCGGCCACGATGCCCTCTTCGAGGGCAGCGCGGGTGGAGGACACGGCGTCCTCGATGCGGTGCTTCTTTTCCTTCAGCTCAACCTCGGTGGCAGCGCCGACCTTGATCACGCCGATGCCGCCGGCCAGCTTGGCCAGGCGTTCCTGCAGCTTTTCCTTGTCCCAGTCCGAATCGGTGCGGGTCAGCTCGGCGCGCAGCTGGGCAACACGGGCGGCGACGTCCTCGGCCGAACCGGCGCCGTCGACGATCGTGGTGTTGTCCTTGGTGACCGTGATGCGGCGCGCGGTGCCGAGCACCTCAAGGCCAACGGTGTCCAGGCTCAGGCCCAGCTCCGCGGAGACAACCTGCGCACCGGTGAGGGTCGCAATGTCCTGCAGCATGGCCTTGCGGCGGTCACCGAAGCCCGGAGCCTTGACGGCGACCACGTTCAGCGTGCCGCGGATGCGGTTGACGATCAGCGTGGACAGGGCCTCGCCCTCGACGTCTTCGGCGATGATGAAGAGCGGCTTGGAGCTCTGCAGCGCCTTTTCCAGCAGCGGCAGGAAATCCTGCACCGAGGAGATCTTGCCCTGGTTGATCAGGATCAGTGCGTCCTCGAGGACGGCCTCCTGGCGCTCCGCGTCAGTGACGAAGTACGGGGACAGGTAGCCCTTGTCGAACTGCATGCCCTCGGTCAGGACCAGCTCGGTCTGCGTGGTGGAGGACTCCTCGATGGTGATCACACCATCCTTGCCGACCTTGCCGAACGCCTCGGCCAGGAGCTCGCCGACCTCGTCGCTCTGGGCGGAGATTGCGGCCACGTTGGCGACCTGCGTGCCTTCAACCGGGCGCGCGTTCTGCAGCAGGCGGGCGGCGACGGCCTCGACGGAAACCTCGATGCCGCGCTTGATTTCGCCCGGTGCGGCGCCTGCCGCTACGTTGCGCAGGCCTTCCTTGACCAGGGCCTGGGCCAGGACGGTGGCGGTGGTGGTGCCGTCGCCGGCAACATCGTTGGTCTTGGTGGCGACCTCCTTGGCGAGCTGCGCGCCAAGGTTCTCGTAGGGGTCGTCCAGCTCGACTTCACGGGCGATCGTCACACCATCGTTGGTGATCGTGGGGGCGCCCCACTTCTTGTCCAGCACAACGTTGCGGCCGCGCGGGCCCAGCGTGACCTTGACGGTGTTGGCGAGCTTATCGATGCCGGCTTCAAGCGACCGGCGGGCAGCGTCGTTAAACGCAAGCTGCTTTGCCATGGTTTTGTCCTTTCAAGACAGAACCCCGCGCAACTGATCCGTTCATTGCGAAGGATCGGCTGCGCGGGGGTCCAAGAGAGTTACTTTACGACGATCGCCAGAACGTCGCGGGCGGAGAGTACGAGGTACTCGGTGCCGCCGGTCTTGACTTCGGTTCCGCCGTACTTGGAGTAGATGACGACGTCGCCGACGGCAACGTCAACGGGAACGCGGTTGCCGTTGTCATCGAAGCGGCCGGGGCCTACTGCAACAACTTCGCCTTCCTGCGGCTTCTCCTGCGCGGAGTCCGGGATAACCAGGCCGGAAGCCGTGGTCTGCTCGGCTTCGAGCGGGCGGACAACAATACGATCCTCAAGAGGCTTAATAGAGACCGACACTCGGACCTCTCCTTTTCGTCAGCAAATTCGTGGACTATGAAGCGGTGATGCCAAGGCGCACAGACCGTCGTCGCGGTGCCGGCAGCGTGCCTGGCGGAACGCGCTTCATGTGTTAGCACCCTCCTAGGGAGAGTGCTAATGACGACTCTATGTAAATGGTTAGCACTCGGTCAAGGCGAGTGCCAGAAATTCGTTCCGGGTGAACATTTCCCCCTAGGAGGACATGCCCATTTTTTGTTGCGGCCAGAGGACACTTGGGCATCGTGCTCACTGCCCGCGCTGAGCAATGGACTTGCCCACCATGCGTGGGCTGCCGGGGAGGACATGCCCATTTTTTGTTGCGGCCAGAGGACACTTGGGCCTCATGCTCTATGCCCGCGCTGAGCGATGGACATGCCCAACGGGTGCGGGCTGCCGGGGAGTACATGCCCATCCGTGGCGCAGGAGGCTGGGCATGTCCCGCGGCCTGTGGTCGTTGGCCGTTTGGCGGTGCGGTGCGCGCCCACCAGGGGCGCCCTTTAGCCTGCCTACTCGCTGGCTACTGGTCTGCGAGGTCGTCGAAGTCCACGTCCTCGCCGTCGTCTTCGTCCGTGTTCTGGCCTTCGTCATTCCGGTGCCGGAACATCAGCACGGCGCCGGCGGCGGCCAGCAGAATGCCGGAGATGAGGAAGATGATGCCGCCGAGCCGGGCCGCGGTATAAGTCTCGCGGATGGCCCTGGCCTCGTCCGTGGCGTCCTGGACGTTCTTGCCGCCGACGGAATACACGGTGGCGTTGAAGGAATCGAGGAAGAAGATAATCACCAAAAGTGCGACGGACACGACGGCGATCACCGCGCCGGCAATCAGCGCCGGTTTTGCGTAGCGGGCCAGTCCCTGCGGGCGCCGGCGCCCCTGCCCGGCGTCGTCGCTGCCAACCGTGTCCTGCCCGGCCGTGTCCGCTGAGATGCTGTCGCCTGTGCCGCTGTCTTCCATGCCATCAAGCCTAGCCCCCGCCGTCCGGTCACAGCGCGCCCGCGGACCTCAACTACGCTGGATGGCATGACTGACGCACCGCAGGAACATATTGCCCCGATCCTCACCCCCGAGGGCTGGGAGCTGCTGGCGTCGTTGGGCCCGTACCGCGAGGACGAGGCCTTCCGCCTCACGGCGTCGCTGCGCAAGGCCGGCCACTCCCCCGAGCTGGTCTCGGCCGTGCTCACCCAGTCCCGGCTGCGGACCAAGGCCGAGGCGAAGTTCGGCGAATTCGCACGGCAGATGATTTTCACGAAGGCCGGCCTGGAACAGGCCACCCGGCTCACGGTAGCGGCACGGCACGCGCAGCGGTTCGCGGAGGCCGGGATCGGCCACGTCGCGGATCTCGGCTGCGGGCTCGGGGCGGACTCCATGGCCCTGGCCTCCCTGGACCTGGTGGTCACCGCCGTGGAAATTGATGAGGCCACAGCCGCCTGCGCCACGATGAACCTGATCCCGTTCCGCAATGCCACGGTGGTCCATTCCGATGCAACGTCGGTTTCGCTCGAGGGGGTCGACGGCGTCTGGCTCGACCCGGCCCGGCGTACGACGTCCACCTCGGGTACCAAACGGATCTGGGATCCGGAGGATTTCTCCCCGCCGCTGTCCTTCGTGGAGTCACTCGCAGGCTCCGGCCGCGCTGTCGGCGTGAAGATGGGACCGGGCATGCCGCACGATTCCGTGCCGGCCGGCTGCGAGGCGCAGTGGGTCTCCGTGGGCGGGGACGTGACCGAGGTGGCCCTGTGGTTCAACGCGGTGCGGCGTCCCGGGGTGCGGCGCGCAGCCCTCGTGCTCGGCCCCCTTGGTTCCGCTGAGCTCACCAGCGGCGAGGACTTCGGTGCCGGCCCGGTGGCGCCCGTGGGACCCGTGGAGGGGTACCTGTACGAGCCTGACGGCGCGGTAATCCGCGCCGGCCTGGTGGCCGACGTCGCCCTCCAACTGGGCGGGCACCTCGTGGACGAGCACATCGCCTACATCTGCGCCCCGGAGCTGCATGACACCCCGTTCGCCAAGGCGTACAGGGTCCTGGAGGTGATGCCGTTCAACGTCAAGGCACTCAAGGCCTGGGTCAAGGATCAAGGCATCGGGGTCCTGGACATCAAGAAGCGCGGTATGGCTGTCACACCCGAAGAGCTGCGCAAGCAACTCCTGCCCGGCGGCAGCGCAAAGCACAAGGACAAGGACAAGAAAGCAGCCACCCTGGTCCTCACCAGGATCGGCGAGGACCGGGTGGCCGTCTCAGTGGAGCCCGTCTAGCCCCGCCAGCGGGATCCCACCGGCGCAGTGCCCCGCCGCCGGATCTCAGCGAAGCGGCCGGGCAACTGGGCTGTCGCGCTACTGGGCCCGCGTGAAGTCCTCGGCTGACCGGATTTGCTCGTCGGTCGGCCGGACGCCGGTGTACAGCACGAACTGCTCGAGCGCCTGGATCGTGGCGACCTCGGCTCCGGTGATCACGGTCTTGCCGGCCGCGCGGCCGGCCTTGATCAGCGGTGTCTCGGCCGGGAGCGCGACGACGTCGAACACCACTTTGGCGGCGTCGATGGCCTCCTGCGGGAAGGGCAGCGCGGCGGCGTCCGGGCCTCCGGCCATCCCGATGGGGGTGACGTTGATGAGCATGTCCGCCGTGCCGGTACCGGACGCCGCAGAGCCAAGGTCCGGGCGCCAGGCGAAGCCGTACTGTTCGGCCAGGGCGCGGCCGGGGCCCTCGTTGCGGGCCACGACGGTCACGTCCTTGAACCCGGCATCCCGCAGCGCGGCCACGGTGGCCTTGGCCATGCCGCCGGCGCCCAGGACCAGCACCGAGTAGTCCGTGGGGACTGCATTGCTCTGCAGGAGCTGCTCAATTGCGGTGTAGTCGGTGTTGTACGCCGTGAGCCGGCCGCCGTCGTTGACGATGGTGTTGACCGAGTCGATGGCCTTCGCCGACGGGTCCATGACGTCAACGAGGGCGATCACGTCCTCCTTGTAAGGCATGGACACGGCGCAGCCGCGGATGCCGAGGCCGCGCACCCCGGCGATCGCCTGGGCGAGGTCGGTGGGGGCAAAGGCCTTGTAGATCCAGTTCAGGCCCAGCTGTTCGTACAGGTGGTTGTGGAAGCGCGTCCCGTTGTTGCTGGGCCGGGCCGAGAGCGAGATACACAGGGTCATGTCTTTGTTCAGAATGGGCACAGCTCCATTAAACGCCAGGATCGCTCCGGCTACCCGCAGCCCAACGCGCAACCGCGCGCGCCGTCGCTGACCAGCGATGTTGTGAATACACTCACGCACCAGCGGCAACTTTGACGCCGTCCCGGGGCCGCCCCTGCACTAGACTTGGACCACCCGTAGCCCTGCCGGCCGCCCGGCCGGCGCACTGGTGTGTGGGAAATTGCACGTGACACCGCCGGTGCCATGTCCAGAGGCATGTCCGAGGATGTTTGCCAGCGCATTTCCCCGCCAGGACCACGGCCAGCGACAGCAAAACAGTGAAGGGACCACATGAAGATCGAGTTCGCTTCATCAAGGCAGTCGACTCTTGGCGTGGAATGGGAGCTGGCGCTCGTCGACGCCGAGACCGGTGAGCTGGCCTCCGTGGCGAACCAGGTGCTGCGCGGCGTCGCGGCCCGGCATCCCGAACTCAATGAGGACGACGAGCACCCGCACATCAAGCAGGAGCTGCTGCTGAACACCGTGGAGCTCGTCACCGGCATCTGCACCACCGTCGCGGAGGCCAAGGCGGACCTGAGCAGCTCGCTCGCGGCTGTCCGGGACGTGACCGATCCGATGGGCGTGGAGATCTTTTGCGCCGGGAGTCACCCCTTCAGCCCGCCCCAGCTGCAGCCCGTCACGGACAAGGCACGCTACGCCAAGCTCATTGACCGGACCCAGTGGTGGGGCCGGCAGATGGTCATTTACGGCGTCCATGTGCACGTCGGACTGGACAGCCGGGACAAGGTCCTTCCGGTGCTGGACGGCCTGGTCAATTACTTCCCGCATTTCCAGGCGCTCTCCGCGTCCAGCCCGTTTTGGGGCGGCGAGGACACCGGATACGCCTCGCACCGCGCCCTCATGTTCCAGCAGCTGCCCACCGCCGGGCTGCCGTTCCAGTTCGCCAGCTGGGAGGACTACGAGTCCTACGTCCAGGACATGTTCACCACAGGTGTGATTGACACGCTCTCCGAGATCCGGTGGGACATCCGCCCCGTTCCGGCGCTTGGCACCATCGAGATGCGCATTTGCGACGGCCTGGCCACCCTCGAGGACGTCGGGGCGATCGCGGCACTGACGCAGTGCCTTGTCGACGAATTTTCCACCACGCTGGAAAACGGTGGCACCATTCCCACGATGCCCCCGTGGCATGTGCAGGAAAACAAGTGGCGCGCGGCCCGGTACGGCCTGGACGCGATCATCATCCTCGACGCCGACGGCAACGAGCAGCTCGTAACGGAGCACCTGCGCGAGACGCTCAAGCGGCTTGAGCCGGTGGCGGCGAAGCTGGGCTGCAGCGCCGAACTGGCCGACGTCGAGAAGATCATCGAGCGCGGCGCCGGCTACCAGCGGCAGCGCCGGGTCGCCGCCGAGCACGGCGGGGACCTGCGCGCCGTCGTCCTGGACCTGGTCAAGCAGATGCGCCAGGGCCCGGACGCCTAGCTCCGGCGCCCAACAGCCGCCACGCGGGCGGCCGGAGCCCCAGGCCGTCCTAGCTCCACGCGGACGAACCCTCAGGCTGTGGCCTCAGGCGGAGACGGTCGTGACCGGCATTGAGGAATCCGGGGCAAAGCCGATCCCGCTCGGTTGCACGCCGGCCATCACCAGTTGCGCCCCGAGCGCGGCCACCATGGCGCCGTTGTCCGTGCACAGCGGCAGCGGCGGCACCGTCAGCCGGATGCCGGCCGCACTGCAGCGTTGTTCGGTGAGCTGGCGCAGCCGCGAGTTGGCGGCGACCCCGCCACCCAGGAGGACCTCCGTGATGCCGTTTTCACGGCAGGCGAGCACCGCCTTGGCGGTGATGACATCCACCACGGCTTCCTGGAAGGCCGCGGCGATGTCTGCCACGGGCACCTCCTCGCCGCGGGCCTCGAACTGCTCCACGCAGCGGGCGACGGCGGTCTTGAGCCCGCTGAAGGACCAGTCGTAGCGGTGCGGTCCGGGTTCCTCGGCGGTCCCCATGTACTTGGGCTGTGTGAGCCCGCGCGGGAACCGGATGGCTTTGGCGTTGCCCGTGCGCGCGAGCTTGTCGATGGCCGGGCCGCCCGGGTAGCCCAGGCCCAGGAGCCGTGCCACCTTGTCATACGCTTCGCCGGCGGCGTCATCGATCGTGGAGCCCAGCAGCTCGACGTCGTCCGTGATGCTCCGGATCCGCAGGATCTCGGTATGGCCGCCGGAGACCAGGAGCGCGCCCATATTCTCCGGCAGGGCGTGCGGCGTTGTTTGCGGCGCCGGCGCGCCGGCGCCCTGCTGCAGGAGCCCGACGCCGACATGCGCCACCAGGTGGTTGATGGCGTAGAGCGGTTTGCCGGTGGCGACGGCGAGCGCCTTGGCCGCGCATACCCCCACCATGAGGGCACCTGCCAGGCCCGGCCCTGAGGTGACGGCGATCGCGTCGATGTCCGCGAGCGTCACTCCCGCCTCCGCGAGGGCCTCCTCGAGGGTGGGGACGAACGCGTCGAGGTGGGCGCGGGAGGCGATCTCGGGGATCACGCCGCCGAAGCGGACGTGTTCATCCATGGAGGACGAGACGGTGTTCGTCAGCAGGGTGGTTCCCCGGACGATGCCGACGCCGGTTTCGTCGCAGGAGGACTCGATGCCGAGCACGAGCGGCTGGGTGCGGTTCATGGTCGGCCTGCTTCCGTTGGCTGGGGGCTGAGTTCGCGGGGCAGCTGGAGCCGCATGATCAGGGCGTCGACGCCGTCTCGGTAGTAGCGGGGCCGGACGTGGATCTGTTCGAAGCCGAAGCGCAGGTAGAGCTGCTGGGCCCGGGGGTTGTCCGCCCTGACCTCGAGCAGCACGTCCTGGGCGTGCCGGCGCCGGCTTTCCGCGATCAGCTCAATGAGCAGGGCAGAGCCGATGCCCTTGCCTTCCTGCTCGGGCACCACGGCGATGGTCTGGACGTCCGAGATCGGTTCGATGCACATGAGCCCGGCATAGCCCACGATCCCGCCGTGCACCTCCGCCACGAGGTAGCGGCGGGTATCCACCTGCGCCAGCTCGTCGTGGAACATCTGCAGCGGCCAGGCATCCACGGGAAAGAGCCGGAGTTCCAGGGCGTGGATGGCGGGGATGTCCGCGGCGTCCATGTCCCGCAGGGTGACCCCGCCGGGCAGCCGGACGGCTCGCTCCGCGCTCACAGGGCACGCTTCCGGGGTCCGGGCACTTGGGCGTCGGATTCGCGCAGGTACAGGGGGGTGGAGTCCAGGAGCTGTTCCCCCGCGGAGAGCCGGGCGAGTGCGAACTGGCCGAGCGAGAGGGCCTCCGGCTGGCGGGTGCTGAATTCCGCGACCGCCTTGACTGCGTCGGAGTAGATTCCTGCCCCGGCACCGTAGACGGGCAGATCCGGCAGGTCCGCGGCGAATCCCACGTGCGGGCCGTCCTCCAGATGCGGCAGCTGGGCATCGGAGAGGGTGTACCGGGCCCAGTACACTTCCTTGCGGCGCGCATCGGTGGCGACAATGAACTCCGCTGCCGAGTCGGTGGATTCGGCTACTTCCAGGGCGATGGCGTCCAGGCTCATGACGCCGTACAGCGGCTTGCCCCAGACAAAAGCGAGGGTGCGGGCCGTGACGATCCCGGAGCGCAGCCCCGTGAACGGGCCGGGGCCGACGCCGGTGACGATAGCGTCGACGTCGTGCCCGCTGACGCCGGCCTCAGCCAGGAGCCCGTCGATCCCCGGGGCCAGGACCTCCGCGTGGGTGCGCGTGTCCTCGGTGGCGAAGCTGGCGAGCACGGATTCCGGCGCATCATCGGAGACCAGGGCGGCGCTGGCGACAGCTGAAGTGTCGATGGCGAGGATCAGCATCAGGGATTCCGTTCCGGGCTCTGGGGCGTGGTCCCGGGCAAGGGCTCGGCGCCGGGCAGCGTCGGGGCTCCGGCCCAGCGCGGGCCGAAGCCGCGGATGACGACGGTCCGCGGTTCGTCGTCGTCGTCCGTGTCGAAATCCAGAACGGGACTGGCGCCGGTTTCGGCGGGGGTTTCGGGGGTTTCGGGGGTTTCGGCGGAAGCGGCGGCGCCTCCGCGGGTGCGGTGGAGTTCGACCTCCAGCCGGCTGTCGCTGAGGTGCTCAACCCGGCCGCGGCCCCACTCGACCACCGTCACGGCGCTGTCCATGGTGTTTTCAAGATCGATGTCGTCGATTTCAGCGGCCGACTCCAGCCGGTAGGCATCCACATGCACCAGGTCCGGTCCGCCCGGCCGGGGTCCTCCGGGGAGGTTGGGGTGGATGCGCACCAGGACAAAGGTCGGCGAGATGATGCCGGCCCGCACTCCCAGGCCCTCCCCCAGCCCCTGCGTGAACGTGGTCTTGCCGGCACCCAGTTCGCCGGTCAGGACCAGCAGATCGCCGGTCTCCAGCACGGCGCCGAGGGCCGCGGCGAGCGCATGCGTCTGCGCCGCCGTGTGGACCTCAAGGCTCCGTTCCCACGCGGGCGCGCTCACGGCCGCTCTTCGCCGGTGGAGGGCTCTTCGTTCAGGTAGCGGCGCGGCACGCGGGGGCTGATCCTGGTGACGATCTCGTAGTTGTTGGTACCGGCGGCCTTGGCCCAGTCATCGGCTGTGGGTCCGCCGTCGGCGCCGTCGCCAAACAGCACTGCCTCGGCGCCGAGGATGCTCGGGCCTCCGGCCGCCACGTGGCGGGGTCCGAGGTCGATCACCATCTGGTCCATCGCAATTCGCCCCACTACCGGATAGTTCACGCCCTCGACCCGGACGGGGCCACCGGTGGCGATGCGCGGCACGCCATCGGCGTAGCCCAGTGGGATGAGCCCGAGGGTGCTGACGCCGTCCGTGCGGTAGTTCAGCCCGTAGGAAACGCCCTGCCCGGCGGGCACGTCCTTGCAGTGCGAGACCACCGTGCGGACCGTCATGGCCGGGCGCAGCCCGAGCTCCGCCGGGCTTTGCCCTTCGAAGGGTGACAGCCCGTACAGGCCCAGCCCCACGCGGACGAGGTCAAAGTGGGTGTCCGGCCGGGAGAGGGTGGCCGGGGTGTTGGCGAGGTGGCGGACCTCGGGGTCCACGCCGGCGTCCTGGGCGACGGCGAGGACCTGGCGGAACGCGGCGAGCTGCTCGTCGGTTTCGGGCCGATCGGGTTCGTCGGCGACGGCCAGGTGGGAGAAGATTCCCACGACCCGGAGCAGGCCCTGGTCCTGGTGTTCCATGGCTTCGCCGACCAGGCTGTCCCAGGCATCGACGGTGGCGCCGTTGCGGCCGAGCCCGGTGTCGACCTTCAGGTGGACGCGGGCGGGCCGTTCCTGCTCGCGGGCCGCGGCCACGATCCGGTCCAGTTCCCAGCCCGAGCAGCCTATGTCGATTCCTGCGGCCACTGCGGCGGCGAAGTTGCTGTCCGGGGTGTGCAGCCAGGCCAGCAGCGGCGCCTCGATCCCGGCGGCGCGCAGGGCGAGGGCCTCGGAGATGTGGGCGACGCCAATCCAGCTAGCCCCCGCGCCGAGGGCCGCGCGGGTCACCTGGACGGCGCCGTGCCCGTAGGCGTCGGCCTTGACCACAGCCATGACCTGCGCGGGTGAGGCCACTGCTGCGATGCGGCGGACGTTGTGCCGGATGGCGTCGAGATCGATTACGGCTGAGCGCTCCTCAGCGTGGGCCGGCACTGCCGCCGAACCGGGCAGGAGATCGCCTGTTGCTGCTTGGTAAGTCACCTAACGATTCTAGGCGCGGCGCTGCGGGCCGAATAATCGGCCGGCCCGGCCACCGCTGGACATGCCCATTCCTCCCCGCGGGACATGCCCATTCCTCCCCGCGGGACATGCTCATTTTTCACACTCAAGGACGCGCACAACGGGTCCATGCCCGAGCCCCGGCCCCACCGGAGGACATGCCCACTGGTGGCACGAATCCGGCCGCACCCACCGCGGGACATGCTCATTTTTCACACTCAAGGACGCGCACAACGGGTCCATGCCCGAGCCCCGGCCCCACCGGAGGACATGCCCAGTTGTGCCACGAATCCGGCCGCACCCACCGCGGGACATGCTCATTTTTCACACTCAAGGACGCGCACAACGGGTCCATGCCCGAGCCCCGGCCCCACCGGAGGACATGCCCACTGGTGGCACGAATCCGGCCGCACCCACCGCGGGACATGCTCATTTTTCACACTCAAGGCCGTGCACAACGGGTCCATGCCCGAGCCCCGGCCCCAGCGGAGGACATGTCCACTGGCGCCAGCCACGAAAACCCAGCCGCGCCGGCCCGTCTATGCGTCGGACTGGTGCGCGATGGTCGCCGTCGCGCGCCGCTGCGCCTCGGGCGGGACGTCGTGCAGGATCTCTTCCAGGAAGCGGTAGCGGCGAAGCCATTGGCTGCTTTGCCGTTCCTTCCGGGCGTTGGCCCGCTGCCACCAGTCGGCAATGTCGCCCCAGCCGGGCGCGGCCAGCGAGCCGCCCACCTCCTGGACGGCCAGTGCGGCGCACAGATTGGCAAAGCGGAGACGGTCTCCCAGCGGCCAGCCGGCCAGGGAGCCGACAATGAAGGCCGCACCGAAGCAGTCACCGGCGCCGGTGGGATCGTAGGCCCGGACCGGCAGGGAGGGGACCCACTCCTCCTCCCCCGTTTCCGAATCCACGGCCATGGATCCCTGGGCGCCGAGGGTGACCACCGCCACCGGAACCCGGTCCGCAAGCGAGTACAGGGCGGACCAGGGGTCGTCGCAGCCCGTGAAGTTCATGGCCTCGTGCTGGTTCGGCATGAAAGCGTGGAAATACTTCAGGTTGTCCAGCCGGGTCGAGGACCACGCGCCGGTGGGGTCCCAGCCGACATCGCCGAACAGCTGGACGCCGTTCTTGTGCGCGTCGACTGCCCACGGTTCGAGTTCCTCCCCCAGCTCCGCGACGGCTGCGAGCGCCGGCGGCGGGCATCCGACCAGCTCGGTGGAGGTCACCGGCGCCGGGTGCCCGTGCGTCACCATGGACCGGTCCTTCTCCACACTCAAGGACACCGTGACGGGCGAATGCCAGCCTGGAACACGCCGGGACAGGGACAGGTCCACGTGTTCCTGGGCGGCCAGAATCTTCCAGTTGTAGTCACCGTAGCCGTCATCGCCGAACACGGCGGCAAGGCCGGTCCGCAGTCCCAGCCGGGAGGCGGCGATGGCCTGATTGGCGACGCCCCCGGGGCAGCTGCCCATCCCGTCGCTCCAGATTTCCGTGCCGGGCTGCGGCGCGTGGGGAAGCCCGGTGAAGATGATGTCCTGGAACACGGTCCCGGTCAGGAGCAGGTCGAATCCGTCCGCGGCCGGGCTGCGGACGGCAGAGAGCGGATCAAATCGCCGCGCCGGGGTCGCGTCCATATACGGCACATTACGCCGTACCGCCGTCGAGGGATACCAGGGGAAAGCGGGGCCCAAACCGGCGGGGAACACGGCGGGGAATAGACTGTCCGCATGCGGCTCACGATCGCCGGCGGAGGCGGCTTCCGCGTCCCCCTGGTCTACCGGGCGCTCTCTGCCGGGCCTTTCGCGGGGCTGGTGCGGGAGCTGGTGCTCTACGACGTCGACCCCGCCAGGCTGGCGGCCATCGAGGCGGTCCTGGCCTCCCTCGCCCGGCAGGGCCCGCCGGGTTCCAGCCTGCCGGGTTCCGGCCCGCAGATCCGTGCCGTGTCCTCGCTCCCCGAGGCCCTGGACGGCGCCGACATGGTCTTCGCCGCCATCCGGCCCGGCGGCACCGCCGGCCGGACCGCCGACGAGCGGATCGCCCTGGACCTCGGACTCCTGGGCCAGGAAACCACCGGCGCCGGCGGGATCTCCTACGCGCTTCGCTCCATTCCGCCGATGCTGCGGCTCGCCGAGGAAATGCGGAGCCGCTGCCCCGGGGCGCGGCTGCTCAACTTCACCAACCCCGCGGGCATGGTGACGGAGGCCCTGGTCCCCGTGCTGGGTCCCAGGGTGATCGGGATTTGCGACTCCGCCAGCGGCCTGGTGCACCGCGCGGCGCGGGCCGCCGGCGTCGCGCTGCCCGAGGGCACGCTCGACGGCGTGGGCTACTACGGCCTGAACCACCTCGGCTGGCTGTACCGGCTGGAGGCCGGGGGCCGGGACGCCCTCCCGGCACTGCTCGCGAACTCCGCGGTGCTGTCGGAATTCGAGGAAGGCCGGCTGTTCTCCCCCGGGTTGCTGGCCAGCCTTGGCTGCCTGCCGAATGAATATCTTTTCTACTACTACGACACCATTCGTGCGGTGGCCGGCATGCGCGCCGCAGGTCAGACCCGGGGGGAATCGATCGCCCGGCAGCAGGCCGAGCTCTATCCCCGGCTGGCCGCCGCCGGGCCGGAGGCCTTTGCCCTGTGGGAGGATGCCCGCCGGTCCCGCGAGGAGGGCTACCTCGCGGAGGCCCGCACCTCGGGCGAACGCCGCGACGAGACCGACCTCGCCGGCGGCGGCTACGAGCGGGTGGCACTGGCGGCCATGCGCGCCCTCTCCGGTGGCGGCGCGGCGGACCTGATCCTCAACACACGCAACGCCGTCACCACCGTTGGGTCCGCCGGCCCGGAAGCGGGCGGCGCCGGGTCCGGAGCACAGGTGGTGCCGGCTGTCCCGGGGCTGCCGGCCGACGCCGTCGTCGAAGTTCCGTGCCGGGTGACGCCCGACGGCGCCAGGCCGGTCCCGCAGGACCGTCCGGGACCGGCCCAACTGGAGCTGCTGCGCCGCGTCAAGGACGTCGAACGGCTCGTGGTGGAGGCGGCGACGACCGGCCGGCGGGAGGCGGCCCTCGCCGCGTTCGCCAGGCATCCGCTCGTGGATTCGGATGTCCTCGCCGGCCAACTGCTGGCCGGCTATGAAGCAGCCTTCCCGGAGCTGGGCCGCCTCTGGCACAGCGGGCCGTAGCTGCCCGTGGGCCTTAACGGCCCGCCAACATCAGCGTCCCGCGGCACCGGGCCGGCAACCCTAGAGCTTTCGGTACATCACGTGCAGGCCCACGTAGCCCAGTTCAGGGTGGTTGAACGCCTCGGGAATGGTCGCGAGCACCTCGAAGCCCATCGATTTCCACGCGGCCACGGCCCGGACATTGCTTTCCACCACGGCGTTGAACTGCATGGCCCGGAAACCGGCGTCGCGCGCGGCGTCGAGCGAATAGGCGCAGAGGGCCCGGGCCAGTCCGCGGCCTGCCTGGGCCGGGTGGACCATGTAGCCCGCGTTGGCCACATGGCTGCCGCCGCCGCCCTGGTTGGGGTGCAGCTCGCCGGTGCCAAGAACCGCGCCGGTGTCGGAGGCTACCGCGACGAACGTCCGGCCCGGCGCCAGCTTGAACCAGCGTGCGCGGGCCTCGTCCTCGGCCGTGTCCCGGTCCCAGGTAAAAGTCTCCCCGGACCGGACGACGGGTTCCAGGATCGCCCAGATGCCCGGCCAGTCCTCCGGGCCAGCCTCCCGGATGGTCCAGCCGGTTGCAGGTTCTTGTCCTGTCGTAGTGTTCACAGCGGCCACGTTAGCAGCACGCCCCGGTCTGCGGACCGAGCCTGCGGTCCCGTGAACCGGCCGGCACTTCAGGAGTAATGTTTTATCGACATGCATTGGTCAGAAAGAAATGGGCAGAGGAAAGGGGAACCGTGTCGCTGATCCGCCGCGTCGCTTTCCTCTCCCTGCACACCTCGCCCATGGAACAGCCCGGCTCCGGTGACGCCGGCGGCATGAACGTGTACGTCCGGGCGCTGGCCGCCGCCCTCGCCGAGACGGGCGTGGAAGTGGAGATCTTCACCCGGTCCACCTCGGCCACCCAGCCCGCCGTCGAACACCCGTCCCCGGGCGTGTGCGTGCACAACGTCCTCGCCGGCCCGCCCCGGAAGCTGCCCAAGGAGGAACTTCCGGGGCTGCTGCACAGCATGGTCGCCGAGGTCAACCGGATCCGCCAGCTCCAGCCGCACGGCCGGTATGACGTCATCCATTCCCACTACTGGGTCTCCGGGGTGGCCGGGCTGGAGCTCGCGGAGCTGTGGCGGCTGCCCCTCGTCCACACCATGCACACGATGGCGAAGGTCAAGAACCAGCTCCTCGAGTCCGGCGAACAGCCCGAGCCGCGGCGGCGTGAGGACGGCGAGCACCGGATTGTCGACGGCGCCACCCGGCTGATCGCCAATACCGGCACCGAAGCGGCCGAACTCGTCTCGCACTACAACGCCGACATCGACCACATCGACGTCGCGCCGCCCGGCGTGGACCTGGCCGTCTTCACGCCGGCCTTCAGGAACCGGGCCAGGGCCCAGCACGGCATCGCCCCGGGCAAGTTCCATCTGCTGTTCGCGGGCCGGATCCAGCGGCTCAAGGGCCCGCAGATCCTGATCAAGGCGGCGGCGCTCCTGCGCTCCCGGCGCCCGGACATCGACCTGCAGCTGACCATCCTGGGGGCCGTCAGCGGCGCCAAGGACTTCAACCTCAAGACGCTGATCAGCGCCGCCGGAATGGACGACGTCGCCACCCACCACCCGCCGGTGAACGCCCCGGAACTGGCCGGCTGGTACCGGTCCGCCGACGTCGTGGTCATGCCCTCCTACAGCGAGTCCTTCGGCCTGGTGGCGCTGGAGGCGCAGGCCTGCGGGACGCCGGTCCTCGCCACGAAAGTCGGCGGCCTCTCCCGCGCCGTCCAGGACGGACGGACCGGGATGCTGATCGAGGGCCACAAGGCCAGCGACTGGGCGGACGCCCTCGAGTCGCTCTTCGACGACACCCAAACCCGCACCGACATGGGGCGCGCCGCCGCGATCCATGCCCAGGAGTTCGGCTGGCAACGCACCGCCGCGATTACGCTGGAGAGCTACCACACCGCCGTGAGCCAGTATTTTGGAAGCCTGACCATCCCGGTGGGCCACACACCCTGAACCGGATCCACCCCCTCCGCCCGCTCCAACCCCGGCCGGCAACACCGGACCGGGACAAACCCGCCGACGCCACGAGCCGAAGGACAACGATGTCTGAGACCACCACTGCCGGGAACAACGTCCCCAGCGACCTGGAAATTGCCCAGCGGGCAGTCATGAAGCCGATCGGGGAGATTGCGGCGGCCGCCGGCATCACCCCGGACGCGCTGGAACTCTACGGACCTTACAAGGCCAAGATCGACCCTGCGAAGCTGACCGTTCCGGCGGGAGCCCCCGTGCGCGCGCCCGGCAAGGTCGTGCTGGTCTCCGCGATGTCGCCCACCCCCGCCGGCGAAGGCAAATCCACCACGACGGTGGGGCTCGCGGATTCCCTGGCCCGGGCCGGGCACAGCGTGATGATCGCGCTGCGCGAACCCTCGCTCGGCCCCATCCTGGGCATGAAGGGCGGCGCGACCGGCGGCGGCTACTCCCAGGTGCTGCCGATGGACCAGATCAACTTGCACTTCACGGGCGATTTCCACGCCATCACCTCGGCGAACAACGCCCTCATGGCACTCGTGGACAACCACATCTTCCAGGGCAACGAGCTCAACATCGATCCGCGCCGGATGACGTTCAAGCGCGTCCTGGACATGAACGACCGGTCCCTCCGGGAGGTAGTAATCGGTCTCGGCGGGCCCGCCCAGGGCACGCCGCGGCAGGACGGCTTCGACATCACCGTGGCCTCGGAGATCATGGCCGTGTTCTGCCTCGCCACGGACCTGAACGATCTGCGCGACCGGCTCGGCCGGATCACGTTCGGCTACACCTACGACCGCCGGCCCGTCACCGTGGCCGACCTCGGCGTCCAGGGCGCCCTGACCATGCTGCTCAAGGACGCGATCAAACCCAACCTCGTGCAGACCATCGCCGGCACCCCGGCGCTGGTGCACGGCGGGCCCTTCGCCAACATCGCCCACGGCTGCAACTCCCTCATCGCCACGCAGACGGCCCGCCGCCTTGCGGACATCGTCATCACCGAGGCGGGGTTCGGCGCGGACCTCGGCGCCGAAAAGTACATGGACATTAAGGCGCGGATGGCCGACGTCGCCCCGTCCGGCGTCGTCCTCGTGGCCACCGTCCGGGCGCTCAAGATGCACGGCGGCGTGCCGAAAGACCTGCTCAAGGAGCCCAACGTGGAGGCGCTGGCCGCCGGCGTCGCCAATCTGCGGCGCCACATCCGCAACGTCGAGAAGTTCGGCATCACCCCGGTTGTGGCGGTCAACAAATTCGCCACGGACACCGCTGAGGAGCTGGACTGGCTGCTTCAGTGGTGCGCCGCGGAGGGAGTCCAGGCCGCGGTGGCCGATGTGTGGGGCCGCGGCGGTGGCGGCGACGGTGGCGACGAGCTCGCGGCGAAGGTGGCGGCCGCGATCGAGGCCCCGCACGGCTTCCGGCACCTGTACCCGCTGGAGATGTCCGTGGAGGACAAGATCCGGACCATCGTGCAGGAGATCTACGGCGCCGACGGCGTGGACTTCTCCGTGCCCGCGCTCAAACGGCTGGCCGAGATCGAGAAGAACGGCTGGTCCGGGATGCCGGTGTGCATGGCGAAGACCCAGTACTCCTTCACCGACGACGCCACCCGGCTCGGCGCGCCCAAGGGCTTCACCATCCACGTCCGGGATCTCATCCCCAAGACCGGCGCAGGCTTCATCGTGGCCCTCACCGGCGCCGTGATGACCATGCCGGGCCTGCCCAAGGTGCCGGCAGCGATGCGGATGGACGTCGACGACGCCGGCAACCCGGTCGGCCTCTTCTAAACGCCTCTGACGCTCCCTCACATCCTGCATCCCCCCAACCAACGATCCTTCAGGTCCGGCAACTCCCCAACCGACGCTCCCTCAGGTCCGGCGTGGCGCTTGACCCTGCCGCCGCGGGCCGATCCGGGACATCTGTGGATAACTCCTGCGCGGCTCTCCAAATAGGTTCAAAATGCCAGCATGGAAAAGCCTACGAAGCTTCCCGGTCCACTCAGCGCAGCACCCTTTACCATCGCGGATGCAAGGTCCTTGGGAGTGCCGAGAACCAGACTCAGGCACTCCGACGTAATTCACATCAGCCGGGGTCTTTACCGGCCCACGGATTGGGACTTCGAACTGGAGGCGGCGGCCCGCGCGTTGGCCGCAGCGTCGCCCGGCGCCTGGATCTCCCACGTCACCGCTGCCAGGCTCCGATGCCAGATATTGCCTCCCTGGCTATCGGACTCGGAGGAGCTACACCTGAGCAAGGCGCGGGCGCTCCCGGAGGTCCGGCGCAAAGGCGTACTCGGACACACGGTTCTTGCGTTGGAGGGCGAGGTCGAGACAGTGGACGGGATCCGGATCAGCACGCGCTCCCGGACGTGGCTCGACCTCGCCCTGCGGTTGAGCCTGCCGGCGTTGGTCTGCATGGGTGACGAGCTGGTGCGGATTCCCCGACTGGGGTTGGAAGGGCGTAGCGATCCCTTTGCGACCATCGATGAGCTGCGTTGGATGGTGGGCCGTCACCCGAATCTGCAGGGAATCGTCCGCGCCCGTGCCGCTCTGGACTTGATGCGCGTGGGCTCGGATTCAGCGCCGGAGACATTGCTGCGGCTAGCGATGTGCGACGCCGGACTCCCGGAACCGGAACTGCAGCTCCCGCTGCGCCCGGACAGTCCTGCCACGCCGACGGCGGACCTTGGGTATCGCCGTCGGCGGCTGGCGGTTCAGTACGACGGCGGGCACCACCTGGTCCCCGCACAGATCTTCAGCGACCGCCGCCGTGACAAGGCCTTCGAGGCAGCGGGATGGACAGTGCTCGTCCTGACAAAAGATGACCTCGCGGATGGCTTCTCCGGCGCCGTCACCAAGATGAAGCGAATCCTCCGCACCTCATACCTCAGCCCGCCGGCCGCAGCTGGCTTTTCCAGCGCAATCTGAGGCAGCAAGCCGCCGATGTCTGCAAGACGTGAGGGAGGATCGGGTCGGTATCGACCAAAAGTGAGGGAGCATCCCCGGACCCAATCCGAAAACGACGACGCTCCCCCACCATTGGTGAGGGAGCGTCGGGTTGGAACACGCCAAACGTGAGGGAGCGTCGGGTTGGAACAGGCCAAACGTGAGGGAGCGTCCGGGAGGGTGGGGAAGGCGGTTAGCGCTCCAGGTCGCCGCGGATGAAGGCCTCGACCTTTTCACGGGCGAGGTCGTCGTTGAACTGCTCCGGCGGGGACTTCATGAAGTAGCTCGACGCCGAGACCAGTGGGCCACCGATGCCGCGGTCCAGGCCGATCTTGGCGGCACGGATGGCGTCGATGATCACGCCGGCGGAGTTGGGCGAGTCCCAGACTTCGAGCTTGTATTCCAGGGACACCGGGGCGTCGCCGAAGTTACGGCCCTCGAGGCGGACGAAGGCCCACTTGCGGTCATCGAGCCACTGGACGTAGTCGGACGGGCCGATGTGGACGTCCTTGGCGGCGAGCTCGGCCTCGACGTTGGAGGTGACGGCCTGGGTCTTGGAGATCTTCTTGGACTCCAGGCGGTCGCGCTCGAGCATGTTCTTGAAGTCCATGTTGCCGCCGACGTTCAGCTGGTACGTGCGGTCCAGGGTGACGCCGCGGTCCTCGAACAGCTTGGCCATGACGCGGTGCGTGATGGTGGCACCGATCTGGCTCTTGATGTCATCGCCCACGATCGGCACGCCCGCGGCGGTGAACTTGTCCGCCCACTCCTTGGTGCCGGCCAGGAAGACCGGCAGGGCGTTGACGAACGCCACGCCGGCATCGATCGCGCACTGGGCGTAGAACTCGGCGGCCTGCTGGGAGCCGACCGGCAGGTAGCAGACCATGACGTCAACCTGGGCGTCCTTGAGGGCCTGGACGACGTCGACCGGCTCCTCCGGGGACTGCTCGATGGTCTCGAGGTAGTACTTGCCCAGGCCGTCCAGGGTGTGGCCGCGCTGGACCGTGACGCCGGTCGGCGGGACATCGGCAATCTTGATGGTGTTGTTTTCGCTGGCCAGGATGGCGTCGGACAGGTCCTGCCCCACCTTCTTGCCGTCGACGTCGAACGCAGCAACGAACTGGACGTCGCCGACGTGGTACTGGCCGAACTCCACGTGCATCAGGCCCGGGATCGTGGCCTTGGGGTCGGCATCTTTGTAGTACTGGACGCCCTGGACCAGCGAAGCGGCGCAGTTACCTACGCCGACGATTGCAACACGAATCGGATGTGAAGACACGGAACTCCTTTTGAGAAACAAGGGTGACCGGCGCGGCCGCACTCTGATGTACAGCATCAGTTGTGCGGGCGGCAGGCGGACACGACGCCGTAAGGCGCCCTTAGTAGTCTAGTCAACGCCGCCGGGGCCGCGGTTGTTCCCCGGCGGCCCCGGCGCTTGTGTTAACTGCGGGTGCCTACGACTTCTGGGCCCACAGGTTGATGTTTGATTCGACGGCGAATTCATCGATCGCGTCGATCTCGTCGGCCGTGAAATCCAGGTTGTTGATCGCAGACAAGGTGTCCTCAAGCTGCCGGACGCTGGACGCGCCCACCAGTGCGGACGTGACCGATGAGCCCTTGCCCTGATCGCGCAGGATCCAGGCGATGGCCAGCTGCGCGAGCGTCTGCCCGCGGCCTTCGGCGATCCGGTTGAGCCCGCGCACCCGGTCCAGCTTCTCCTCGGTGATCATGGATTCGCCCAGGGACTTGTGCTGGGCGGCCCGGGAGTCGGCCGGAATGCCCTTCAGGTAGCGGTCGGTGAGCATACCCTGGGCCAGCGGCGAGAACGCAATGGACCCGGCGCCCACCTGCTCCAGCGCCTCGAAGAGGTTGGGGCTGCCGTTCTCGGTCCAGCGGTTGAGCATGGAGTAGCTGGGCTGGTGGATCAGCAGCGGGGTGCCGAGTTCCTTGAGGATCCCCGCGGCCTCGATGGTCTGTTCCGGGGTGTAGGACGAAATGCCTGCGTAGAGCGCCTTGCCGGAGCGCACGGCCTGGTCCAGGGCGCCCATGGTTTCTTCCATCGGCGTTTCGGGGTCCGGGCGGTGGCTGTAGAAGATGTCCACATAGTCCAGGCCCATCCGGCCCAGCGACTGGTCCAGGCTGGCCAGCAGGTACTTGCGGGAGCCAAAGTTGCCGTACGGGCCCGGCCACATGTCGTAGCCGGCCTTGCTGGAGATGATCAGCTCGTCGCGGTACGGCTTGAAGTCGTCCTTGAAGTGGCGGCCGAAGTTGGTCTCGGCGCTGCCGTAGGGCGGGCCGTAGTTGTTGGCGAGGTCGAAGTGGGTGACGCCCAGGTCGAAGGCGCGGCGCAGGATGGCGCGCTGGATTTCGAACGGCTTGTCGTCGCCGAAGTTGTGCCACAGGCCCAGTGAGATGGCCGGGAGTTTCAGGCCGCTGCGCCCCACGCGGCGGTAGGGCATGGAGTCGTAGCGGGTATCAGCTGCCAAATATGTCATACGTCATATCCTGCCTTAGTGGGTGAGTACCGCGGCGCTGTGGCCGGGTAGATGCAGTGGTGTGGCCGGCGCCGCGCCGCCAGCAGCGGGTTCCGCGCCGGAAGCCGGGTCCAGCCGGACGCCGTCGTCGGTTGCCAGGGCCAGGGCCGCCCCGCGGACCGGGACCCGCCGCGCCTCGGCGGAAAAGTTCATCGCCACCTCGGTGCGGCCGCGGCGCAGCAGCAGCCAGCCCTCGTCCTCGCTGACGTCGACGGCGGTGTCCTCGAAGCCGGGTTCAGTCAGGTCCGGCGTGGTGCGGCGCAGCGCGATGAGTGCCCGGTACAGCTCCAGGAGGCGGGCGTGGTCCCCTCCCGAGGCCTCGGCCCAGTCCAGTTTGGACCGGGTGAAAGTCTCTGGATCCTGCGGGTCGGGGACGACGGCGGGGTCCCAGCCCATGCGCTCGAACTCCCTGATCCGGCCCTCGGCCGTCGCCTTGCCCAGCTCCGGTTCCGGGTGGGAGGTGAAGAACTGCCACGGGGTGGTGGCCCCGTATTCCTCGCCCATGAACAGCATGGGCGTGAACGGCGAGGTCAGGGTGGCGACGGCGGCGAGGGCGAGCGGCCCGTAACCCAGGGTCTGGGACAGCCTGTCCCCGGTGGCACGGTTGCCGATCTGGTCGTGGTTCTGGCTGCACACCACCAGCGCGGCCGGGTGGACCTGTGCCGGGTCGATGGGCCGGCCGTGGTGGCGGGCGCGGAAGCTGGAGTAGCTGCCGTCGTGGAAGAACCCGCGCTCCAGGACCTTGGCCAGCGCCCCGATCGAGTCGAAGTCGGCGTAGTAGCCGGTGGTTTCGCCGCTGACGTTAACGTGGACGGCGTGGTGGAAGTCATCGCTCCACTGCCCGGCCAGCCCGTACCCGTTGGTGTCCCGCGGGTAGAGCAGGCGCGGGTTGTTCAGGTCCGATTCCGCGATCATCGCAGCCGGGCGTCCGGTCTCGGCGGCGATTTCGTCGGCGAGGGCGCCGAAGTCCTCCAGCAGGTGCACGGCGCGCTCGTCCTTGAAGGCGTGCACGGCGTCCAGGCGCAGGCCGTCCACGTGGTAATCGCGCAGCCACATCGCGGCGTTGTCCAGGATGTAGCGGCGCACCTCGTCCGATTCCGGGCCGTCCAGGTTAACCGAGTCGCCCCAAGTGTTGCCCTCCCCCGATTTCAGGTAGGGCCCGAAGCGGGGAAGATAGTTGCCGCTGGGGCCGAGGTGGTTGTAGACGACGTCCTGGATGACGCCCAGGCCGGCGGCGTGGGCGGCGTCCACGAAGCGCTGGTACGCGTCGGGCCCGCCGTAGCCTTCGTGCACGGTGTACCAAAGGACACCGTCGTAGCCCCAGTTGTGGGTGCCGTTGAACCCGTTGACCGGCAGCAGCTCGACGAAGTCGATGCCCAGCTCCGCCAGGTACGCCAGCTTCTCTGCCGCGGCGTCCAGTGTTCCCTCCGGCGTGAAGGTGCCCACATGGAGTTCGTAGATGACGGCGCCCTTGAGCTCCCGCCCCGCCCACTGGCCGTCAGCCCACTGGTGGCGTCCGGCGTCGAACGTGCGGGAGAGCGCGTGCACGCCCGCGGGCTGGCGGCGGGACCGCGGGTCCGGCAGCGGGGTGGGATCCCCGTCCACCAGGTAGCCGTAGTCCACGTCCCCGTCGGCGGGCGCCCCGGCGGCGCTCCACCAGCCGGGCGCCTCCGCGCCGCGGCGGGTCATGTCGTACTTCCGGCCGTCAGCGAGGAGCGTGACGGCCTGCGCTTCCGGTGCCCAGAGATCGAAGCGGTCGCTTCCGTGTGCAGGCAAGGTCATGGCATTCTTCCGTTCCCCATGTCGGTACTATTCCCCATATCGAAGGTCTGCTTAGGCGGTGGGCACCAGGAGGGCCACGGGGTAGTCCCGCAGGATCTCCCCCACCGCCACGGTGCCCGGACCGTGTGTGGCACCGGTCAGTTCATCGGCCATGGCCGCGGCGAGCTCGACGGTCGTGTCCTGCCAGCCGCCGCGCTGCTCCAGGCCGCGGGGCAGCCGGGTGGCGAGGGTCAGCGCGCCCGGGGCTGCGGGAGTCCCGCGGTCAAAGGCGAGCAGGTGCGCTGCGGCGGCGCCCGTGGCGGTGACCGGGGTGTACCCGGTGAACAGCTCCGGCCTGTCCCGGCGCAGCCGCAGGGCCCGCGAGGTGACGAGGAGTTTCGCTGCCTCGTCCAGGAACGACGCCGGACGCTCACCGGCGTCGAGCGCGGCGAGGGTGCGCCGGCGGGCACCGAAGTCGAACGGCCGCCGGTTGTCCGGATCGGTCAGCGAGCGGTCCCAGAATTCGGTGCCCTGGTATACGTCCGGCACCCCGGGCATGGTGAGCTGCACGAGCTTGGCGCCCAGGGAATTGGCGGCCCCGTAGGGCTCCAGCAGGGCCACGAGGGATTCCAGTTCGGCGGTCACCTCCGGGGTGTCGAAGGCGGCGTCCACGGCGGCTGCAAGTTTCGCCTCGAAGGCCTCGTCCGGATCGATCCAGTTGGTCGAGTTTCCGGCCTCCCGGGCGGCTTTTTGCGCGTAGGACTGCAGCCGGTCGCGGTCTGCTGGCCAGGCGCCTGCGACGGCCTGCCACAGCAGGTTGGCCAGCGGGCCGTCCGGCAGCGGCGCCAGCTTCTGCAGCCGTTGCAGGGATGCCTGCCATTCCGGTGCGAGCTCGGCCAGGACCGAGATCCGGGCCCGGGTGTCCTCGCTGCGCTTGGTGTCGTGGGTGCTGAGGGTGGTCATGGACAACGGCAGCTCGGCCTGGCGCCGGGCCATCCGGGTGTGGAATTCCTCCGGTGCCACGGCGAACTCGGTGGGGTCGGCGCCGACTTCGGTCAGGGTGCCCAGCCGCGTGTAGCGGAAGAACGCGGTGTCTTCCACGCCCTTGGCCATGACCATCCCGGAGGTCTGCTGGAAGCGCATGCCGAGTTCGGCCTGCGCGTCGAGCAGCAGCGGCAGCAGCACGCCGACGGCGCCTTCCAGTTCGGGGCGGCGGCGGACCGCGAGTTCGCCTGCCTCCTTCAGGACGTCAGCACCCTCCGGAAGGTAGCTGCGGTAGACCGGGAACGCGGCGATGATCTCGGACAGTGCGTCCGCCGCGGCTTCCTGGCCCAGTCCTGCCGCGGCAGGGACCAGCCGAGCCAGCCGGAGCATTTCCGAGTGCAGGATTCCGTCCGTGATCCGGCGTTTGGTGCCGCGGATCATGTCCTCGTAGTCGGCAGCGCCGCCGCGCAGTTCGGCGTCGAGCGCGTCAAGCGGGCCCTGGCCCGCGGCGTCGACGAACACCCGGTCCACGTCAGCGAGGGCGTCGTAGCCGGTGGTGCCCTCGCACTCGAAGCCGGCGGGCAGGGCCTCGCCCGGTTCCAGGATCTTCTCGATCAGCAGGTAGCTGCCGCCCGTGGCCTCCCGCAGCCGGTGCAGGTATCCCTCCGGATCGGCGAGGCCGTCCGGGTGGTCGATCCGCAGTCCGTCGACGAGTCCTTCCCGGAACCAGCGCACAACCTCCGCGTGGGCTTCATCGAAGACCTCGGGGATCTCCACCCGGATCCCGGCCAGGCTGTTGACGGCAAAGAACCGGCGGTAGTTCAGGTCCGTGTCGGCCCGGCGCCAGCCGATCAGTTCGTAGTGCTGACGGTCGTGGACCTCGCGGGGATCGTCGGCAGTGGAGTCACCTGCGGTATACGTGCCCTCTGCAAGCGGAAACCGGTGGTCGTAGTACCGCAGTTCCCCGTCCTTGATTTCCAGCGCGTCGACGTCGGAGTCGTCCCCCAGCACCGGGATCCGTACCCGGCCGCCGCCGAAGTCCCAGTCGACGTCGAACGCCTGCGCGTAGCGGGACTGCTGCCCCTCCTTCAGGAGCGACCACCACCATGGGTTCTGGGCCGGGGTCGCGACGCCGACGTGGTTGGGCACGATGTCGACCAGCACGCCCATGCCGGCCTCCCGCGCGGCGGCCGACGCCGCCAGCAGGCCGTCCGCGCCGCCCCGGTCCGGATCAATGGCGGAGGGATCGGTGACGTCGTAGCCGTGGTCCGAGCCGCGCTCCGCCGTGAGGATCGGCGAGAGGTAGATCCAGTCCACGCCCAGCGACTTCAGGTACGGCACGGCCTGCGCGGCGTCCTGCAGCGTAAACCCGGGCCGGATCTGCAGCCGGTACGTCGAGACGGGGGTTCTCATTTAGCTCGGCCCTTCGGCGTCTTCGGCTTGTCGGCCCCCGTCTTTTTTGAGGCGGAGGCTTTCGCGGAGCCCTTGGAGGCGCCGGAGGCCGGGGCCGGGTCCGCCGGAGCCGGGTCCGCCGGAGCTTCCGGTGCCGGGACCGCCGGAGCTTCCGGTGCCGGGGCCGCAGAACCGGCACCCGTAGAGTCCTCGTGCTCGGCCATCGCGGCGAGGGAGGCTGCCGCGGAGTAGTCCACTTCCACCTCGGGGCCGGAGTGAGCCCGGAGCACCACCATCGACTTTGCCGCCAGCTTCAGCACGGACCCGGCTTTCAGCGGCGCCTCAGTGTCCGCCTGGTCCGCGGTGTCCACCAGCACGTCCCAGAACCGTGAGTACTCCTCGGCCGGCAGGGCGAAGTCCACGTCGTCGTCGTGGGCGTTGAAGCCGAGCAGGAAACTGTCGTCGGTGATCCGGCGTCCGCGGGAGTCCTGTTCCTGGATGCCGTGGCCGTTGTAGAACACACCGATGGTCCGGCCGAAGCCGCTGCCCCAGTCCTCCGGGAGCATTCCGGTGCCGTCGGTCTTCAGCCAGACGATGTCCGGCAGTTTCTCGCCCTCACCGCGGACCACCGGGCGGCCGTCGAAGAAGCGGCTGCGCCGGAACGTCGGGTGGTCGTGCCGGATCTTGTTGACGACGGCGGTGAACTCCACCAGCGGCTGGTCCATCGCGTCCCAGTGGATCCAGCTCAGCTCGGAGTCCTGGCAGTAGGTGTTGTTGTTGCCCTGCTGGGTGCGGCCGAGCTCGTCGCCGTGCAGGAGCATCGGGACGCCCTGCGAGAGCAGCAGGGTGGCGATGAAGTTGCGCTGCTGGCGGGCGCGGAGGGTCAGGACCTGGTCGTTGTCCGTGTCCCCTTCCTCGCCGCAGTTCCAGGAGCGATTGTGGGATTCGCCGTCGTTGTTGCCTTCGCCGTTGGCGTCGTTGTGCTTCTCGTTGTAGGACACGAGGTCGCGCATGGTAAAGCCGTCGTGCGCCGTGACGAAGTTGATCGAGGCCACCGGGCGCCGGGCGGAGCTTTCGTAGAGGTCCGCGGAACCGGTCAGGCGGGAGGCGAATTCGCCCAGGGTCGAGGGCTCGCCGCGCCAGAAGTCGCGGACCGTGTCGCGGTATTTGCCGTTCCACTCAGTCCACTGGGGCGGGAAGTTGCCCACCTGGTAGCCGCCCGGGCCGATGTCCCACGGCTCGGCGATCAGCTTGACCTGGGAGACGATCGGGTCCTGCTGGATGAGTTCGAAGAAGGTGGACAGCTTGTCCACGTCGTAGAACTCGCGGGCCAAGGTGGAGGCGAGGTCGAAGCGGAAGCCGTCGACGTGCATTTCCGTCACCCAGTAGCGCAGGGAGTCCATCAGCAGCTGAAGGGAGTGCGGGTGCCGGACATTGAGGGAGTTACCGGTGCCGGTGTAGTCCATGTAGTGCTTCAGGTCATCGTCCACCAGCCGGTAGTAGGCCTGGTTGTCGATGCCCTTGAAGGACAGCGTGGGGCCGAGGTGGTTGCCTTCAGCGGTGTGGTTGTACACCACGTCCAGGATCACTTCGATGCCGGCCTTGTGCAGCTCGCGGACCATGGCCTTGAATTCCTGCACCTGGTGCCCGACGTCGCCGGAGGAACTGTAGGTGTTTTGCGGCGCGAAGAAGCCGATCGTATTGTAGCCCCAGTAGTTGTTGAGGCCCTTCTCCTCGAGCGTGCCGTCGTTGACGAACTGGTGGACGGGCATGAGCTCGATCGCGGTGACGCCGAGCTTCTTCAGGTGCTCAATCACGGCCGGGTGCGACACGCCGGCATAGGTGCCGCGCTGCTCCTCGGGAATTTCCGGGTGGAGCTCGGTCAGGCCCTTGACGTGCGCCTCGTAAATGACCGACTGGTGGTAGGGGATCCGCAACTGGCGGTCGCCGTCCCACTCGAAGAACGGGTTGATGACGACGCCGTGCATGGTGTGCGGGGCAGAGTCGCTGTCATTGCGCGAGTCGGGGTCGCCGAATTCGTAGGTGAAGAGCGCCGGATCCCAGTCGATCTGGCCCTGGACGGCCTTGGCGTAGGGGTCCATCAGCAGCTTGTTCGGGTTGAAGCGGTTGCCGTGTTCGGGTTCGTACGGGCCGTGGACCCGGTAGCCGTACTTCTGTCCGGGCTGGACCTGCGGCAGGTAGCAGTGCCACACGTAGCCGTCCACTTCGGTCAGTTCGATCCGGGTTTCTGTGAGGTCGTCAGCGAGGAGGCACAGTTCCACCCGCTCGGCGCGCTCGCTGAACAGGGCAAAGTTGGTGCCAGTGCCGTCAAAAGTGGCTCCCAGCGGGTAAGCCGATCCGGGCCAGACTTCCATATGTACTCCTCGTGCGGAACGAATATTCTCTAGACAGACTACTTGTAAGTAGGGTTAGTATTTGCCCGGGCGCTCGCGGCGCCCCCGTTTGTTACAGCTCCCGCATCACCTCCGGAACGGCACGCGCGATGGCCGTTGCTGTCACCGGCCCCCCGCGGGAAGCCCGGACTCCGGCAAGTCCGTGGATGCTGGCTGCCATCGCCGCGATTGCCGCCCATCTGGCATCGGGGTCGATGTCATATGCACCGAAGCGCCCGACGTCGGCGCCCAACTGGGCCAGCAGTGCGCCGATGACTCCGGCCAGGACGTCGCCGCTGCCTGCCGTGGCGAGCCAGGGCGTGCCTTCGGACTGGCTGTAGAAGTCCTGGAAAGGGGAGGCCACAAGGGTCGTGGCGCCCTTGAGCAGCACGGTGGCTTCGGTCAGGCCCGCCGCCCGCCGCACTGCGCTGAGGGTGGACGCTTCCACGGCGGAGCGGTCCAGCGCAGCCCCGAGGCGCTGAAGCAATGCCGACAGTTCGCCGGCGTGGGGTGTCAGGATCACTTGCGGGGCCAGCACATCAGGCAGGGCGGGCAACGCGCCGGCGTCGGCGATCGTCGGCAGGCCCGAGTCTGCGGCGTCGCGGGCGCGCTGCAGCTGCTCCTCGTCGGCGTCATCCAGTCCGGAGCCAACGAGCCAGGCCTGAACGTGCGTGTCGGCCACTGCGCCGGCGCTGCACACCACTTCGGGACAGGAACGGCGGACCAGGTCGGCGACGTCCGGCGGCCCCAGATAACGCACCATTCCGGCGCCGGCTGCCAGGGCGCCCTGGCACGCCAGCACCGCGGCGCCGGGATAAGCGCCGGAGCCCGCGACCACCCCCAGCACCCCCCGGGAGTACTTGTGCGCCCGCCGCTGCGGGCGTGGCAGGAGGGCGGACAGGTCTGCGGCCTCAAGCCGTCGCAGGGACGGCCATGGCAGCGCCTGCTCGATTCCGATCGGGACCACCCGGATGGCGCCCGCGAAGTCCGCGCCCGGATCCGCCAGCAGGCCGGCCTTGGCGGCCCCAAAGGTCACCGTTATGTCGGCCACCAGCACCGGCGCGTGCGCCTCCCCCGTGTCCGCGTCTACCCCGCTGGGGACATCGCAGGCCACCACCAAAGGGGAACGGGAGCCTGGCCGGGAACGCTCCAGGGCCGCGACCAGTTCGGCGGCCGGTCCGCGCAGCCCGCCCTGGGCTCCGGTCCCGAGGACTGCGTCGATCACGACGTCGGTGCTGCCGGCCAGCGCGGCGAGTTCGGCGGCGTTGTCCCCGGTGAGGTCCACGGCATGCCCGCCGGCCTTCCGGAACGCCGCCAGCCCGGCGTCGTGGGCCGCGCCCGCGGTGAGCACCGCCGTCGTGCGCATGCCGCGGCGGGCCAGCAGCGCGGCGGCGAAGAGCCCGTCTCCGCCGTTGTTGCCCTTGCCCGCCAGCACGGTCACGCTGGAGCCGTATAGCCGCTGCCCGCGGCTCCGCAGTTCGCGGATCACGGCGTTGGCGAGGCCGTACGCGGCCCGCTGCATAAGAACAGCGCCCGCACCTGAGCCCAGTGTGTCGTCGAGAAATGGCTTTTCGGCCTCACGCACTTGGGTTCCGGTGTAGGCGCTGATCATGGTTTCAGTCCATTCGCGGTCGCTGGGTAATGCTTGGCGCTGGGGCCGGTTCTGCCTGGACGGCCGTCTCAGCCTTCGGCGACAACCGTCGCCGTGGCGATCCCGCCGTCGTGGCTCATGGACAAGTGCCAGCGCTTGACGCCCTTGGACTCCGCCACGGCCAGTACGGTGCCTTTGACCTGGACGGTGGGGCCGTTCTGGTCCAGCCCAATCCAGCAGTCCTGCCAGTTCATGCCAGCCGGCGCCCCCAGCACCTTGGCCACGGCCTCCTTCGCGGCAAACCGCGCGGCGAGCGACCGCGTGTTCAGTTCCCGCTCGGCGGGGACGAACAGCCTGTCGCGCAGCCCGGGGGTGCGCTCGAGCTGGCGCCCGAACCGCTCAATGTCTACGACGTCAACGCCTATGCCAACAATCATGGCGTTATTCTACGGTCACGCTCTTGGCCAGGTTGCGTGGCTGGTCCACGTCGTAACCCTTGGCCGAGGCGAGTGCGAGGGCGAAGATCTGCAGCGGAACCGTTGCGAGCAGCGGCGCCAGGAGCGTGGGGGTCTCCGGGATGTAGAAGACGTGCTCGGCGTAGGCCTTCACCGCTTCATCCCCCTCTTCCGCGATCACGATCGTCCGGGCGCCGCGGGCGCGGACTTCCTGGATGTTGGAGACCACCTTGGAGTGCAGCGAGTCGCGGCCGCGCGGGGACGGGACCACCACGAAGACGGGCTGGCCTTCCTCGATCAGGGCGATCGGGCCGTGCTTGAGCTCGCCGGCGGCAAACCCCTCGGCGTGGATGTACGCGAGCTCCTTGAGTTTCAGCGCGCCCTCCATCGCCACCGGGAAGCCGACGTGGCGACCCAGGAACAGCACGGACTTGGCCTCGGCCATGGAGACGCCGAGCTCCTTGATCTGCGCCTCGTTGTCGAGGATGTGCTGGATCTTGGTGGGAATCTTGCCCAGGTCGGCCAGGATGTCCTTGATTTCGCCCTGGAACTTATTGCCGCGCAGCTGTGCCAAATAAAGGCCCAGCAGGTAGGCGGCCGTGATCTGAGCCAGGAACGCCTTGGTCGAGGCCACGGCAATCTCCGGTCCGGCGTGCGTGTAGAGCACGGCGTCCGATTCTCGCGGGATGGTGGAGCCGTTGGTGTTGCAGATGGAGACCGTCTTGGCGCCCTGTTCCTTGGCGTAGCGGACCGCCATGAGGGTGTCCATGGTCTCGCCGGACTGGGAGATGGAGACAATCAGCGTGTTCTCGTCCACGATCGGATCCCGGTAGCGGAATTCGTGCGAGAGTTCGACTTCGGTGGGGATCCGGCACCAGTGCTCAATGGCGTATTTGGCAACCTGCCCGGCGTAGGCGGAGGTGCCACACGCGAGGACGATGATCTTGTTGACGTTCTTGAGCAGCTGCGGATCAACGCGGAGCTCATCAAGAGTCAGCTTGCCGTGGATGTCGGAGCGGCCCAGCAGAGTCTGGAGCACGGCGTCCGGCTGGTCGTGGATTTCCTTTTCCATGAAGGACGGGAAGCCGCCCTTCTCCGCGGAGGCAGGGTCCCAGTTGACGTGGTATTCCTTGCCCTCGGCGGGGGCGCCGTAAAAGTCCGTGATTTCCACCGAGTCGGCGGTGATGGTGACGATCTGGTCCTGGCCAAGTTCGACAGCGCGCCGCGTGTAGTCGATGAAGCCGGAGACGTCGGAGCCGAGGAAGTTCTCGCCCTCGCCGAGGCCGACGACGAGCGGGGAGTTCCGGCGGGCCGCGACCACTACGTCAGGCTGGTCGGCGTGAACGGCGAGGAGCGTGAAAGCTCCTTCGAGCCGCTGGCAGGCAAGCTGCATGGCCAGGGTGAGGCCACCGTTGCTTGCGTCACCGCCGAGCTGGTTCCGGTAGATGTCCCCGAGCAGGGCGGCCGCCACTTCAGTGTCGGTCTCGGACTCGAAGGTGACCCCCTTGCCCACGAGTTCCAGCTTGAGCTCGGCGAAGTTCTCGATGATGCCGTTGTGGATCAGGGCCAGCTTACCGCCGTCGGACAGGTGCGGGTGCGCGTTCTGGTCCGTCGGGCCGCCGTGCGTGGCCCAGCGCGTGTGGCCGATTCCCGTGAGGGATGCCGGCAGCGGACGGGTGTCCAGCTCCGCAATGAGGTTGCTGAGTTTGCCCGACTTCTTCCGGGAAGAAATGGTGCCGTCGGCAACCACCGCAATACCCGCGGAGTCGTAGCCCCGGTACTCCAGGCGCCGCAATCCCTCAAGGACAACGTCCAAGGCATTGTGTCCAGCATTTACCCGGCCATCTGAGTGGCCCACATATCCAACGATTCCACACATGGTCATAAGCCTAGCGGGTTTCCGGGAGGGAGGACGTGTGGCGGCGGGGCGTGAAGGCCCCTGCGCGGGGCTGTGAAGTGCCTGCCCCGGCTCCCACCGGCCAGTCCATTTCGCTCTCGGCGTTGTGAAGGGCAGAATCTCTAGGGTGACTTTGCAACGCAATGAAGCGAACGGGGAAGGTGTCTCCCCGTTCGTGGAGCTGGACCGGCAGACCTGGTCCCGGCTCGCTGCCCAGATGGAGCAGCCCCTCAATGAAGAGGACGTGTTCCGCCTTCGCGGCCTCGGGGACCCCCTCGACATCAAGGAAGTGCGCGAGGTCTACCTGCCGCTGTCCCGGCTCCTGCACCTCTATGTCGAAGCGGCGGGCCAGCTTCACGCGGCCACCACCACCTTCCTCGGTGAAAGGACCCAGCGCACGCCGTTCGTGATCGGCGTGGCCGGGTCGGTGGCCGTAGGCAAGTCCACCATCGCCCGCGTCCTGCGCGAAATGCTCCGGCGCTGGCCCGGCACCCCCAACGTGGAGCTCATCACCACGGACGGATTCCTCTACCCGCTCGCCGAGCTCAAGCGCCGGCAATTGCTCGAGCGCAAGGGTTTTCCGGAATCCTACGACCGCCGCGCCCTGCTGCGCTTCGTAAGCGAGATCAAGGGCGGCGCCGAGGAGGTCCGGGCCCCCTGGTATTCCCATGTCACCTATGACATCGTCCCCGGCAAGGAAGTGGTGGTGCGCCGCCCGGATGTGCTGATAGTCGAGGGACTGAACGTCCTGGCTCCGGCCCGGCCGCGGCAGGACGGCAGACAGGGCCTGGCCCTGAGCGACTTCTTCGATTTCTCCATCTACGTGGACGCGAAGACCTCGTATATCGAGGAGTGGTACGTGGACCGGTTCCGCAAACTTCGCACCACGGCCTTCGCCCAACCGGAATCGTACTTCCACCGTTACGCAACACTCTCCGATGCCGAGGCCGAACAGACCGCCCGTGAGATCTGGAAGCGCATCAACGAGCCTAACCTCGAGGAAAACGTCCTCCCGACCCGGGGCCGCGCGCAGCTGGTCCTGACCAAGGACGCGGACCACTCCATCCGCCGGATGCTACTGAGGAAGGTCTAGCACAGATGTGCTACGACGACGCGGACGGGACAGCGGGACGGCAAGAGGCCGGCCCGGAATCGCCGAGCCGCCGGGCCTTCAACCGCCTCCTGCTGGCGGGCACCGGTCTGGCGGCCCTGTCCGCCTGCACCCCGGCCCAGTCCTATACGCCGTCCGGCACGCCAGGGTCGACTCCCGGCCTGACACCGGGCATGGACGGTGGGACGCCGAGCGCCGTTGCCGCGCCGTCGGGTTCGCCGGCAAGCACCCCGCCGGCGACTCCGACGCCCGCGACGTCGTCGGCTGTCCCGCCGGCGGCCGCGGCATCCCCTCCATCGGCCACGGCGCCAGGACCGCAACATTCACTCACGGACCCCACCAGCCCGTGGGTGATTGTCAACAAGCACCGGCCGCTCTCCCCCGCCACCTTTGTGCCGCCGGATCTGGTCCGGCCGGCCGTGCGGCTGGCTACCTCGGGCGAGGCGGCACTGCTGAACAGTACGACGGCGGCCGCGGCGGAGAAGATGTTCGCGGCGGCAGCAGCGGAGGGCGTCATCATTACCCTGGCCAGCGGTTACCGTTCGTTCGCGACGCAGACGGCTACCTACGGCGGTTACGTGAATTCCCGGGGACGGGCCGAGGCCGACACCGCTTCCGCCCGGCCGGGCCACTCCGAGCACCAGACGGGCTGGGCGTTCGACATTGGCGACGGAAGCGGCGCAGACGCGTTTACCCCACAGTTCAAGGACCGGCCTGCGGCGATCTGGGCCAAGACGAACGCCCACCGCTTCGGCTTCGTGGTCCGCTACCCGTGGATGCTGCACAAAATCACCGGCTATTTCTACGAGCCATGGCATCTGCGCTTCATCGGCACCGAGGCGGCCAAGGACATGTCCGCGCGCGGGATCGGCACGCTGGAAGAGTACTTCGGCCTGGAGGCCGCCCCGGCGTACCTGTAAGGGCGGCCCCCGAGGTGCCCCTTGGACCTTCCAGCTCAGGGCGTGTATGCCGTGTACATTGTCCGCATGGGGGATACCGGGGACGGCAGCGTGCGCAACGAAATCGCAGCCATTGTGGGCCGTATTGCTGCACTGGCGTATGCCGATGAGCGGCTGGGCAGGAGTGGCCCCGACGCTGAGCTCGCAACGGAACTCGGCGTTGCGCTCGAGTTCCTGCCGCAGCTCAGGCTCCGCACCCTCCGGTCCCTAGAAAAGGACCTCGCATGGCCGGACAGCCTTGCAACCGGGGGACTCCAGGGCCGGAACCAAGACGAGGAACCAGGCGTCGCCAGGTTCCTCGTCCACGTGTGTTCTCAGACCCCTCGCCCGTACAGCTCTCCGCGCCCGGCTCACGCCATCGATGCGTCCTTGCTGGACCTGCTGATGTTCCGGGACGTCCGGCTGGCTCATGGCAACACCATGTTTCACCGGTGCTTTGACGGCGTCAAGGCCATCCTGGGCCTTAGCTCCGAAGACAGCCTGGCGGAGCACGGTGTCGCCCGATACGGTGCCCGCGGCATAGTTTCACTACTGCACATTTCAGTGTCTTTGGCAGAGTTGCAGTTCAGCCAAACATCGGCACACATCACGCCCCAAATGGGTTATGCAGGACTGGACGCCTGGGCGGATGCCAAGGACGACTGCCACTGCATGACCGCCGCCTTCGCCCGCTGGATCTTGAAGACAGACCCCTCCCCTGCCAAGATCGCTGCCCTGGCCGCCAACGGACGATTGGCCAAGTATGGGATATCACCGGCCGATCTGGACCCGGAGAAGCTTCGGGCGGAGCTCGACAGAGTAGATGTTGCCGCCGTGGCCGGAACCCTGGCGGACCTTGAAGCTGAAAATTCTCAAGCGGGAGACGCCGGCAGTGGACCCTCGGACAGCCACCAGGGGCGCCGGCCCGATCTATCAGACCTCGACGACGGCGCGATGGGAAGTTTCGTAGTCACTGTCCCGCCCACTGCACGCAATCCCGCCACCGTCAATGACGCCTTCGAGAAACACATTACGCGTCGGGAATCCGACCTCATCGTCCGCCGGCTGCGGGCGGTGAGCTGGGTCGCCTTTCCGTTTGCCGTCCTTGCCATCTCGCTGTGGCTGGCACAACCGCTGATCCGCGAACTACTGGCCGGCTCTGCACCCTCTGCGTGGAAAGGACTTACGGTATTTGTCCTTGCAGAGTTGGCCTGTGGGGTGCTGCTTGCAATGGGAGTCTCTTCGTGGCTGGACCTCCGCGCCAGCGGATTCTTTCTCATGGCCCGCGAACTGAGCCGGTTCACCGTGTTGCAGGGAAGACGGGACGAGGCCTTCCTCAAGGCTTTGCGTGCCCTCCGCCCGGGACTGTTTCAACGGTCAGGGACCGCTGGCCTGCCTCGGTTCTTCTCGCTCTGCTTCAGCAGCGACGGTGCCCTGCTGATCGGCGGAGGGGCTTCACCGGGTGTCGTTGCTGTTTTTCCGTGGCAGACCGTCCGGGAAATTGTCCCCGAACCGCCAGCCAGGGGGCGGAAAAGGTTCTTCGGACCGGGTCAGCGGGTGGTCCTCATCGTGAGCCATGAAGGAGCAGACATCCAACTGGCCTTCCCGCTGGAACAGGCAAAGGTAGCCTGGACTTCGCGAACTTTCCTCGAAGCGAAGCCACTGGAAGCAACTTTGGCTTCGGTCCAGGGTCTGCAAACGGCGAGCTTGGGAGGTCCGGAATTTCAAATGTCGGCGGACTGGCAGCAGCGCCCCCAAGCGTCCGCCAGCGCTACGTATCTCCTAAGCAGGAAGGGACAAATTGCACGCGGGATCCTAGCAGTCGCTTTATTTAGCGCCACCGGTCCGTTCATCCTCAACATATTCCTGCGCTAACGGCCCTCCCCGGACTACAGCCGCGAAAGGTGATCGAACGGGCGGACTACTCGGGGACGAGCTCCAGTGCCAGTTCGGTCCGGACCACTTGAGCCAGCCGCTCAGCGACGCCCTGAGCGGTCTCGTGGTCTGCGGCCTCCACCATCACGCGCACCACCGGCTCGGTGCCCGAGGGGCGCAGCAGGACGCGTCCGGTGTCGCCGAGTTCGGTTTCGGCAACGGATACGGCCTGCGCCACCACAGCATCGCCCTTGACCCGGGCACGGTCCACGCCCTTGACGTTGATGAGGACCTGGGGCAGCTTGGTCATCACCGTGGACAGTTCCTTGAGCGGACGCCCGGTGAGGGCCACCTGGGCTGCAATCTGCAGGCCGGTCAGTACGCCGTCGCCGGTGGTAGCGTGGTCGGCAAAAATTACGTGCCCGGACTGCTCGCCGCCGAGGCTGAAGCCGCCGTTGCGCATTTCCTCGAGGACGTAGCGATCCCCCACGCCGGTCTCACGCAGGCTGATCCCGGCGTCGCGCAGGGCGAGCTTCAGGCCGAGGTTGCTCATGACGGTGGCCACAAGGACATCGTCCCTGAGCTTTCCGGAGGCCTTGAGAGCGACGGCCAAGATGGCCATGATCTGGTCACCATCGACCTCGTTGCCTTCGTGGTCCACGGCAAGGCAACGGTCGGCATCGCCGTCGTGGGCAATACCGAGGTCCGCCCCGTGCTCCAGGACGGCGCGCTTGAGCGGGCCAAGGTGGGTGGAGCCGACGCCTTCGTTGATGTTGAGTCCGTCCGGTTCGGCGCCAATGACGACCACGTTGGCGCCGGCGTCCTTGAACACCTGCGGGGAACAGCCGCTGGCTGCGCCGTGGGCGCAGTCGAGCACCACTTTCAGCCCGTCCAGGCGGTGCGGAAGCGTGCCGAGCAGGTGCACGATGTAGCGGTCCTCGGCGTCGGAGAAGCGCTGTATCCGACCCACCTCAGCGCCGACGGGCCGGAAGGGGTCCTTGCCGAGCTGCGCTTCAATGGCGTCCTCGACGTCGTCGGGCAGCTTCTGGCCGCCACGGGCGAAGAACTTAATGCCGTTGTCCGGCGCGGGGTTGTGGGAGGCGGAGATCATGACGCCGAAGTCTGCATCGAGGTCCGCCACGAGGTAGGCCGCAGCCGGAGTGGGGAGCACGCCGGCGTCGTAGACGTCGATTCCCGAGCTTGAGAGGCCGGCCTCCACGGCGGCCGCGATGAACTCGCCACTTGCCCGGGGGTCGCGTGCAACCACGGCGATCGGCCGCTTCCCGGTCGTATTGCGGTCATGGCCAAGTACGACGGCCGCAGCCTGAGCCAGCTGCAACGCGAGCTCGGCGGTCAGCAGCCCGTTCGCCAAACCCCGGACTCCATCGGTTCCAAATAATCTAGACATCGACCCAAGCTTAGTCGATGGCCCGGGCAAGTCCCGCTTTAACGGCGAAAGCCCGCCCCGCCGAGTGGCGGAACGGGCTTTCGGGCAAACGCCAGAAGCGCTTGGAAGCGGGATTAGCGCTTGGAGTACTGCTGAGCCTTGCGGGCCTTCTTGAGACCGGCCTTCTTGCGCTCGATCACTCGAGCGTCGCGGCGCAGGTAACCGGCCTTCTTCAGGGTGGCGCGGTTGTTCTCGGTGTCGATCTCGTTCAGTGAACGGGCGATGCCGAGGCGCAGGGCACCGGCCTGGCCCGAGATTCCGCCACCGTGGATGCGGGCGATGACGTCGTAGGCGCCGTCAAGATCGAGGATCTTGAAGGGCTCGTTGACGTCCTGCTGGTGCAGCTTGTTCGGGAAGTAGTTCGCCAGCTCGCGGCCGTTGATGGTCCACTTGCCGGAGCCGGGCACAACGCGAACGCGTGCAACAGCTTCCTTACGACGGCCAACTGCAGCGCCGGCAACGGTCAGTGCCGGGCGTTCCTTCTTCGGCGCAGCTGCTTCCGCAGCACCGCTCTCCGAGGTGTAGCTGGTCAGGTTTTCCTCAGCCTCAACGGCTTCGGTGGTCAGTTCTTCGTTCTGAGCCACGATTCTCCTTGATAAAAAGTTGGTTGGTGGCCAGGACTACTGGGCGACCTGGGTGATTTCGAAAGTCTTGGGCTGCTGGGCGGCGTGGGGGTGCTCTGCACCGCGGTACACCTTCAGCTTGCCCAGCTGCTGTGCAGCGAGGGAGTTCTTCGGGAGCATGCCCTTGATAGCCTTCTCCACGGCGCGAACCGGGTTGGACTCAAGCAGCTCCGCGTAGTTGACGGAGGTCAGGCCGCCCGGGTAGCCGGAGTGGCGGTATGCGCGCTTCTGCTCCAGCTTGGCGCCGGTGAGGGCAACCTTTTCAGCGTTGATGATGATGACGAAGTCGCCCATGTCCATGTGGGACGCGAAGGTGGCCTTGTGCTTGCCGCGCAGCAGGATTGCGGTCTGGCTCGCGAGACGACCAAGGACAACGTCGGTGGCGTCAATGACGTGCCACTGGCGGTTGATATCGCCGGGCTTCGGGGTATACGTACGCACGGTGTTTGCCTCGTTCTTGTTCTGGCGTTCTTGTTTTAGGCGTCACTCTTACGGTGCACCTACTATCTATGCGCTACCGGAACAGAGGTGAGGGCTCCATGTAACCAGTCATCCTGAGGTCTCGAATGTGCACGTTGAGTAGCTATCCTGCAACCGGATTCTCAAGCGGGCACGCACCATCGAGATAGGACACGCACAACGACTACCAAGAATAGCCGACGGCGGCCTGTTGGGTCAAAATGGGGTGTCCGGATGCATCCTGTCTGCTCTCCGTCTCGTCAGACAGCCCCGTGCCGGCCCGTCGCATCCCTTGGAGGAACCGTGTCCGATCCCGCCGCCGCCGGCACCATCTCCCTGCTGCTGGCGCAGCCGGCCGGATCGTTCAGCGGGGTCCTCTTCATAGCTGGCGTTGCTCTCGCGGGCGCATGCCTGTCCCTGTTGGCCGAAGCCCTCATCCGGCGCACGCTCCCCCGCCTGGGCGGACCCATGACAGTAAGCATGAGACTTACGACGGCGGCAGCTACCTTTGCGCTGTCCGCCCTGCTGGCGTGGCGCTTCGGCCCCTCTCCTGAGTTGCCTGCGTACATCCTGCTGGCGGTGGCCGGCGTCCAGCTGGCGCGGATCGACCTGCTGCACCATCTGCTGCCCAACCGGATGGTCCTGCCTCTCTTGGCGGCCGGAATTGTGCTCCTCGGGGCAGCCGCAGGAGTGTCCGGCGAGGCAGGTAACCTGCTCCGGGGGGGAGCCGGCGCCTCAATTTTGTTCGTTTTGTACCTTTTCCTTGCCCTGACCAGCCGAAACGGCCTCGGTATGGGCGACGTGAAGCTCGCAGCACCACTTGGGCTGTACTTGGGCTACCTAGGCTGGTCCCACTTGTTCTACGGTGGGGCCCTGGGATTTGTCGCAGGGGGCGTCGCCTCCGTAGTCGTAGTACTGAAAAACCGCGGAAACAAGCCTAAGGAAGTGGCCTACGGGCCCTCGATGCTGGCGGCCGGCCTTGCTGTCATCCTGCTTCTCCCCTAGGTAGCAGCCCCCCGCCACGTGCGGGTTTTAAGTAAGCCGGCTGATCAAACCAAGTAATCGGCCGCTTTCGCTACCTAGAAACTGAGTACACCCCTTTTGTGGGCGAGTGGAACCCATAAATTCCTACCAAAAAGTCGAGTATCGAACCTCATTGCCGTGCCGTTTGCGCCCGTGCAAATGTTGTCCCAACGAAGCTCCAGCCAATAAGCATTCGGGGATTTACTGGAATTCGTTCATTACTCAATCTCTGGAAAAGGAAAACCTAAAATGACTGGTCTCATGGTCTCAATGCTCGCTTTTGTTGCCGGCGTCAAGGACAAGCTTGAATCTGAAAAGGGCGCGACCGCGACGGAATACGGCCTGCTGGTCGGCCTCATCGCCCTCATTCTCGTCGGTGGCGTCGGCATCTTCGGCACAGCCCTGGACAACTTCTTCCGGGGTCTCGCCGGAACCGTCAACGGCTGGTAACTCACTCTCTTGGCCGGGTCTCAACAGGTGCCGCGTCCGCCCACCGCGGGCGCGGCACCTTTCACTAAATCCAGCTTCACATCCCTCGGGGGGGAAACTGTGAAACGCAGCAAAGTCATGACGCGGCGGGAGCGCGGCGCCGTAGCCGTCGAATTCGCCCTTGTCGCGCCACTCCTACTGGCGATCGTTGTGGCGATCGTGGAGTTCTCGAGTTTCTACAACCTTCAAATTTCGGTGACCCAGGCGGCCCGTGAAGCGGCCCGCGAAATGGCGGTCAGCTGCGATGCTGGTCGGGCAGCGGCCCAGGGGGTCGCTGGAGCACCGGGTGTCGCCATTGCCCCGGGAAACTTCACATTCGCTGGGGCCTGCACACCGGGCTCCACTGTCACGGCCACTGTGAATTTCAGCAGGCCGGCCCTCACGGGTTTCTTCGGCCCAACCGTAACTGTGACCGGACAAGGAGCCATGCGATGCGAACGTTTGCCGTAACTGAAGATCGGCGGGCCGCGGACAACGAAAAAGGCGCCGTCGGCGTTCTCGTGGCCGTGATGATGCTCGTTCTTATCGGCGTCGGCGCCATTGCCGTGGATGTCGGGCAAATCTATGCAGAACGCGCGGAACTTCAAAACGCAGCCGACGCAGGAGCCCTGGCCGGCGCCCAGATCTGTTCCGAAACGGGAGGCTGCGCCCAGAGCGACGCGAATGCCGTCGCCGCTTTGCTGGCCAACCAAAATTCCAAGGACGGAGTCTCCAGGGTCCGTTTTGTAGACCTCAGCGTTGCCGGCCAGGTGACAGTCAGCACCTCCACCGTCAACGGTTCCAACGGCTCAGGCTTCCTCAGCAAGCTGTTCGCCAACGCCCTCAACACGCCCGACGTCGGCGTCGGGGCACAGGCTACGGCGAAATGGCTCTACCCGACGCGCGGACGCAGCATTCTTCCGCTGACCTTTGCACCGTGCGAATTCATCGATGACGGGCTCCCCCACAAAATCCTGACACAGGGTGGCGGTGCGGGAGCTGTGGACTGCAACGGTTTGAACCCCTCCAATCAGATCATCCCGGGTGGTTTCGCCTGGCTGAAACCGGACTCAGGTACCGGTTGCGTGGTGACCGCAGAAGTTGGTCAGTGGAGCATGACGAGCGCGGGCGCCGCCATGCCAACCGGCTGCGACGCAATGTTCAATAGCGCCCTCGTCGGACAGACGGTCGCAATTCCAGTCTACAAATACACCTGCAAGAACATGTTCTCGCCCTGCACCGGCAGCAACGTGCAGTACATGATCGAGAAGTGGGCGGGTTTCGAAGTTCAGGGCTGGAAGTTTCCTGGCAACTCCTATGATCCCACTAACGTTTTTACCACGAGCCAAAAAGGCCTCTACGGGACGTTTGTCGGATATTTCGGCGATCCAAGCATATTCACGGGTGGCTCGTCCACCCCTACCGGAAACATCAAAGTTCTGGGTCTCATCAAATAGCAACTGATTCATTTCTAAAGGGGTGGAAGAATTGAAAGCTCGCCTACTGGGAGGCATCGCCGCACTCGTTGTGGCCATAATCGGGACAGTTCTGCTTGTGTCCTACGTCCAGGGCGCCGATCGGCGCGCCCTGGCAAACACCGAGACCTCTGAGGTCTATGTGGTCCAAAAAGAAATTGCAGCCGGAACCGCCGCGGCAAACTTCGGCGATTCGGTGGTCAAGAAATCTGTACCTAAGTCAGCCGTGGCAAGTGACAGCGTCACGACTTTGGCTGAGCTCGGCCAGAAGGTCTCCGCCGTAGGGCTAGTCCCCGGCGAACAACTCTTGGCCACCCGCATGGTGGAGCCGGCACAGTTGCTCGGCCCGGGCCGGGCACCGGTTCCCAGCGGTCTGCAGGAAGTCACGGTCAAGTTGACCCTCGACAGAATCGTCGGGGGCAGTTTGAAGGCCGGAGACACCGTCGGTGTGATTCTGTCCTATGCGGCGAACGACAAGCTGAACGTCCCCGACCAGTCTCAGCTGGTGTTCCACAAGGTGCTCGTGACGGCAGTCCAGAACTCCTCGGGCGCCGTAGCGCAGGAGCCGTCGGCGACAACGACGACAGACAATTCCTCCGACGGGGCCCTAAGCGCCAAGTCAAGTGCCGCGCAGGCAACCGGTGGATACTTGGTCACCCTGGCCCGGCCCTCGATTGACGTGGAAAAGATCGTCCACGCCATCGAGTTCGGAAAAGTTTACCTGAGCAAGGAATCGGCAAGCTCGACGTCGCAGAAGACCGGCGTCATGGAACGCATCAGGGTCTTCCAATGAGCCGCTTCGTACTGATCACGCCCAACGTAGAATTCGAACGAAAGGTCCGCTCCGCCACGGCCGGCATGAGTGGCAGCCTGCAGTGGTTCCAGGCAGATCACCTCCCAGACGGCCCGGATGAATTCCTCAGCAAACTGCTGGGAGAGCCGCCGGAAGTCCTCATCCTAGGCCCGGGTCTGGATCTGGACGAAACCCTAAAGCACGCCGCGGTCCTGGACCTGCAGTATCCGGAGATCAGCGTGCTGTTGGCCGCGGAGCAGACACCAGAGCTTGTCCTGGCCGCGATGCGCTCGGGTGTGAGGGATATCCTTTCGCCCGCGACTGACACCAACGGCGTCCGGGCGATGGTCGAACGTTCCAGCCTGGCCGCGGCGGGCCGCCGGAGGGGGCTGAATCCAAGTACCGCAGAGTCTGCAGTCGGCGGTTCCGGCGGCCGAGTCATCGCCGTCATGTCACCGAAGGGCGGTGTAGGCAAGACCACCATCGCGACAAACATCGCCGTTGGGCTGGGAAAGGTAGCGCCGATGGGCGTCGTCATCGTCGACTTGGACCTGCAGTTCGGGGACGTCGCCAGCGGCCTGTTGCTGGACCCGGAACATACGATCACGGACGCTGTTACGGGTGCTGCCAGCCAGGACTCCATGGTGCTCAAGACCTATCTCACCCTGCACCCTGCAAGCATCTATGCACTGTGTGGGCCCCGGAATCCCGTGGAAATGGAGCAGATTTCCAGCGCACACGTGACAAACCTACTGAAACAGTTGCGACAGGAGTTCCAGTACGTGGTCATCGACACCGCGCCCGGACTCGGCGAGCACGTCCTCGCCGCGCTAGAGCAGGCGACGGATGCCGTTTGGGTGTGCGGCATGGACGTGCCGAGCATCCGCGGGCTCCGCACGGGCTTCCACATCCTTAACGAGCTGGGCCTCATGCCGGACAGCCGGCATGTTGTGCTGAACATGGCGGATGGCAGGAGCGGCCTTTCAGTCCCCGACGTGGAGGCAACAATCGGGGTACCGGTTGACGTCGCCATTCCACGCTCCCGGACCCTGCCGTTTTCCACCAACAAGGGTGTTCCCATCCTTCAGGATGGCCGACGTGACGTGGCAGCGAAAGGCCTTCGTCAACTCGTGGAACGTTTCCAGCCGGATTGGCAGGACCGAACACATCGCAAGCTCCACCGAAGGGCGGTAGTCCAGTGAGTCTCACCAAAAGATTTGAGCAATTGCGTCACGGCAGCCAGGAGGGTGAGACGGCCACGCCGGAACCTCTGCTGCAGCCTGGCGTCCCTTCGACCCTTGGCCGAATACAGGAAGCCAAAGCCGCCGATGCTGCCAGCGCGGCACTCGTGGTCGAGGAAGTCGGTCCCAACGCCGGTATAGCCAGTGAGGCCCTCCGTGGGCTCAAAGAGCGGGCAAGCCAGGCCCTCTATGAACGGCTCGGCTCCAGGATCTCGGACTCCTCGATGGATGAATCCGAGCTACACCAGCAGGTCAAGGATGAACTCAAGGTGGTCGTGGACGCGGAGCAAGTCCCGCTTACCTCGGCTGAACGGCAGCGGCTGACCCGCGAAATCATCGACGACGTACTGGGCCACGGTCCTATTCAGCGTTTCCTCGACGATCCCGAAGTCACGGAAGTCATGGTTAACCGCCATGACAGCATCTACGTGGAGAAACATGGCCATCTCCAGAAAACGGATGCCAAGTTCAGTTCGGACGAAGCGCTCCGCCGGGTCATTGAACGGATTGTCTCCAGGGTCGGCCGACGGATCGACGAGTCCTCGCCCCTGGTCGACGCGCGGCTTGCCGATGGCTCACGCGTAAACGCGATCATCCCTCCCCTGGCCGTCAATGGTCCCTCGCTGACCATCCGAAAATTTGCCCGCGAAGCCCTCACTGTGAACAAGCTCATAGAGTTCGGCAGCCTCTCCCCGGAAATGGCTGAACTCCTGCGAGCCTGTGTCCTGGCGCGAATGAACATCATCGTCTCGGGCGGTACCGGCACGGGCAAGACCACCTTGCTCAATGTCCTGTCCTCTTTCATCCCGGAGACAGACCGCATTGTGACCATCGAGGACGCCGTGGAGCTCCAGTTGCAGCAGGAGCATGTGGTGCGGCTGGAGAGTCGGCCGGCGAACATCGAGGGCCGGGGCGAGGTATCCATTCGCGAACTCGTCCGCAACTCGCTCCGCATGCGGCCGGACCGGATCGTCGTCGGCGAGGTCCGCGGCGGCGAATCGTTGGACATGCTCCAAGCCATGAACACCGGCCATGACGGGTCAATCTCCACCGTGCACGCGAACTCCCCCCGGGATGCGGTGGCCCGCCTCGAAACGCTGGTGTTGATGGCGGGGATGGATCTGCCACTGCGGGCCATCCGCGAACAAGTCGCCTCCGCGGTGAACCTCATCGTCCACATTACGAGGCTTCGTGACGGTAGCCGGCGGGTCACCCACATCACCGAGGTGCAGGGCATGGAAGGGGACATTGTCACCCTCCAGGACGCCTTTGTTTTCGACTACTCCGCCGGAGTGGACGCTAATGGCAGGTTCCTCGGCAAACCAATACCCACCGGTGTCCGTCCGCGGTTCACCGACAGGTTCGTGGAACTTGGCATTCCAATCTCGCCCGCCGTCTTCGGGGCGCACCTGGGTAGTGTCAGATGATTCCCGACGAGGCCTCCCCTGCGGTCATGGTGCTTGGCTTGGCGCTGGTCTATATGGCCCTCGTGATCGTGTTCTGGATCATCTTGAAGTCGAGCAACGTCATTTCACCGGAACGTCGCCGGCCCGGCGGCGTAGCCCACCCTTCCACCCTGACAAAGCTGACGGACGCGACGCTGGGCGTGATCGATGCCAGGCTGCAGCCTCAGCCTTCGGGAATTCTGTCCCGGCGTCGTCTGGACAGTGCGGGCCTCAAAAAGCAACCCGCGGATTACCTACTGGTGGCTGGCATCATCACCGTACTGGCTGGCGTCTCCGGATTCCTCCTGGGAGGTGCGTTTCCCGCGATTCTCCTGATTCTTGCCACGCCCATTGGACTCGCATTGAGTTTGAACGTGCTCATCTCACGCCGGCAGGCAAAGTTCGATGATCAGGTTCCGGACACGCTCCGGATGCTCGCTGGCGGCATGCGCGCCGGCCATAGCCTGCTACGTTCGCTGGACGCTGCCGGTCAGGAAAGCGACGCACCCATGGCTGACGAATTGAGCCGCGTAGTCAACGAGACCCGCATCGGCCGTGACCTCGGCGAATCGCTTCTCGATGTCTCAAGCCGGACGAAGAATGAGGACTTCAGTTGGATCGCCCAAGCCATAGAAATCCACCGTGAAGTCGGCGGAGATCTGGCCGAAGTGCTTGACCACGTGGGTGAGACTATCCGTGACCGGAACCAGGTCAGACGCCAAGTGAAGGCCCTCAGCGCCGAAGGACGCGTGTCTGCCATGGTTTTGATCTCCCTGCCGATCCTGTTGTTTATCGCGTTGCAATTCATCAATCCGGTCTACGCGAAGACGTTCTCGTCAACGCTTCCCGGCTACCTCATGATTGCGGCCTCCGCTGTCATGCTCAGCCTCGGGGCTTTCTGGCTCAGCCGTCTTATCAAGCCGAAGTTCTGAGGAGGAACACATGCAACCCATCGCTATGGCCGCCGTGTTGGCCATCATTGCCCCCGTCTCCGGCATGGTCTGGCTGGCATTCACAGGAGACCGCACCGGGCTGCGGAATATCCGAACTAACCTCGGGACCAAATCTGCGGGGTCCGCCGCCGGGCGATCCGTTATAGGCGGGCAGCTTGCAGGGCTCAGCAAAAAGCTGGCTCCGGTTGGCTACGTTGCCTGGCTGGACAAGCAACTAGCCGGGGCGGGACGACCGAAGGGCTGGCCGGTGGCGCGGCTGCTCATGGTGAAACCGCTGTTGGCCCTGGCCGGCGCTGGCCTGGGCCTGATGGGCTTCTTGGCGGAGCCCTCTCCGCAGCGCGTCCTCATCGCTCTTGCCTTCGTCGTCTTCCTCTACTTCGTTCCCGATCTTTTGATCCGGACAAAGGCGGAAAAGCGCCGTGAAGCGATCCGCCTTGAGCTGCCGAATGCTTTGGACCAGATGCTGATCTCAGTTCAGGCTGGCCTTGGCTTTGAAGCGGCCATGGCGCGGAGTGCGCACAACGGCACCGGCCCGCTCGCCTACGAATTCACCAGAACGCTGCAAGACATGCAAGTGGGGCGCAGCCGGAAGGACGCCTACTTGGCGTTCGCAGGGCGAGTCGATTCGCCTGACCTCCGGAGCTTCATCCGGGCTGTCGTCCAGGCCGATACATACGGCATCGCGATCGCGAAGGTCCTCAAGGCGCAGGCCCAGGAACTGAGGACCAAGCGTCGCCAGGCCGCCGAGGAGCATGCCATGAAGATACCCGTCAAGATCCTCTTCCCGTTGATCTTCTGCATCTTCCCCACGCTCTTTATCATCCTCATGGGGCCCGCCGTCATGGGCATCATGGCCGCGTTTTCCTAGGAGCCATAATGGCAAAACCTTCATGCGGCCTCGGGGCCTGGTTCCAGCACCTCAGCTGGCTCAGCCCGGATGAGCGCGGCGCCACCGCCACGGAATACGGCATCCTGACAGGCTTCATCGCCATTGTCATCGTTGGGGGCGTGGGGGCCTTCGGATTGGCGCTGAATCTCTATTTCGAGGAACTCAGCACCGGAATCAGAAATGCCCTGGGCCTGCCCTAGTAAGCAACCTGCGTGACGGGCAGAGTGCAGCTTGTAAGTTGCGCCCCAGGACCGGACCCCCTTGGACCCCAGAGCCGAGGGGGTCCTTTCGTGTGCCATCCCTCTGAGCCTCGGAGCAGCTCGAGCGCAGATTATGCGCAGGAAATCATCAGGAATTGTGCAGTTAGAGAAGGCTTGTCGCAGGAAGTGGCAAGCAGCGTAACTTCTGACGAATCGCATTGCTAGCTTTCTGGCAGAGCTGGCATCTGACCAGCTTCCCTACACTCGCTCAGGAGTCCACAATGCTTGCTCTCTACACCAATCTCGCCGTCCGTCTCCGCCGCGATGAGAAAGGCGCAACCGCCGTTGAATACGGCATCATGGTCGCCCTCATCGCCGTTGTCATCATCGCCGCAGTGACCCTCCTCGGCAGTACGCTCGGTGACATGTTCGGAGACGTCAAGTGCCAAATCACTGACTCGACAAAGCCGAACTGGGTTGCAGCTACCCAGACCTGCGCAGCGTAATTAGTAGCCCAGGTAGTCAAATTCAGTTCGGCGGCGGCGGCAAACCCGCCGCCGCCGAGCTGTCTGACCAGTTTCGATGAGAGGCCACCATGTCGAGGGCATCCGAACGCGGTGCTGCGGCAGTCGAGTTTGCAATTCTGGCCCCTATCCTGATCATGCTGTTACTCGGCATCATGGAATTTGGCCGTGCTTACAACGTGCAAATCACGCTATCCAATGCTGCCCGCGAGGGCGTGCGCGTTATGGCCATCAACAACAGCTCGCCCAGCGCCAAAGCAGCGGTCCAGAGCGCTGCCTCTGCGCTCACTCCGGCAATCAAAGACGAAAAGATCGTCTTCAAGTATCAAACGACCCCTGCCACTACACCGGTACCGACGGCTTGCGCAGCGAACGTTCAGGTCACTTTGACCATTGACTACACTCTCAACACCATGACGGGAATCGCCGGTCCGTTTGCGATGAAAGGCGTCGGGACGATGCAATGCGGCGGATAGCAGCTGAATCCGACAGGGAACGCGGCGGAATCGCGGTTGTCGTCGCCCTGCTTATGGTGGTCCTTCTCGGCTTCGCAGCCATCTCCATTGACGTCGCTCGGCTCTATTCCGAGCGGGCCCAGTTGCAGAACGGTTCGGATTCTGTCGCCCTGATGCTGGCCCAGAAGTGTGCCAAGAATGTAAACGATTCGGACTGTTCTTCCACTTCTGCGTTGGCCGCTGATCTCGCAAATAAGAACGCCGTGGACGGACAAAGCAACGTGAAGTCCATTGGCCTGGACAAGGTGAACCGCAAGGCCACGGTGACCACAGGTGCCAAAGAAACGGGCGGCGCGTCCAATTCAGTGTCGAACTTTTTCGCGCGCGCACTGGGTTTTCCCAGTTCTGAAGTCACGGCCATCTCGAATGTCCAGTGGGGGACGCCGTCCAAGGGCACTGTGATTGTGCCGTTGACAATCGCTGAGTGCAAATTTTCCTCGGACCCCACTGTCGTCCAAGTCCTCTATATAGACGCCGGGGGCTGCGGCGGGATCCCTGGTGGTTTTGGTTGGATCACCGATCCTGATGCAACCGACAGCAAATGCAGCGTTAAGATGAGCGCCGGCGCTTCGAGTGATTCAGGGATCTGGTTCAGCAGCGACACCGGTGCCAGTGCCCCGACCGTCTGCTCATCCGCGGACATTAGCGGCCTCCAAGATCAAACGATCCTGCTTCCGCTCTACGCTGTCGCCACCGGAACAGGCTCAGGCGGCAAGTACTACGTCAAAGGGTTTGCCGCCTTTCACGTCACCGGGTACCACTTCTCCAATGAAGAATGGCCAAAGTCCGACAAGCTTGCCAACAAGACGCTCCGAGGCTCTTTCGTCAAGTTTGTTTCCCTGTCTCAAGCCCTCGAACTCGGCAGCACCCCCGACTACGGTACTTCCGTGGTTCGTCTCACCATTGGAGCAACCTAACTGTGAAGTCACGACTTCTGGCCGGAATAGCAGCGGTCGTCCTCGCCCTCATTGGCGCCATGCTGGTTGTTTCCTACGCTCAGGGCGCGGACCAGCGGGCTGTCAAGGACCTTGAGCCTGTGAGTGTCCTGGTAGTGAAGGCGGCGATTCCCGCTGGCACGCCGGTAGAGGCCATGAGCGCTTCGATAGCCACCAAACAGCTGCCTGCCGCGGCCGTGACCGCGTCCTCCCTCAAGTCCCTGGATGAGTCCAAAGGGAAGGTCGCCGCCGTTGACCTCATTCCCGGCGAGCAGCTTGTTACAGAACGCTTGGTCGAACCGGAAGACCTCAAAATCCAAGGGTCGGTAGAAATCCCGGCCGGTCTGCAGGAAGTCTCCTTCCAGCTGGAACCTCAGCGCGTTGTCGGCGGCCGTATCGCACCAGGCGACCACGTCGGAATCTTCATAAACCTGAAGGATGGCGGCATCGAGGCCACCCCTGACAAGCAGACGACTCAACTGTCTGTACACAAAGTCCTGGTCACCGCCGTCCAGCGTGCTCCCGTTGCTACTCCTTCCCCCCAACCGTCGGCGGAAGGCTCTGCTCCAGCGGAAGACACGTCACTTCCCTCCGGTTTATTGCTCCTGACCGTTGCGGTCAATGATGTCGATGCAACGAAAATTGTCTATGCCTCGGAGTTTAAAGACTTTGCCAGCATCTGGCTGAGCAAGGAACCGCTCAACGCCACAGATAGTGGAAAGCCCGGGATCATGACGAAACCTGAGGTCTACAAGTGAGCCGCTTCGTCCTGATCACACCTAATGCTGACTTCGACAACCGTTTGCGGCAGGCGGTTGCGGGCGGGCTGCAGGGCGGCGTGCAGACATTCCTGACCCACGTTTTGCCCGCCGGGCCCTACGACCTATTCGCCCAGCTGAATCAGGAGCGGCCGGAGGTTCTCGTGCTGGGGCCTGACGTGCCAGTCGACGAGGCATTGCGCCTCGCCACCGTGCTTGACGTTCAGGCGCCTGACCTGACGGTGCTTCTGGTCAGTGAGCCTGATCCCGACTTCATCCTGCAGGCCATGCGGGCAGGCGTCCGGGACATCCTCAGCCCCTCGGCCGACCCGGCGCAGATGCGGGTCCTTTTGGAGCGGGCCTGCCAGTCCTTCGCCAACCGTCACCGGACGGAGCCCTCTCAGCACGCGGACGGCGGCAAGGGCACGGTCATCGGCGTTTTCTCCCCGAAAGGCGGAGTCGGAAAGACAACCATCGCCACCAATGTGGCCGTGGGCCTGGGCAAGATTGCGCCCATGAGCGTGGTGATCGTGGACCTGGACCTGCAGTTCGGCGACGTCGCCTCCGGGCTCTATCTCAATCCGGAGCACACAGTTACAGACGCCGTCTCTCCTGCCGCAAGCCAGGACACGCTGGTATTGAAGGCTTTCCTCACTGTGCACCCCGCCAGCATCTATGCCCTCTGCGCACCCGTCAGCCCAGTTGAGGCCGATTACATCACGCCTGAACAGATCACGCGCCTGTTGGAGCAGTTGGCGGACGAGTTCCAATACGTGGTGGTGGATACCGCACCAGGATTACCGGAAATTGGGTTGGCCGCCATGGAGGCCTGCACCGACGTGGTCTGGGTGAGCGCTATGGATATCCCCAGCGTCCGCGGCCTACGCTCCGGTCTCGACGTTCTACGCCAGCTAGACATCATGCCGGAAAGCCGGCACGTGGTGCTCAACATGGCCGATCCCAAGTGCGGTCTCTCGGTCCAGGACGTCGAATCCACCCTTGGCGCCCCAGTGGATGTCAGCGTCCCGCGCTCCCGCGCCGTCGCGTTCTCCACCAACCGTGGCGTTCCCGTCCTGCAGGAGGCTAGAAAGGATCCTGCCGTCAAGGGCCTCAGCCAACTCGTGGAACGCTTCAGCCCGGCCTGGCGCGCAAATTCCCAACGTAAGACTCACCGGCGGGTTGTGGTCTAGTTGAAACTTTCAGAACGCATTCAGGCGGCAAAAGACAAGGCTCAGCCTGCAGCCGCCCCAGGCGCCGCCTCCGTAGTCTCGATTGCTTCCACAACGGCTCCCCCGGCTGCACGCCGTGTGCCTGCCCCGCGTATGCCGGCCCCGACTTCTGTGCCTGCAGTACGCCGCGAACGGCCGGCGGCGCCCGCCCGGGCGACGCGGCCACCCGGCGCGTCCGGTGAGCCCGAAGGCTTCCATCCCAAGACCCACCAGCCCGTAGACGCTTTTGCAGCGATCAAACAGCGCGCCGCGACGGCGCTGTTCGAAAAGATGGGAGCCCGCTTCAACGACTCAGCCATCACGGAGGGCGAGCTGCGCAGCTCGGCCCGGGAGGAGCTCATCCGCATCATCGATGCGGAGCAAGTCCCGCTCACGTCGGACGAACGCTCGCGTTTGGTCCGGGACGTAGCCGACGACGTACTCGGGTACGGTCCGTTGCAGCGGCTCCTGGACGATCCGGACGTCACGGAAATCATGGTGAACCGGATGGACCAGATCTATGTAGAGCGCAAGGGCCAGCTGACGCTCACCGAGTCCAGGTTCAGCTCCGAGGACCACCTGCGCAAGGTCATTGAGCGCATCGTGTCCAAGGTCGGCCGGCGCATCGATGAATCCTCGCCGCTGGTTGACGCGCGGCTGGAAGACGGCTCTCGAGTTAACGCCGTGATTCCCCCGCTCGCCGTCGGCGGCTCATCGCTGACCATCCGTAAGTTCAGCAAGGTGCCGCTGACGGTCCGGAATTTGATCGACTTCGGCACGCTCACTCCGGAGATGGCAGAGCTGCTCGACGCCTGCGTCAAGGCCAAGCTGAACATCATCGTTTCCGGCGGTACGGGCACAGGCAAGACGACTCTCCTCAACGTGCTTTCCTCCTTCCTCCCGGCCAACGAGCGCATCGTGACCATCGAGGATGCCGTTGAACTCCAGATCCAGCAGGCCCATGTGGTGCGGCTGGAAAGCCGGCCGCCAAACACCGAGGGCAAGGGTGAAGTCACCATCCGCGAACTGCTGCGCAACTCCCTGCGTATGCGTCCGGACCGCATCGTGGTCGGTGAGGTCCGCGGCGGCGAATCGCTGGATATGCTCCAGGCCATGAACACCGGCCACGACGGCTCGCTCTCCACCGTCCACTCCAACTCGCCGCGCGACGCCGTCGCCCGTCTGGAAACGCTGGTCCTCATGGCCGGCATGGATCTGCCGCTGCGGGCCATCCGCGAACAGATCGCCTCCGCCGTCAACCTCATCATCCAGATTTCCCGGCTCCGGGACGGTACCCGCCGCATCACGCACGTCACCGAAGTCCAGGGCATGGAAGGCGACATCGTCACCCTCCAGGATGCCTTCATCTTCGACTATTCCGCCGGCGTTGACCAACACGGACGTTTCCTGGGGACTCCGATCCCTACCGGGATCCGGCCACGGTTCATTGACCGCTTTGAAGATCTGGGCATCCACGTTTCGGCAGGTGTCTTCGGGGCGCCCTTGACCCCGAGCGGAGGGCACTGAGACTCATGGTCCTGATTATCAGCGTGATACTCTTGGTCGCGGCAGCCGTCTTGGCCGGAGCGACAGTACTCATCCCCCGCACCCCCACCGTGCCGCTGGATCGCCGTCGGCCCTACCGGACAGAATCAGACTCGCAGCTGACCCGATTCGCGGGTTCCGCCGTCGAGGTGATCGAGCACTTCCTGGCAAAACGGAACGTCCGGTTCTTCAACCGGGAAGCCCTCGAGAACGCCGGCCTGCGCCTGAGCCAGGCAGATTTCCTGTTCCTGGTAATCATCGGCTCCTTCGTGGGCGGACTCGTGGGGGTCGTAGTGGCCGGCCCCCTCTTGGCGATACTTCTGATGCTTGCGGCGCCTTTCCTGGGGCACCTTGTCCTGGGTTTCCTGGCGGGGAAGAGGCGCGCCAAATTCGATGCCCAGCTGGGCGATACTTTGCAGCTGCTCTCTGGCAGCCTCCGCGCCGGGCACAGTATTCTTCGCGCCATTGACGCCGCCGCCAATGAATCCCAGGCCCCCACCTCCGAGGAGATGCGCCGGGTCATCTCGGAAACTAGCCTGGGGAGGGACCTACTGACCTCCCTCAACGACACGGCGGACCGGATGAAGAACGAGGACTTCGTGTGGATCTCCCAGGCCATCCAGATCAACCGCGAAGTGGGCGGCAACCTGGCCGAGGTGATGGATCAGGTGAATGAAACCATCCGCGAACGCAGTGAAATCAAGGGCCACATCAAGTCCCTGGCCGCGGAGGGCAAGTTCTCTGCCTACATCCTGATGGCCCTCCCCCTCGGAATTGTGGCCATGCTGATGCTGGTCAGCCCCGGGTACATGGACAAGATGTTCACTACCCTCCTTGGCGGCATCATGGTTGTGGCTTCCGTCATCTTGATGACCATTGGCGGTCTCTGGATGCGCAAGATTATCGACCTAAAGTTCTGAGCCGACCATGGATCCCGTGATTGTTCTCGCCCTTCTCCTGATCTGCCTGCCGCTCAGCTACCTGGCGTGGACCCTTCTGTCCGCCGACAGGAAGGGGCAGACCGCGGCCCGGGAAATCCTCGCCAGGGGAAACCACCGTGCGGAGGAAGACAAGAAGGCCAGTACAGGCTTCATCGAGAAGATCGGCTACCGCCTCACGCCAGCCGCCTACGTGTTCAAACTCGACCACCTGCTGTCTCTTGCCGGCCGCCCGGCAAACCTGCCCTTGGGCCGGCTGCTTGCTGCCAAACCCGCCTTGGGGCTCCTGGGCGGACTGCTCGGACTGTTTCTCAGTTCCATAGGGCCGACGCCGATCATCAAGCTGGTCGGGATCTTCGTAGTGGTCCTGGGATATTTCATCCCGGACCTGATGCTCTACAGCAAGGGGCAGGAACGGCAGAAGGCCATGCAGCTGGAGCTCGCCAACACCCTGGACCAGATGCTGATCTCTGTTGAAGCCGGCCTCGGCTTCGAGGGCGCCATGGCCCGGGCCGGCGAGAACGGCAAAGGCCCGCTGGCGGAGGAGCTGGTCCGTACCCTGCAGGACATGCAGGTGGGACGCAGCCGCCGCGAATCCTACCTTGCCCTCGCAGAACGCACCAATATCCCCGAACTTCGGAGCTTCGTCCAGGCAGTGGTTCAGGCGGATACCTACGGCATCGCCATTAGCCGCGTGCTGCGCGTCCAGGCCAAGGTGATGCGCGTCAAGCGTCGGCAGAGGGCGGAAGAGAAGGCCATGAAGCTTCCGGTGATGATCCTGTTTCCGCTCCTCTTCTTCATTTTTCCGGTTCTGTTCATTGCCATCCTGGGTCCTGCTGTCATCAACACGATCGAGACTTTCAGCGGCCAGTAGCATCCCGGACCTCCGGCGGAGAGTAGCTTCACCGCAAACCTCAGGAAGCCATCGGGATAGCGAAAGGCTTCCGAAGGATCACCCGGTGTGACAGGCGCTGGAGGAGTCCGAGCCGCAGTCAAGAACCCGGGAGTGCACCCGAAAAGCCACAATTTTGCCACAGGAAACACCGGAGTTGGAAACACGGCGCAGGCGCAGCAAGTAGCGTGGGCACATGTCTTTCCAAGGTACGCCAGACGACGGCGATTCAAATACCGGTTCCTCCGCCGACAGCACCACGCCTGGTTCCGGCGCGGCCCCAACGGCGACCGTACAAGTTGTGAGCCCGATCGTGGACCCGTCCGCCCTCAAGGAACTCGAATCACAGCTGGACAGCCCTGCCGTGGCCAAAGGATTCGCGAGGGACTATGCAAGGATGTGGGACCAGCGCTATCAATCCCTGGCGACGTCCCTTGATAGCGGTGACGAGACCGCAGCACTGGACGCAATCCTGAGCTTGAAGACGTCTTCTGCGATGGTCGGCGGCGTCCGTCTGGCCGAGCTAGCCAGAGAGCTTGAGGACGCCATTCGCACCCACGACGCACACCTCGCGCGGTTGCTCCTGCGGGAAGTCGCGGAGAGTGGAAACCACACCGTGGACGAACTGCAGCTCAGGCACAACCTCGGGGATAGCTAGTCCGCGGCCGGCGTGAGGCGGTACCCAACGCCACGGACAGTCTGGAGCCAGCGGGGTTGCAGCGGATCCTCCCGCAGCTTGCGACGCAGGTTGCCGATGTGTACTTCGACGGCACGCTCATCGGACTCACTGATATAGGCGTCCGCGCTGTAGTGCTGACCCCGCACTACCCGCACCAGATCAGTCTTCGACCGGACGGCACCTGCCCCTTTCAACAGGGCATGCAGGAGATCGAACTCACTGCGCGTGAGGCTGGCAGGAATGCCATCCACGGTGACCGAACGGGTGTGCGGGTTCAGTATCAGGCCGTTGTGCCGTAATTCCGAATCGTGGGTCAGGTCAAGTGCCTTCGACGGAACCGTTTCCGGGTCCGCGGGCTTGGCCTCCGGGCCGTCCTGCCGAGGCCGGCGCATCATCGCAGCTATCCGGGCTCGGAGCTCGCGCGGCCGGAACGGTTTGGTCATGAAATCATCGGCACCGGTATGCAGCGCGGTCAGAGTGTCCAACTCGTCCGTCCTCGCCGTCAGCATGACCACGTAGGCATCGCTGAACTGTCGAATTCGGCGTAGCACTTCAAAGCCGTCAATATCGTTGAGGCCAACGTCCAAGGTGACAACGTTGGCCTTCTGATTCCGCACGACCTCGACCCCCTCGCGACCGCTCGCTGCGCCGTGGACGTCAAATCCCGCCTGGCTCAATACCGCTTCCACGAGATGACGCACATCGTCATCGTCCTCCACAACTACGGCGACTCCCAAGTCAGTCATGGTCCCCCTCACATCTGATGCGCCACCTACCCCCATAGCGGCCGCGTCGCTACTGCTGTGCAATCATGATTCGCCAGCATTGCTAGAGTACCTACGCTATAGCGCCAACGACCGTTTAGGCACAGTCGCGGCAATATATTTTCGTAACTTGTCAAGTTAACGTGACGAATGCTGTTAAATAAAGAGTAGCGAGGAAGGGGCGCGGCTTCATTGAGTAAACAGCACCTGGTCCGGAACCCGGCAGGTTACTTTGCGGCTTTCCCGCCGCGTGTGCAGGTTGCCCTATGCCAGCTTCCGCTCACACTGGCGATGACGGCTGTGGCGCTTGCAGCGCCCGGGGGCTGGCCCGGCCTCTTCGAGACTGGCCTGTGCCGGGCTGCCTTTGCGCTCCTTCTGGCCCTCCTCCTGGCCTGCCTTCTGGTGCCCTGGCATCGGTTCGGGCCCTATGCTCCGCTCGCCATCCCCGTGCTCGACTTAGCCGCGATCTGCCTCGTCCGCAGTGGCAGCGTCGAGGGCCTGCCCGATCTCGGCATCTTGGCCGTCCTTCCGGTCCTCTGGGTCACGGCCTCCCGTTTGTCCGGTCCGGCCATCGTCTCGATCAGCTTCTTCGGGCCCCTGCTGACCGGCCTGCCGTGGTTGCTCAACGGCGGCTCAACCCCGGACCGAATCGCGGCCGCCGTTCTCCTGCCATTCATCACATTGGCAGTGGCCATCGCCCTGCGGGTTACGCGGCAACAGTTGACTGGGCGCCTGGCAACCCAACTCCACGCCGGCTGCGAACGCGAACGACTGCTCAATGACGAAGTGTCCGGCCTGATCGATGCCCTGGCGGCCAAGGACGACGTGCTTTCCACCGTCTCCCACGAGTTCCGGACCCCCTTGACATCGATTATCGGCAATTTGGATCTAGCCCTCAGCGACTCGGAACATTTGTCCGCTCAGGCCCTCCGCCGCCTCGAGGTTGCGCAACGAAACGCCGAACGACTCCTCGCCCTTGTCTCGGATCTGCTGATGTCCGCCAACTCGGCTGTCCATGTCCATCCCCTGCGGACCGACCTGGCGAGCCTCGTGGAGGCGAGCCTGGGTTCGGCTCACGCACACGCCCAGGCTTCCCAGGTCACGCTCTCGATGGAGGTGCCGGCGCCGCTATGGGCGCACGTAGACCCGCTCCGGATCAGCCAGGCGCTGGATAACCTCATTTCCAACGCCATCAAATATTCCCCCAATGGCGGCAATGTGCGCGTCTCCGCCAGCACCGAGGGAGACCGGGTGCTGCTGCACGTGGAAGATGACGGATTGGGGATGACAGCCGCCGACGCAGAACGAGTCTTCACACGGTTCTTCCGAAGCCCTGCGGTGCGGGACGGTTCCATCCCCGGGGCCGGGCTCGGGTTGTCGATCACGAAGGCGATCGTGGAGCGCCATGGCGGCTCCATTTCCTGCAACACCCTCCTCGGATCCGGAAGCACCTTCACGCTGGAGCTCCCTGCGAAAGGCACCGCGCCGGCTTACTCGCAGCCGGCGTTCCCATAGCCGCGTTCCAGGTCTGGATTTAGGCCCGCAGTGCCCGCGTCAGTTCGGCCCGGGCCAGCATGCCGCTCTCTGTCGGGTAGGCCACTTCCTCGAGCACCAGCGGGTGCGGGGCTGCGAGCACGGAGCGGGCGTCGCGCTGCCGGGCGAGGAGCCGCTCGTAGAGCCATTCCGGGGCCTCTTCGCCCTCCCCCACGTACAACGCCGAGCCCACCAGGGAGCGGACCATGTTGTGGCAGAACGCGTCAGCCTGAACGGTGACGACAATGACGCCGTCGGTGCCGCGCGCGAATTCGAAGCGCTGCAGTTCACGGATGGTCGTGGCCCCCTCGCGGGGCTTGCAGTACGAGCGGAAGTCCTGCAGGCCCAGCAGCGGCGCGGCGCCCTCGTTGAGGAGACCGACGTCCAGCGGAACCTTGTGCCACAGGGTCGAGGCGCGTCCCAGTGGGTCCCACAGCGCGGGGCCGTCCGCGATCCGGTAGGAATAGCGGCGCCAGAGGGCGGAGAACCGGGCATCGAAGCCAACGGGTGCCACGCTCACTCGGTGCACCTCGATGGCGCCGCTGAGGTCGCCCAGGCCACGGCTCAAGGCACCGCGGATGCGGCGGAGCAGGGCGAGGGCGGGATCCAGTTCGGCGCCCCGGTTCAGGCCCAGCCACTCCGCCTCGCTGAGGTCCAGGTGGACCACCTGGCCGCGGGCGTGCACCCCGGCGTCGGTGCGCCCGGCAACCGTGACCCGGACGGGGCGGCGGATCAGCAGCGCGAGGGCCTCCTCCAGGACGCCCTGGACGGTGCGCAGTCCCGGCTGCACGGCCCACCCGCTGAACGGGCCGCCGTCGTACGCCACATCCAGCCGGATACGCAAAAACCCGCCGCCCCCCAAGACGGGGGCAGCGGGTTTGAGCTCGTTCATAGACTTAAGTCTATAGAAAGACTTAGCGAATTACTTCGCGTCCTTCTCGGACTCAGCGGCTGCTTCCTCAGCGGCCGGAGCCTCTTCGGTAGCGGCTTCGGTCTCAGCGACCTCAGCCTCGGGAGCCTCTTCGGTCTCGGCAACCGGAGCTGCTTCGGCCTTTTCGGCGTCCTTCTTGTCAGCGTCGCGCTTGGCAGCAGAAGTAGCCTCTGCTACCACGGCCTGCTTTGCGGAAACCGGCTCGAGAACCAGTTCGATGACAGCCATGGGAGCGTTGTCGCCCTTGCGGTTGCCGATCTTGGTGATGCGGGTGTAGCCGCCATCGCGGTTTTCCACTGCCTGTGCAATGTCGGTGAACAGCTCGTGGACGACGCCCTTGTTGCTGATCAGGCCGAGTACACGACGGCGGGACGCGAGGTCGCCACGCTTGGCGAAAGTCACCAGGCGCTCGGCGTACGGCTTCAGGCGCTTGGCCTTGGTCACCGTGGTGGTGATCCGCTTGTGCTCGAAAAGTGCGGCGGACAGGTTCGCGAGCATAAGACGCTCGTGAGCCGCTCCGCCTCCGAGGCGCGGACCCTTAGCGGGGGTAGGCATTATAGTTTCTCCTCATTGGAAGCCGTTGGGCTGCGCACACCAGGGTGCATCCAGCCAGCCGGCCAAGATCTGTTGGTTAGAGCTCGTCGTCGCTGAACGCGGCGTCGTCCTCTTCGATGGCTGCGGCACGTGCTGCGAGATCGAAACCGGGAGGGGAGTCCTTGAGGGACAGGCCCAGTTCGACCAGCTTGGCCTTGACCTCATCGATGGACTTCGCGCCGAAGTTGCGGATGTCCATGAGGTCAGCCTCGGAGCGGGCAACGAGTTCACCCACGGTGTGGATGCCCTCACGCTTGAGGCAGTTGTAGGAACGGACCGTCAGGTCCAGATCCTCGATCGGCAGTGCCATGTCGGCTGCCAGGGCAGCGTCCGTCGGCGACGGACCGATCTCGATACCTTCAGCTGCGGTGTTCAGCTCGCGGGCCAGACCGAACAGTTCCACCAGGGTGGTACCTGCCGAAGCAACGGCGTCGCGCGGGGCGATTGCCTGCTTGGTCTCGACGTCGACAATGAGCTTGTCGAAGTCAGTGCGCTGCTCAACACGGGTAGCTTCCACGCGGAAAGTAACCTTCAGGACCGGCGAGTAGATCGAGTCGACCGGGATGCGGCCGATCTCGGAGTCGCCGGACTTGTTCTGAGCTGCCGAAACGTAGCCGCGACCGCGCTCGATGGTCAGTTCGAGTTCGAACTTGCCCTTCGAGTTCAGCGTGGCAATGTGCAGATCCGGGTTGTGGAATTCGACGCCGGCCGGCGGAGCGATGTCCGCGGCGGTGACGACTCCCGGTCCCTGCTTGCGCAGGTAAGCAACAACCGGCTCGTCGTGCTCGGAGGAAACCGACAGGTTCTTGATGTTCAGGATGATCTCGGTGACATCTTCCTTGACACCCGGAACCGTGGTGAACTCGTGCAGCACGCCATCGATCCGGATGCTCGTTACAGAGGCACCGGGGATGGAGGAGAGCAGGGTACGGCGGAGGGAGTTTCCGAGGGTGTAACCAAAGCCCGGCTCCAGCGGTTCGATGATGAACCGTGAGCGGTTTTCGGAGACGACCTCTTCGGAGAGGGTGGGGCGCTGTGCAATGAGCACTTAGGTTTCCTTTCGGCGAGCATCCGCTATATGACGCAACACAGGTGGTGGAAAGATCGGTCTGAAGACTTAACGCGGCCGGGCCTGCCCGGACCGGTGAGGGTCCGGGCAAGCTCCTGGGCGCTGGAAAGCCTTAGACGCGGCGGCGCTTCGGCGGACGGCAGCCGTTGTGGGCGCTGGGGGTGACGTCCTGGATGGAGCCAACCTCGAGGCCAGCGGCCTGCAGCGAGCGGATGGCGGTTTCGCGTCCGGAACCCGGTCCCTTGACGAACACGTCAACCTTGCGCATGCCGTGCTCCTGTGCACGCTTTGCGGCGGCTTCGGCGGCCATCTGGGCAGCGAACGGGGTGGACTTACGCGAGCCCTTGAAGCCAACCTCACCGGACGAAGCCCAGGAGATGACAGCACCGTTCGGGTCCGTGATGGACACGATGGTGTTGTTAAAGGTGCTCTTGATGTGCGCCTGGCCCAGCGCGATATTCTTCTTGTCCTTCTTACGCGGCTTGCGAACCGCGCCACGAGTCTTCGGGGGCATTTTTTCTCCTACAGAAAGTTATTGGGGGAAAGCCTACGCTTGGCCCACACTTGCCGGGTTCCCAGAAATCGCGTAAGCGATCCTAGGGGGCAACTGGGGTTTAGCGGGCCTTCTTCTTGCCTGCGACGGTGCGCTTCGGACCCTTGCGGGTACGCGCGTTCGTCTTCGTACGCTGACCGCGTACGGGCAGGCCCTTGCGGTGGCGAATACCTTCGTAGCTGCCGATTTCAACCTTGCGGCGGATATCAGCGGCCACTTCGCGGCGAAGGTCACCCTCAACCTTGTAGTTGCCTTCAATGTAGTCACGCAGCTCAACCAGCTGTGCGTCGGTCAGGTCCTTGACCCGAACGTCTGCACTGATGCCGGTAGCAGCCAGGGTTTCGTGTGCACGGGTCTTGCCCACGCCGTAGATGTAAGTAAGCGCAATTTCCAACCGCTTTTCGCGGGGAATGTCTACGCCAGCGAGACGAGCCATATTGGCAGTACTCCTTGTATAAACCGGAGGTCGTAGGCAGTACACCCGCACTTACAGTGCGGCCCCAGCCTCCGACCGGGGGTTAGCTGTCCGGGCTCAATACGTCCCAGTTCAGCTTGTGCTGCCTTTATTTACTTGCGTGGGTTAGCAACCCAGGATTTCCTGTGAAGGAAATTAGCCCTGGCGCTGCTTGTGGCGCGGGTTCTCGCAGATCACCATGACCCGGCCATTACGGCGGATCACTTTGCACTTTTCGCAGATCTGCTTGACGCTCGGCTTGACCTTCATGGCGTTCCTTTGCGTGTTGCAGTTGGTCAGCTGGACCGGCCCTCGGCTGTCGCCCTGGCCGCCCAGTGTTTACTTGTAGCGGTAGACGATACGACCACGTGTCAGGTCGTAAGGGCTCAGCTCCACCACTACGCGGTCCTCGGGGAGGATCCTGATGTAGTGCTGGCGCATCTTTCCAGAGATGTGTGCCAGAACGATGTGCTTGTTGGTGAGCTCAACACGAAACATCGCGTTGGGCAGCGCCTCGGTCACAACGCCCTCGATCTCAATGACCCCGTCCTTCTTGGCCATACCCTCCGCTAACTGTTGTTGCCGCAGCCTCCCGGTTTGCACCGGTCATGACCGCGGACGTTTTTGATTGATTGGCTGGTGCCACCCGACCCCAAAAGGGCACAACGGGGCAGACAACCAACAGACAACACTACGCCATCGCGGCCCGATTGTTAAATCCAAAGTTAAATCCGCCCATCGTAGCGCACTCAGCGTCCGTACGCACCTAGCGTCCCGGCCGCCGTCGTCACTGCCTCTGCCCGCGAGATCCCGTCGAGGATGGCCAGCCGGACGACGTCGGCGGCCGCGCTCTGCAGGGTAATGAGGCTGATCTGCCGGGCCGCCGGGGTGCTTCGGTCAAGCGCGACGGCGCCCGTCGCCAGGGCGAACACGGTATCGCCGTCGGCGAGGGTGTGGCTTGGATTCAAAGCCCGGGCCAGGCCGGCATGGGCCGCGGAGGCGGTGCGTTTGCAGTCCGCCTTGTCCAGGACGGCGTCGGTGGCGACGACGACGAGCGTGGTGTTGAGCGGCGGCGCCGGCTCGGGGACCTGCGCGGCTTTCTCCACAACAGGCGAAACCCTCTGCGTGCTCGCTCGTTCCTCCCCACCGGCCCCCTCGCCTCGCAAGCTCGGTGAGGGAACCCCGCCGGCGTGGCCCCCGCTTAGACGCACGCTGCCGGGTTCCCCCTGTTGCGGCGATGAGCCAAAAGGTAGCCCCAGCGCATTGACTACCGCTATGGCTCCTACCACCACCGGCCCGTCTTTGGAGATGTTGTTTAGGGTGAGGGAGGCTGTGCCCACTCCCCCTTTGTACTGTCCCCGGCCGATTGCCGCTCCTGTGCCGGCGCCGACGTTGCCGCGTTCGACGTCGTGCCCTTCCGGCTGCCCGGCGGCGGCGGCCGTCGCCGCGTAGCCCATCGCCTCTCCGGGGCGGGCGGAGAAATCGCCGCCGCGGCCCAGGTCGAAGATCGCGGCCGCCGGCACGATCGGAACAAGCCCGCCGGGGACCGGGAAGCCTCGGCCGTTCTCCTCGCACCAGCGCATGGCGCCGCCCGCGGCTGCGAGGCCAAAGGCGCTGCCCCCGGTCAGGACCACGGCGTCCACGGTCTGGGACAGCGTGGTGGGATCCAGTGAGTCCGTCTCATGCGTCGCGGGCCCGCCGCCCCGGACGTCGACCGAGCCGACGGTGCCCGGCGGCGGGAGAACCACAGTCACTCCGCTCAGCCAGCCGTCGCCGGACTTCTGGACTTGCCCCACCCGGATCCCGGCCACGTCTGTGATGGCTCCCGTTGCTCCCATGGCTCCATTGTGCGCCCCCGCTGACCCGCGACACGCAAAATCCCTGGCGCTATGAGTCTTCCGTCGCCAGGGATTTTGCGCGTCGCCAGAAAACTCGCGAGTCGCCTTGTAGTTCGGGCCTAGGGAATCGGGACGGGCACCACACCGAGCGGCGCCAGTTTCGCCGCTCCCCCATCAGGTGCCGAGAGGACCCAGATCCCCTTCTCGTGCACAGCGACCGAGTGCTCCCACTGGCAGGAGCGCTTGCCATCCGTGGTGACGACGGTCCAGTCGTCGTCCAGGATTGCGGTCTCGATGCTGCCCCGGACCAGCATGGGCTCGATTGCGAGGCACAGCCCCGGGCGGATCTTCGGCCCGCGGTGGCCGGTGCGGTAGTTCAGCACGTCCGGAGCCATGTGCATCTCGGAGCCGATTCCGTGCCCTACATAGTCCTCCAGGATGCCCAGCGGTTTGCCCGGCACGGAGGAGACGTAGTCGTCCACGGCGTTGCCGATATCGCCCACGAATTTCCCGGTGGCCAGGGCTGCGATGCCACGCCACATGGCCTCCTCGGTAACCTCGGAGAGGCGAACGTCTTCGGGATCGGCGGTGCCGACAACCACGGTCCGCGCCGAATCGGAGTGCCAGCCGTCCACGATCGCGCCGCCGTCGATCGAGATGATGTCGCCGTCCGCCAGAACCCGGCCGCCGGGGATGCCGTGCACCACCTCTTCGTTCACCGAGGTGCAGATCGTGGCCGGAAACCCGTGGTAGCCGAGGAAGTTGGACTTGGCGCCGGCGTCCTGGAGCACGGCGGCGAAGACTTCGTCCAGCCGGGCAGTGGTGACGCCGGGGGCCGCGGCGGCCACCGCTGCATCCAGTGCCCGGCTCAGGACCAGTCCGGCCTCGTGCATCGTGCGCATCTGGGCGTTGGTCTTGTATTCAATGCGTGCCTGGCCGAATGCCATCGCTACCTCAAAATTTTCTCTCGCGGTCCGGGCGGGCTGGATCCCGGGCCTCCACCATGGGTCATCAACCCAAGTCTTCAAGCTCTATTCTCCCGTACCGGTTCAACGGTTCGGAACGGGCCCGCTGCGGGGCCACCCAACGCCGAAGGGCGCGTCCCGTACCCGATGGTACGGAACGCGCCCTTCTGCACTGCGTCTCTGTTCTGCGTCAGCCGCAATGAGCATGCGTGGATCAGGGGGTGAGGATCAGGCGGCCTGGGCCGACTTGATCGCTTCCATGACGCGCTCGGTGACTTCGTCGATGGCACCGATGCCGTCCACCTGGGTCAGGATGCCGCGTTCGGCATACTTGGCCACCACCGGTTCGGTCTGCTCGTGGTACAGGTCCAGCCGGTGACGGATAACGCCTTCGTTGTCGTCGCTGCGGCCAGTTTCCTTGGCACGGCCCAGGAGGCGGTTAACCAGCTCCTCGTCGTCAGCAGTGAGCTGGAGCACGACGTCGAGCTTCTGGTCAGCGCCGGCGAGGATGTCTTCGAGGTAGTCCACCTGCGCGGTGGTGCGCGGGTACCCGTCGAGCAGGAAGCCTGCCTCGACGTCGTCCTCGTTGAGGCGGTCGCGCACCATCTTGTTGGTGACGCTGTCCGGGACGAAGTCGCCGGCGTCCATGTACTTCTTGGCTTCGACGCCGAGCGGAGTCTCACCCTTGACGTTGGCGCGGAAGATGTCTCCGGTGGAGATCGCAACGACGCCGAGGCGTTCTGAAATGCGTTCCGCCTGCGTTCCCTTGCCGGACCCGGGAGGTCCGATAATCAACATTCTCGTCATCGCAAAAGCCCTTCGTAGTGACGTTGCTGTAGTTGCGCATCAATCTGCTTCACGGTCTCCAGACCGACGCCCACCATGATCAGGATCGAGGTGCCGCCGAACGGGAAGTTCTGGTTCGCGTTGATCAGGACCAGTGCAACCAGCGGGATCAATGCCACGAAGCCGAGGTAGAAGGCGCCGGGCAGGGTGATCCGGGATAGGACGTACTGAAGATAGTCCGCGGTCGGCTTGCCGGCGCGGATGCCCGGAATGAAGCCACCGTACTTCTTCATGTTGTCCGAGACCTCTTCGGGGTTGAAAGTAATCGCAACATAGAAGTAGGTGAAAAACACAATCATGGCGAAATACAGTGCCATATAGATCGGGTGGTCGCCCTTGGTGAGGTTGTTGTTGATCCACTCAACCCAGGGCTGTACCGGCTCGCCGGCCTTGGGCTGGTTGAACTGTGAGATCAGCCCCGGCAGGTAGAGCATGGACGAGGCGAAGATGACGGGCACGACGCCGGCCATGTTCACCTTGATGGGGATGTAGGTGCTGGTTCCGCCGACCGTGCGGCGGCCGATCATCCGCTTGGCGTACTGCACCGGGATCCGGCGCTGGGACTGCTCCACGAAGACCACAAGCGCCACGGTGAGCAGGCCGATGATCAGGACCAGGAAGAACGTGCCGGGACCCTGGGCCTTCCAGATCGCACCGAGCGAGCCGGGGAAGCCTGCGGCGATGGACGTGAAGATCAGCAGGGACATGCCGTTGCCGACGCCTTTTTCCGTCACGAGCTCGCCCATCCACATGATCAGGCCGGTGCCGGCCGTGAGCGTGATGATGATCAGGACCGTGGTGACGATCGAGCTGTCCGGGATGATGGGCAGCTGGCAGTTAGGCAGCAGCTGGCCGGAGCGTGCCAGCGACACCAGTGTCGTGGCATTGAGCAGGCCGAGTGCGATCGTGAGGTAACGGGTGTACTGGGTCAGTTTCGACTGCCCGGACGCGCCCTCCTCGTACAGCTGCTGGAAGCGGGGAATGACCACCCGGAGCAGCTGGACGATGATGCTGGCGGTGATGTACGGCATGATGCCGAGGGCAAAGATGGACACCTGCAGCAATGCACCGCCGCTGAACAGGTTGACGAGCTGGTAGATCCCGCCCGAGGTCTGACCGTTCTGCAAGCATTGCTGGACATTCTGGTAGCTCACACCAGGCGAGGGGATGAAGGCACCCAAGCGGAAGATTGTGATGATTCCCAGCGTGAACAACAACTTGCGTCGCAGATCAGGCGTGCGAAAGGCCCGGCCAAATGCGCTAAGCAAGCGTCCTCCTGAGTAATAAGTAAAGTCGTGTGAGACAGGTCAAATAAACCCAACAACCGAGTCTAACGGGTGGATGCGCCCCGCGAACAATCGGCGGGGCCCGGAAAATGAAAAAAACTCCCGGCACCGGGGGCCTGAGCCCCTGGTACCGGGAGTTTCAACAACGGGCAACTGCCCCGCCGCCTCGTTAGAGGGCGGTGGTGCTACCGCCTGCTGCAGCAATCTTGTCAGCAGCGCTGGCCGAGAATGCGTGGACGGTGACGTCAACCTTGACGGTGATGTCGCCGGTGCCCAGCACCTTGACGGGCTGGTTCTTGCGAACGGCACCCTTTTCGACCAGGTTCTCCACGGTGACAGCGCCACCTTCCGGGAACAGCTCGTTGAGCTTGTCCAGGTTTACCACCTGGTACTCAACCCGGAACGGGTTCTTGAAGCCGCGCAGCTTCGGCAGGCGCATGTGCAGCGGCAGCTGGCCGCCGGCAAAGCCAGCCTTGATCTGGTAGCGGGCCTTCGTACCCTTGGTACCGCGACCAGCGGTCTTACCCTTGGAACCTTCACCACGACCAACACGGGTCTTGGCGGTCTTGGCACCCGGGGCGGGACGCAGGTGGTGAACCTTCAGTGCGTTCTGCTTCTCAGCGGCGCCCTGTGCCTTTTCGGCGGTGTTCTTCTCTGCCATTTACTTCGCCTCCTCTACCTTTACCAGGTGCGGAACCGTGTTGAGCATCCCGACGGTCACGGCGTCGGCGGTGCGGACAACGGTGTGTCCGATCCGCTTCAGGCCGAGGGACCGCAGGGTGTCGCGCTGGTTCTGCTTGCCGCCAATGGCGGACTTGATCTGAGTGATCTCCAACTGTGCGTCGGAGACAAGCACGTTCTTAGCCATGACTCAGACACCTGCCTTCTGGTTCAGGAGCGCCTTGACCATTGCCGGCGGGGCGATCTCGTCGAGCGGGAGGCCGCGGCGTGCTGCCACTGCTGCCGGCTCTTCGAGGCGCTTCAGCGCGTCAACGGTCGCGTGAACGATGTTGATGGCGTTGGAAGAACCGAGCGACTTGGAGAGGATGTCGTGGATGCCCACGCACTCCAGTACTGCACGGACCGGGCCACCGGCGATAACACCGGTACCGGCGGAAGCCGGGCGCAGCATGACGACGCCTGCGGCGGCCTCACCCTGAACGCGGTGCGGGATGGTGCTGCCGATGCGGGGAACGCGGAAGAAGGACTTCTTGGCCTCTTCAACGCCCTTCGCGATAGCGGCAGGAACTTCCTTTGCCTTGCCGTAGCCGACGCCGACCATGCCGTTGCCGTCACCGACGACGACGAGGGCGGTGAAGCTGAAGCGACGACCACCCTTGACGACCTTGGAAACGCGGTTGATGGTTACAACGCGCTCTACGAACTGGCTCTTCTCGGCCTCGCGGCCGCCGTCACGGCCACCACGGCCGCCACGGTCGCCACGGCCCTGGCCGCGGTCGCCACGCTCGCCACGACGAGCGCCACCACGGCGGTCGTCAGTGGTAGCAGGCGCAGCGGTCTCAGTTGCCGGAGCAGCTACAGCTTCAGTCACCTGAATGTCCTTTTCGTTATTTTCGGTCACAGTGCCAGCCCACCTTCACGTGCGCCGTCAGCGACGGCGGCGATCCGGCCGTGGTACTTGTTACCACCGCGGTCGAAGACAACTGCTTCGATACCGGCAGCCTTGGCACGCTCGGCGACCAGTTCGCCAACGCGCTTGGCCTTGGCGGTCTTGTCACCGTCGAATGCACGAAGGTCGGCTTCCAGTGTGGAGGCGCTTGCCACGGTCAGGCCCTTGGTGTCATCGACAACCTGGACGAATACGTGACGTGCGGAGCGGTTGACGACCAGACGCGGGCGTACAGCCGTACCGGAGATGCGCTTGCGGATACGAAGCTGGCGGCGGCTGCGCTGGGCAGACTTGCTCTTGTTCGTACGCTTCTTGTTAATTGCGATCGCCATGGTTACTTACCAGCCTTTCCGACCTTGCGGCGGATGACTTCGCCTGCGTAACGGATGCCCTTGCCCTTGTAGGGGTCCGGCTTCCGCAGCTTGCGAATGTTGGCAGCAACCTCGCCGACCTGCTGCTTGGAGATACCTGAAACAGAGAGCTTGGTCGGGGTCTCAACTGCAAAGGTGATGCCGTTCGGTGCCGAGACGTTGACCGGGTGGCTGTAGCCCAGAGCGAACTCCAGGTCAGAACCCTTGGCCTGGACGCGGTAACCGGTACCGACAATCTCAAGCTTCTTCTCGTAGCCTGCGGTGACACCCTGGATCATGTTGGCGATCAGGGTGCGGGTCAGGCCGTGCAGCGAACGTGAGGCGCGCTCGTCGTTCGGGCGGGCGACAGTCAGGGTGCCATCTTCCAGGGAAACCTCGATCGGGCTGGCCACAGTGTGGCTCAGCTCGCCTTTGGAACCCTTGACGCTGACGACAGAGCCGTCAACCTTGACCTCAACGCCGGCAGGAACGGTGATGGGGAGACGTCCAATACGTGACATTATTCTCTTCCTTTCCCGTTACCAGACGTAAGCGAGGACTTCGCCGCCCACGCCCTTCTTGCCGGCCTGCTTGTCAGTCAAGAGGCCGGAAGAGGTGGACAGGATTGCGACACCCAGGCCACCGAGCACGTGCGGCAGGTTGGTGGACTTTGCGTAAACGCGCAGTCCCGGCTTGGAAATACGACGAACGCCAGCGATTGAACGCTCGCGGTTCGGACCGAACTTGAGCTCGAGGGTCAGCTTCTTGCCAACCTCAGCGTCTTCTTCTTTCCAGGAGGCGATGTAACCTTCAGCCTTCAGGATGTCGGCAACGCGTGCCTTGAGCTTGCTGTACGGCATGGTCACGGAATCGTGGTATGCCGAGTTAGCGTTGCGCAGACGCGTAAGCATGTCTGCGACGGGATCTGTCATTGTCATGTGGGCTCTTGCCCTTCCTCATAACGGTTTCCGCCGTGCTCTTTGTCCCGAACAGAGTTCGGAATGGAGCGCGGGCGGACCTTTTACGTAGCTAGATTAGTCTTCGGTCTTGAACGGGAAGCCAAGCGCCTTCAGCAGCGCGCGGCCTTCGTCGTCGGTCTTGGCAGTGGTCACGACGGTGATGTCCATACCGCGAACGCGGTCAATGGAATCCTGGTCGATCTCGTGGAACATAACCTGCTCGGTCAGACCGAAGGTGTAGTTGCCGTTGCCATCGAACTGCTTGCCGCTGAGGCCACGGAAGTCGCGGATACGCGGCAGGGCCAGCGTGACCAGACGGTCCAGGAATTCCCACATGCGGTCCCCACGCAGAGTTGCGTGTGCACCGATCGGCATGCCTTCGCGCAGCTTGAACTGTGCGATCGACTTGCGGGCCTTGGTTACCTGCGGCTTCTGGCCGGTGATCAGGGTCAGATCGCGGACAGCGCCGTCGATCAGCTTGGAGTCCTTGGCGGCATCTCCAACACCCATGTTCACAACGACCTTCACCAGGCGGGGAACCTGGTTGACGTTCTGGTACTTGAATTCCTCAGTCAGCGTGTTCTTGATGGAATCGGCGTACTTGGTCTTCAGACGAGGAACGATCTTGCTTGCCGGAGTCTCGAGAGTCTCAGTCATTAGATGTCCTTCCCTGAGCTCTTGGCCACGCGGACGCGCACGTCACGCTTCACGCCATCGCGCTCAACGGTCTCGGTGCGGAAACCGACGCGGGTGGGCTTCTTGGTGGACGGGTCAACCAGAGCCACGTTGGAGATGTGGATCGAAGCCTCGACGACCTCGATGCCACCGGTCTTGGTGCCGCGCTGCGACTGACCGACCTTGGTGTGCTTGGTTACGCGGTTAATGCCTTCAACCAACACGCGGTTGGTCTCCGGGTATACGCGCAGAACCTTGCCCTGCTTACCCTTGTCGCCGCCGCGCTCAGCCTTGGCGCCAGTGATGACCTGAACGAGGTCACCCTTTTTGATCTTAGCCATGGACTAGAGCACCTCCGGAGCCAGAGAAACGATCTTCATGAACTTCTTGTCGCGAAGTTCACGACCAACCGGTCCGAAGATACGGGTACCGCGGGGGTCACCGTCGTTCTTCAGGATGACGGCTGCGTTCTCGTCAAACTTGATGTAGGAACCATCCGCACGGCGGCGTTCCTTCTTGGTACGGACGATGACAGCCTTGACGACGTCGCCCTTCTTTACGTTGCCGCCCGGAATTGCGTCCTTGACGGTAGCGACGATTACGTCGCCAATGCCTGCGTAGCGACGGCCAGATCCACCGAGAACGCGAATGGTAAGGATTTCCTTAGCACCCGTGTTGTCGGCGACCTTGAGTCGCGACTCCTGCTGAATCACTATTTACTCCTTGCGTCGCGCTGGTTCTCAGACCGAAAATCTTCCTACGGAATGAGCCTTGCGGAACGGTTGATCGGGGTGTCTCTTGACCTGCCTGGATTTTGCCAGACCAGGCCTAAACGCCCGTGCCAAAAACATTTGCTTCCCAGGCGGTTCCCGACGAGTCGGGGCGCAAGGGGGCACTATGCCGTGGCACGATTGTTTACGAGGTTGATGACGGCGCGCAAAAGGCGCCATACAAACTCAAAATCTTAGCACGTTTTAGGCGTATCCCCATATCACAGCCATGGAACCTGCACACCCCTCCCCCGCAGCCGCGACGCCGTTACGCCGTTACGCCGTTACGCCGGACAGGCTTTGGGCCCGCCCGCCGCCGCGCATCCCTGGAACCCGGCCCGCCGGCGTCGTCAGCCCCCAAAGGCTGCTCCGCCCGACGAGCACGGTAAACGGCTGCCGCCGGTCGCAGGCTGCCGGCTGCGGCGGCTGCGGGCAACGCAGAAGCCCTCGTTCCCCCAAAGGGGAACGAGGGCTTCTGCTGTATCACCAGACACGAGGTGCAGGTGTTACTTGGCCTTCTCGAGGATCTCGACCAGACGCCACCGCTTGGTAGCGGACAGCGGGCGGGTCTCGGCGAGGAGCACGAGGTCGCCGATGCCGGCGCTGTTCTCTTCGTCGTGAGCCTTGATCTTGGCGTTGCGGCGGATGACCTTGCCGTAGAGGGCGTGCTTCACGCGGTCTTCGACCTGGACAGTGATGGTCTTTTCCATCTTGTCCGAGACGACGTAGCCGCGCTTCGTCTTACGGTAACCGCGCTCGTCAGCCTTGGCTGCGTCGGAAACAGTTTCCGTCACGTTCTCGTCCTTTTCACTCACTTGGCATCCTCCTCGGATTCAACCGTTTCAGCTTTCTCAGCCTTCTTGGTTGCAGCCTTCTTGGACTTCTTCTCTTCCTTGGCTTCCACAACCGGTGCGGCAACCTCGGCACGAATGCCGAGCTCGCGCTCACGGAGAACGGTGTAGATGCGGGCGATGTCCTTCTTTACCGCGCGCAGACGACCGTGGTTCTCCAGCTGACCGGTGGCGGACTGGAAACGCAGGTTGAACAGCTCTTCCTTGGCCTTGCGGAGTTCTTCAACGAGACGCTCGTTGTCGAAACCGTCCAGCTGTGCGGATGCAAGTTCCTTGGATCCTACTGCCATTTCTACTCACCACCTTCGCGACGCACAATGCGTGCCTTCAACGGCAGCTTGTGGATTGCCAGGCGCAGGGCCTCGCGAGCTACCTCTTCACTGACACCGGAGAGTTCGAAGAGAACCCGGCCCGGCTTGACGTTTGAGACCCACCATTCCGGAGAACCCTTACCGGAACCCATGCGGGTTTCGGCCGGCTTCTTCGTCAGCGGACGGTCCGGGTAAATGTTGATCCAGACCTTTCCGCCACGCTTGATGTGGCGGGTCATCGCGATACGGGCAGATTCGATCTGACGGTTCGTGACGTAGGCCGGGCTCAGCGCCTGGATGCCCCACTCACCGAAGGAGACCTGGGTGCCGCCCGTAGCAGCGCCGGAACGACCCGGGTGGTGCTGCTTACGGTGCTTGACTCGACGTGGGATAAGCATTTAAGCCTGTCCTCCTTCTACTGACTGTGCCGTGCCTGCGGCACCGGCTTCGACAGCCGGAGCTTCGGCGGCAGGTGCTGCCTCGGCTGCGGGGCGGTCGGGACGACGGCGGCGGTCACCACGGTCGGCGCCACCCGGGCGGCCCGGGCGGTCGCCGGCACGGCCACGGGACGGAGCAGCAGCTGCCTGCTGAGCCAGTTCCTTGGCAGTGACGTCGCCCTTGTAGATCCAGACCTTCACGCCGATGCGGCCGAAGGTGGTCTTGGCCTCGTAGAAGCCGTAGTCGATGTTCGCACGCAGGGTGTGCAGGGGCACACGGCCTTCGCGGTAGAACTCCGAGCGGGACATTTCTGCGCCGCCCAGTCGACCCGAGCAAGCGATCCGGATGCCCTTGGCACCGGCGCGCTGTGCGGACTGCATGGCCTTCTTCATCGCACGGCGGAATGCCACGCGGGAAGTCAGCTGCTCAGCAACGCCCTGGGCAACAAGCTGGGCTTCCATCTCGGGGTTCTTGACCTCGAGGATGTTCAGCTGAACCTGCTTGCCCGTGAGCTTCTCAAGCTCGCCGCGGATGCGGTCTGCTTCAGCGCCGCGGCGGCCGATGACGATGCCCGGACGTGCCGTGTGGATATCCACGCGGACACGGTCGCGGGTGCGCTCGATTTCGACCTTGGCGATACCGGCGCGCTCCATGCCCGTGGACATGAGCTGGCGGATACGGATGTCTTCGCGAACGAAGTCCTTGTACCGCTGGCCGGCCTTGGTGCTGTCGGCGAACCAGTGCGATACGTGATCGGTGGTGATGCCGAGTCGGAACCCGTGCGGGTTAACTTTCTGTCCCACTTAGCGAGCCTCCTCTTTCTCCGGGGTAGCGACTACCACGGTGATGTGGCTCGTGCGCTTCTTGATCTGAAATGCACGACCCTGGGCTCGCGGCTGGAACCGCTTCATGGTCGGGCCTTCATCAACAAACGCTTCGCTGATGATGAGGTCACCTTCGTCAAACGCCACGCCGTCGCGGTCCGCGAGGACCCGGGCGTTGGAGATTGCCGACTGAACTACCTTGAATACCGGCTCCGAAGCTGCCTGGGGGGCAAACTTCAGAATTGCCAGAGCCTCATTCGCTTGCTTACCACGAACAAGGTTGACGACGCGCCGGGCCTTCATAGGCGTTACGCGGATGTGACGCGCAATTGCCTTGGCTTCCATTGCTTTCCTTCTCTCGTCTTTGACGTAAGTGCAGGCGCCTAGCGGCGCTTGCCCTTACGGTCGTCCTTGACATGGCCGCGGAATGTCCGCGTGGGAGCGAATTCGCCGAGCTTGTGCCCGACCATCGACTCAGTGACAAACACGGGGATGTGCTTGCGTCCGTCGTGTACGGCGATCGTGTGGCCGAGCATGTCGGGGACGATCATCGAACGGCGGGACCAGGTCTTGATGACGTTCTTGGTGCCCTTTTCGTTTTCCCTGGCTACCTTTACAAAGAGGTGCTGGTCAACGAAAGGACCTTTTTTCAGGCTGCGTGGCATGTGTCCAGGCTCCTATCGCTTGTTCTTGCCAGTACGACGGCGACGAACAATAAGCTTGTCGCTCTCTTTGTTGGGACGGCGGGTGCGGCCTTCGCGCTTACCGTTCGGGTTGACGGGGTGACGTCCACCGGACGTCTTACCCTCGCCACCACCGTGGGGGTGGTCAACCGGGTTCATGGCGACACCACGGACGGTCGGGCGAACGCCCTTCCACCGCATACGGCCGGCCTTGCCCCAGTTGATGTTCGACTGCTCGGCGTTGCCGACCTCGCCGACGGTTGCGCGGCAGCGCACGTCAACGTTGCGGATTTCGCCGGAAGGCAGACGCAGCTGGGCGAAGCGGCCTTCCTTTGCAACGAGCTGGATCGATGCGCCGGCGGAGCGGCCCATCTTGGCGCCGCCACCCGGACGCAGTTCGACTGCGTGGATTACGGTACCGACCGGGATGTTGCGCAGCGGAAGGTTGTTGCCGGGCTTGATGTCAGCGTCGGCGCCGGCCTCTACGAAGTCGCCCTGGGACAGCTTGTTCGGGGCGATGATGTAACGCTTGGTGCCATCAATGTAGTGCAGGAGGGCGATCCGAGCCGTGCGGTTCGGGTCGTACTCGATTTCGGCAACGCGGGCGTTGACGCCGTCCTTGTCGTGGCGACGGAAGTCGATCAGACGGTACTGGCGCTTGTGTCCACCACCCTTGTGACGGGTCGTGATCTTACCGGAGTTGTTACGGCCACCCTTTTTCGGGAGGGGACGTACCAACGACTTTTCCGGCGTCGACCGCGTGATTTCAGTGAAGTCCGCTACGCTCGAGCCGCGACGGCCCGGGGTAGTCGGCTTGTATTTACGGATTCCCATAATTTATTTCCTCGTTAAAGTGGTCTCCGCTATGAAAGCGGACCGCCGAAGATGTCGATAGTGCCTTCTTTGAGGCTCACAATTGCACGCTTGGTGTTCTTGCGGGTACCCCAGCCGAATTTGGTGCGCTTGCGCTTACCGGCACGGTTGATGGTGTTGATCGATTCGACCTTGACGGAGAAAATCTTCTCCACGGCCAGCTTGATCTCGGTCTTGTTCGAGCGGGGGTCCACCAGGAAGGTGTACTTGCCCTCGTCGATCAGGCCGTAGCTCTTTTCCGAGACAACGGGTGCAAGCACGACGTCGCGCGGGTCTTTGATGGTGGCTGCACTCACTTGGCATCCTCCTCGTTCTTTGCAACCTTGTCAGCAACGAATGCTTCGTAGGCAGCCTTGGTGAAGACTACGTCGTCGGAAACGAGAACGTCGTAGGTGTTCAGCTGGTCTGCGTACAGAACGTGAACTTCCTCGAGGTTGCGCACGGACAGTGCAGCAACATCGTTGGCGCGCTCAATGACAACGAGCAGGTTCTTGCGCTCGGAAACTCCGCGCAGGGTTGCCAGTGCTTCCTTGGAGGACGGCGTGGAGCCGGCAACCAGGTCAGCAACGACGTGGACGCGGCCGTTGCGGGCGCGGTCCGAGAGTGCGCCGCGCAGTGCAGCAGCAATCATCTTCTTGGGGGTGCGCTGGCTGTAGTCACGCGGCGTGGGGCCGTGGACAACGCCACCACCGGTCATGTGAGGAGCACGGATGGAACCCTGACGGGCGCGGCCGGTGCCCTTCTGCTTGAACGGCTTGCGACCTGCACCGGAAACCTCGGCGCGGGTCTTGGTCTTGTGGGTACCCTGGCGAGCAGCAGCGAGCTGGGCAACGACGACCTGGTGCAGCAGCGGCACGTTGGTCTGTACGTCGAAGATCTCTGCAGGCAGGTCAACCTTGACAGTGCTAGTCATTGAACTAGGCTCCCTTCACGGCGGTGCGTACGAGTACGACCTGGCCGCGGGCGCCGGGAACGGCGCCCTTGATCAGGAGCAGCGACTTCTCGACGTCAACCGCGTGGACCGTGAGGTTCAGCGTGGTGTGACGAACGGCGCCCATGCGGCCGGCCATTTTCATGCCCTTGAAGACGCGGCTCGGGGTGGATGCGCCACCGATAGAACCGGGCTTACGGTGGTTCTTGTGGGCACCGTGGGAAGCTCCAACGCCGTGGAAGCCGTGACGCTTCATAACACCGGCGAAGCCCTTACCCTTGGTGGTGCCAACGACGTCGATCTTCTGGCCGGCTTCGAAGAGCTCTACGGAGAGCTCCTGGCCCAGCTCGTAAGAGTCAGCATCTGCAGTGCGCAGTTCTACGACGTGGCGGCGAGGCGTGACGCCTGCCTTTTCAAAGTGACCAGCCAGCGGCTTGGTGACCTTGCGGGGATCGATCTGGCCGTAGCCGATCTGAACGGCGACATAGCCATCAGTTTCTGCGTTGCGCAGCTGCGTGATGACGTTCGAGTCAGCCTGGACCACAGTGACGGGGATGAGCTTGTTGTTCTCGTCCCAGACCTGGGTCATGCCGAGCTTCGTGCCCAGCAGGCCCTTTACGTTACGGGTTGCGGTCATAGTCTCTCAGCACCTCCCTACAGCTTGATTTCGATGTTCACGTCGGCCGGCAGGTCGAGACGCATGAGCGAATCAACAGCCTTGGGCGTGGGGTCGATGATGTCGATAAGACGCTTGTGCGTGCGCATTTCGAAGTGCTCGCGGCTGTCCTTGTACTTGTGCGGAGAGCGAATAACGCAGTAAACGTTCTTCTCCGTCGGCAGCGGCACGGGGCCAACTACAGTTGCGCCTGCGCGCGTGACCGTCTCAACGATCTTCCGTGCTGAAACGTCGATGACCTCGTGGTCATATGACTTCAGCCGGATGCGGATTTTTTGTCCCGCCATGTCGCCTGACTCTCTTTCAGTCTGTGCTTCCCCTGATTAGGGCTGCCCTGTTCACTTACTAGTTGTATGGCTGCCGAAGCATTTGAAGTCGTGACTACCACCCGCCGCACAAGCTGAATCCGGAATGATCCGGGTTCCTCAACCTGCCGACGCAACCGACCCCCGCGGTCGGGCGTGTCGCATGTTTTCACACGTACGAGTCCGCAATTCCATGGGGAGTGGGTTATGTTTGGTCTCTCACTTGGACCCTGGCATCCGGCATTATCCGGATCGGGACGCGAAAGAGCGCTTGAACAACTCATCTAGTATGCCGGAATTTACGGGCAGAAGCGAATCAGCCCCTTTGCACGGCCGTGCAGCCACAGTACTGCAATCGCAGCGGTGCAATCACTGCACTGCAAGCGCAGCCGTGCAGCCGGGCAGGCAACGTACTGCAATCGCCGTATTGCAATCACTGCCGGAGGGCCATTGTCCTGAATCGCCGGCGAATGGATGATAGGGGCATGACTGTGCAGGACTCTGTAGCAGTTCAGGCCCTCGCCGCACGCCTGAGCCCCGGATTCACCCTGGGTGTTTCCTCCGCGGCCTTCCAGATCGAGGGCAGCCTCGCCGCCGGCGGCCGCGGGCCCTCCGGCTGGGACGCCTTTGCCGAAAAGCCCGGCAACATCCTGCATGGGCACTCCCCCGCCGTGGCCTGCGACCACTACAACCGCGCCGAGGAAGACATCGAACTGATGCGCGATCTCGGGATCGATTCCTACCGCTTTTCGATCTCGTGGCCGCGGGTCCAGCCCGAGGGCAGCGGCCGCTTCAATGCGGCCGGCCTGGACTTCTACGACCGCCTGATCGACCGGCTCCTCGCCGCCGGCATCTCCCCCATGGCCACTCTCTACCACTGGGATACGCCGCTGCCCCTCGAGCACCGGGGCGGCTGGATGAACCGTTCGACGGCGGAACGGTTCGCCGAGTACAGCGCGGCCGCCGGCAAGCGGTTCGGCGACCGCGTGGCGCAGTGGGTGACGCTGAACGAGCCCGCCTCGGTTACCCTGAACGGCTACGCCCTGGGCGTGCACGCGCCCGGCCGCGGCCTGCTCTTCGATGCCCTGCCGTCGGTTCGGCATCAGCTCCTGGGGCACGGGCTGGCGGTTCAGGCGCTGCGCGCGCAGGGCGTCGCCGGCGCCGTCGGCGTCGCGAACCTGCATTCCCCCGTCCGGCCTGCTTCCGGTTCGCCAACAGACAGGATGCTTGCCAGGGTGTTCGACTTCGTGCTGAACCGGCTCTACGCTGACCCGATCCTTCTGGGCCGCTTTCCCCGGCTGCCGCTGATCGCCCGGCCGTGGTTCCGTTCAATGCGGAGCATCAGCGACGCGGACCTGGACACGATCCACCAGCCGCTGGATTTCTACGGCCTGAACTATTACTACCCCGTGAAGGTGGCCACGGGACGCGGCGTCGACAGCCCCTCGGCAACCGCGGAGGCGATGCTGAAAGTCCCGTTCCACATGGCCGCGTTCCCGGAGTATGAACGCACAGGATTCGGCTGGCCGGTCGCTCCGGACCACCTGGGGATCCTGCTCCGGGAGCTGAAGGACCGGTACGGGTCCTCGCTGCCGCCGCTCTACATCACCGAGAGCGGGGCGAGCTTCCCCGAACCGGACCACGTCACCGGCCCCATTCCCGATGCCGGCCGGATCAGCTATCTCGCCGCACACCTGAGCCAGGCGGTGGAGGCCACCTCCCCCGGGGGCGTGGCCCACGACGTCGAACTGCTCGGCTATTACGTCTGGACGCTGATGGACAACTTCGAATGGGCGGCCGGCTACTCGCAGCGCTTCGGCCTGGTGCACGTCGATTTCACGAGCCTCAAGCGCACGCCGAAGGACTCGTACTACTGGTACCAGGCCCTCGCGCGGGCACGCCGGGCCTGAGCCCCGCCCGGCCCGTGCTACTGGTTGCGGTTGGACCTATTGATGCGCTTGGCGCGCTCGATCTCCTGGCGGAAGTGCCTCTTCGCCCAAAAGAACGCGACGACGACCGCGGCGGCGATCAGCAGAAAAATGAACCAGCCCATGGTGAGCTCCCTTCCCTTCCTGCAAAGGTATCAGGAACTTAAAAGGAACAGCCCCGCTGCAAGTGCAGCGGGGCTGTTCCCGATCCTCTGGTCAGCTGCCAGACGGCTGGCTGATCAGGGGCAAAGCATCAGATCGGCAAGTAATTACTTGATGATCTTGGTGACGCGTCCTGAACCAACGGTGCGGCCGCCTTCGCGGATAGCGAAGCCGAGGCCCTCTTCCATTGCGATCGGCTGGATGAGCGCAACGGTCATCTCAGTGTTGTCGCCGGGCATAACCATTTCCGTGCCTTCCGGCAGGGTGATAACGCCGGTTACGTCCGTGGTGCGGAAGTAGAACTGCGGGCGGTAGTTGGAGTAGAACGGGTTGTGACGTCCGCCTTCGTCCTTGGAGAGGATGTAGACGTTAGCCTCGAAGTCGGTGTGCGGGGTGATGGAACCCGGCTTGACGACAACCTGGCCACGCTCGACATCGTCGCGCTTCAGACCGCGGAGCAGGAGGCCACAGTTCTCGCCGGCCCATGCTTCGTCGAGCTGCTTGTGGAACATCTCGATACCGGTAACCGTGGTCTTCTGGACCGGGCGGATGCCGACGATCTCGACCTCGGAGTTGATGGCGAGGGTTCCACGCTCGGCGCGGCCCGTAACAACGGTGCCACGGCCGGTGATCGTGAAGACATCTTCGATCGGCATCAGGAAGGGCTTGTCACGGTCACGTACGGGGTCCGGAACGGACTCGTCGACAGCAGCCATGAGGTCCTCAACGGACTTGACCCAGACGGGGTCGCCTTCGAGGGCCTTCAGGCCGGAAACGCGAACAACCGGAGCCTCGTCGCCATCGAAGCCCTGCGAGCTGAGCAGCTCGCGAACTTCCATTTCAACGAGGTCGAGGAGCTCTTCGTCGTCAACCATGTCAGCCTTGTTCAGCGCGACCAGCAGGTAGGGAACGCCAACCTGGCGGGCGAGCAGAACGTGCTCGCGGGTCTGAGCCATCGGGCCGTCAGTGGCGGCAACCACGAGGATTGCACCGTCCATCTGAGCAGCGCCGGTGATCATGTTCTTGATGTAGTCAGCGTGACCCGGAGCGTCTACGTGTGCGTAGTGGCGCTTCTCGGTCTGGTACTCAACGTGGGAGATGTTGATGGTAATGCCGCGCTGACGCTCTTCGGGAGCAGAGTCAATCGACGCGAAGTCACGCTTCTCGTTGAGAGTCGGGTACTTGTCGTACAGCACCTTGGAAATGGCGGCCGTCAGCGTCGTCTTACCGTGGTCAACGTGACCAATGGTACCGATGTTAACGTGCGGCTTAGTCCGCTCGAACTTTGCCTTTGCCACAGGTTCCTCCTAGAACGTTTTCAAATTGACTTACCCTTCGGCCGCGCTTGTCGCGGCAGAAACTCCAGTAAGTCTACTTGGGGGGCTTTGGATTGATGAAATTGCAGATTCAGGTACTAATGCTAGTGCCTAGAGCCTGTTCGTGCAGGCGGCCGAACTCCGGCCTGGCCGGACTACAGCTGACCGGAGTCCGGCCACTTGCACCAGATGTGTCTCCGCTGGCGGAGACGCACCCGAGTTTTCTTGTTGCTGCGAGGCGTCCTGGGGACTACTCGCCGCGGTTCTTCTGGATGATCTCGTCGGCGACTGCCTTCGGGACCTCGGCGTAGCTGTTGAACGTCATGGAGTACACAGCGCGGCCCTGGGTCTTCGAGCGCAGGTCACCGATGTAGCCGAACATGCCGGACAGCGGGACGTGTGCGCGAATAACCTTGACGCCCTGGGCATCTTCCATGGACTGCATCTGGCCACGGCGGGAGTTGAGGTCACCGATAACTTCACCCATGTATTCCTCAGGGGTGCGGACCTCGACATCCATCAGCGGTTCGAGCAGGACAGGATTCGCCTTGCGTGCGGCTTCCTTGAAAGCCATACGGCCGGCGATCTTGAACGCCATTTCCGAGGAGTCAACATCGTGGTAAGCGCCGTCAATCAGCGTCGCCTTGATGCCGACAACCGGGTAACCGGCCAGGACGCCGTCGTTAAGCGCGTCCTGGATGCCGGCGTCGACCGACGGGATGTACTCGCGCGGAACGCGGCCACCGGTGACCTTGTTCTCGAACTCGTACAGCTCGCCACCTGAGGTGTCCAGCGGCTCGATCGCGATCTGGATCTTTGCGAACTGGCCGGAACCACCGGTCTGCTTCTTGTGCGTGTAGTCGTGACGCTCTACAGCACGCTTGATGGTTTCGCGGTAAGCAACCTGCGGCTTGCCAACGTTTGCCTCGACCTTGAATTCGCGGCGCATGCGGTCCACCAGGATGTCGAGGTGGAGCTCGCCCATGCCGGCGATGATGGTCTGGCCGGTGTCCTCGTTGAGGGAGACCTGGAAGGTCGGGTCCTCAGCGGAGAGCTTCTGGATGGCCGTGGAGAGCTTCTCCTGGTCACCCTTCGTGTTCGGCTCGATCGCAACGGAGATCACGGGCTCCGGGAAGCTCATGGACTCGAGGACAATCTGGTTGGCCGGATCGCACAGGGTGTCGCCCGTCGTGGTGTCCTTGAGGCCGATCGCTGCGTAGATGTGGCCGGCGGTCGCGCCGTCGACGGGCATTTCCTTGTTGGCGTGCATCTGGAACAGCTTGCCGATGCGCTCCTTCTTGCCCTTGGTGGAGTTGACCACCTGCGAGCCTGCTTCCACGTGACCGGAGTACACGCGGACGAAGGTCAGCTGGCCGAAGAAGGGGTGCGCGGCGATCTTGAACGCCAGTGCGGAGAAGGGCTCTTCAGAGGAGGGCTTACGGGTAAGCTCCTTCTCTTCATCGCGAGGATCGTGACCGATCATCGGCGGGACGTCGAGCGGGTTCGGCAGGTAGTCCACCACAGCGTCGAGCATGGGCTGAACGCCGCGGTTCTTGAATGCAGAACCACAGAAGACCGGGTAGATCTCAGAGTTGATCGTCATCTTGCGGATGCCGGCCTTGAGCTCATCGATGCTGATCTCTTCGCCCTCAAGGTACTTCTCCATGAGTTCCTCGGAGGACTCGGCAACTGTCTCAATGAGGGTTGCGCGGTACTCTTCGGCCTTCGCCTGGAGGTCAGCCGGGATCTCGCGGATCTCGTACTTGGCACCCATGGTGACGTCACCCTTGGCGTCGCCGGGCCAGACCAGCGAACGCATGTAAAGGAGGTCCACGACGCCGATGAAGTCGTTCTCGGCGCCGATCGGCAGCTGCATGACGAGCGGCTTGGCACCGAGGCGGCTGATGATGGTGTCGACGGTGAAGTAGAAGTCAGCGCCGAGCTTGTCCATCTTGTTGACGAAGCAGATGCGCGGAACGTTGTACTTGTCAGCCTGGCGCCAAACAGTCTCGGACTGCGGCTCCACGCCTTCCTTGCCGTCGAACACGGCGACTGCGCCGTCGAGGACGCGCAGGGAGCGCTCAACCTCGACCGTGAAGTCAACGTGGCCGGGGGTGTCGATGATGTTGATCTGGTTGTTTTCCCAGAAGCAGGTCACGGCGGCAGACGTGATGGTGATGCCGCGTTCCTTTTCCTGTTCCATCCAGTCAGTCGTCGAAGCGCCGTCGTGCGTTTCGCCGATCTTGTGGTTCACACCCGTGTAGAACAGGATGCGCTCGGTAGTAGTGGTCTTGCCGGCATCGATGTGGGCCATGATGCCGATATTGCGGACCTTGCTAAGGTCGGTAAGCACGTCCTGTGCCACGGTGTCTCCCTTTCGGATGGACTGCACGTTCGCCGCCGGCTCAGTCGAGCCGGCGGCGTCCGGGAAGTATTACCAGCGGTAGTGTGCGAAGGCCTTGTTGGACTCGGCCATCTTGTGGGTGTCTTCGCGACGCTTCACAGCGGCACCGAGACCGTTCGAGGCATCCAGGATTTCGTTCTGGAGGCGCTCGGTCATGGTCTTTTCGCGGCGGGCCTTGGAGTAGCCAACCAGCCAGCGGAGGGCGAGGGCCGTGGAACGGCCCGGCTTGACCTCAACGGGAACCTGGTACGTGGCGCCACCAACACGGCGGGAGCGGACCTCAAGCGAAGGCTTGACGTTCTCCATGGCCTTCTTGAGGGCTGCAACGGGGTCGCCGCCGGACTTGGCGCGAGCACCCTCGAGGGCACCGTAAACGATGCGCTCTGCGGTGGACTTCTTGCCGTCAACCAGCACCTTGTTGATGAGCTGGGTGACCAGCGGGGAGCCGTAAACGGGATCTAGAACTAGCGGCCGCTTGGGGGCCGGACCCTTGCGAGGCATATTACTTCTTCTCCATCTTTGCGCCGTAGCGGCTGCGAGCCTGCTTACGGTTCTTGACACCCTGGGTATCGAGGGCGCCACGGACGATCTTGTAGCGGACACCCGGAAGGTCCTTCACGCGGCCGCCGCGGACGAGCACAATGGAGTGCTCCTGCAGGTTGTGGCCCACACCGGGGATGTATGCGGTGACTTCAATGCCGCCGTTGAGGCGCACGCGAGCAACCTTACGCAGAGCCGAGTTCGGCTTCTTCGGGGTCGTCGTGTAAACGCGGGTGCAAACACCGCGGCGCATCGGGCTGCCGTTAAGCGCGGGAGCCTTGGTCTTTTTGACCTTAGGCGTGCGGCCCTTGCGGACCAGCTGGTTAATCGTAGGCACTCTCGTGTTCTCCGTTTTATCCGGAGCGGCCGTTGGCGGCCGCTCTCTTGTCGCTGCGCCTCGCCGCCCGAGCTTTGAAGTTCTCTCCAGAGCAGCTGAGGCGAAGCCTTAATAGTCGGACCGCACGCCGGGGTCCAAGGACTTTCGACCCGAACTGCCCCTAGGCATGCGAAAATGTGGCATACGTTGCACAAGAACCCTGCAAACCGGAAACGTCGTCCTGGTTGAACCTTTCAGCTGCAAGCTGTCTGACTCAAACCGGCGCACTCATCCACTGCCACAATAACAATTAGTCTCAAGTCTAACACGGACGGGTCCCAGCCCTTAATCGGCGGGGCTTACCACTGGAAAGGCCCCGCCCCCACCGAGGTGGGAACGGGGCCTGTCAGTCACTCAGCTCAGCGGAAGTCGCTGCCGAGATCGTAGTCATCCAGCGGGATGGCGTGGAACTCGGGAGCTCCGTCGCCGCCCAGCGAGTCGTAGGAGAAGTCACTGAATGCGCTGGGGCCGGTGAACAGGTTGGCCTTTGCTTCTTCAGTGGGTTCCACGGTGACCTCGGTGTAGCGCGGGAGACCCGTGCCGGCCGGGATGAGCTTACCGATGATGACATTTTCCTTGAGGCCGAGCAGCGGATCGCTCTTGCCTTCCATGGCCGCCTGCGTCAGGACGCGGGTGGTCTCCTGGAAGGAAGCTGCGGACAGCCAGGACTCGGTCGCCAGGGACGCCTTGGTGATGCCCATGAGCTCGGGACGGCCGGATGCCGGCGTCTTGCCCTCGGACACAACGCGGCGGTTGGCCTCCTCGAAACGGCTGCGTTCGGCGAGCTCGCCGGGCAGCAGATCCGATTCGCCGGACTCGATGACCGTGACGCGGCGCAGCATCTGGCGGACGATAACCTCGACGTGCTTGTCGTGGATACCGATGCCCTGGCTGCGGTACACACCCTGGACTTCGTCCACCAGGAACTTCTGCGCGGCACGGGGACCCATGATGCGCAGCACCTGCTTGGGGTCGACCGGGCCGTTGATGAGCTTCTGGCCAACGCTGACGTGATCGCCGTCTTCGATGAGAAGACGTGAACGCCGCAGCACCGGGTACGCGATCTCTTCAGATCCGTCATCCGGGGTGATGACCAGGCGCATCTGGCGCTCGGACTCTTCGATGGTGATGCGGCCGGCTGCTTCAGCAATCGGTGCGACACCCTTCGGAGTACGGGCTTCGAAGAGCTCCTGGATACGGGGCAGACCCTGGGTGATGTCGTCGCCACCGCTGGCGGAAACAGCACCACCGGTGTGGAACGTACGCATGGTCAGCTGGGTACCCGGCTCACCGATGGACTGCGCGGCAATAATGCCCACGGCCTCGCCGATGTCGACGGTCTTGCCAGTGGCCAGCGAACGGCCGTAGCACAGGGCGCAGGTGCCGACGCTGGACTCACAGGTGAGTACGGAGCGGACCTTGACCTCGGTGATGCCGGCTGCGAACAGTTCGGCAATGACGACGTCGCCGCAGTCGGTGCCTGCAGCTGCCAGGACCTTGCCCTTGGAGTCGACGACGTCGACGGCCAGGGTGCGGGCGTAGGCGCTGTTCTCGACGTTCTCGTCCAGGACGAGGACGCCGTTGGCGTCGGCCACCGCGATGGCCGTCATCAGGCCGCGCTCGGTACCGCAGTCCTCTTCGCGGACAATGACGTCCTGCGACACGTCCACCAGACGACGGGTCAGGTAACCCGAGTTGGCGGTACGCAGGGCGGTGTCAGCCAGACCCTTACGGGCACCGTGCGTGGCGATGAAGTATTCCAGCACCGAGAGGCCCTCGCGGTAGGAGGACTTGATCGGACGCGGGATGATTTCACCCTTAGGGTTGGCCACCAGGCCACGGATACCCGCGATCTGACGGACCTGCATCCAGTTACCACGTGCGCCCGAGGACACCATGCGGTTGATCGTGTTCATCGGGGACAGGCTGTCACGCATCGCCTGGGCGATCTCGTTCGTTGCCTTGTTCCAGATCTCGATCAGTTCCTGGCGACGCTCGTCGTCGTCGATCAGGCCCTTGTCGTACTGGCCCTGGATCTTGGCGGCCATGGTCTCGTAACCGGCGAGGATCCGCGGCTTGTCCGTGGGCACCTCGATGTCGGAGATGGCAACGGTCACGCCGGAGCGGGTGGCCCAGTAGAAACCGGCATCCTTCAGGTTGTCCAGCGTTGCCGCCGTGATCACCTTCGGGTAGCGCTCGGCGAGGTCGTTGACGATCGTGGACAGCTCGCCCTTGTCGGCAACGTTCTCAACCCACGGGTAGTCCGCGGGCAGCGTCTGGTTGAAGATGACCTGGCCGAGGGAGGTCTCGACCAGTGTGGTCTGACCGGGCTCCCAGCCCTCCGGGGCTTCCCAGCCGGCGTAGGGCACGAAGCCCTCGAGCCGGATCTTGACCTTGGAGTTCAGGTGCAGCTCGTGGAGGTCGTAGGCCATGATGGCTTCCGCGACCGAGGAGAAGATCCGGCCTTCGCCAGCTGAACCGACACGCTTGGTGGTCAGGTGGTAGAGACCGATGATCATATCCTGCGACGGCAGGGTCACCGGGCGGCCGTCAGACGGCTTCAGGATGTTGTTCGAGGAGAGCATCAGGATGCGGGCCTCGGCCTGGGCTTCGGGGCTCAGCGGCAGGTGGACTGCCATCTGGTCGCCGTCGAAGTCGGCGTTGAACGCGCCACAAACCAGCGGGTGCAGCTGGATTGCCTTGCCTTCAACAAGCTGCGGCTCGAACGCCTGGATGCCGAGACGGTGCAGGGTAGGTGCACGGTTCAGCAACACGGGGTGCTCGGTGATGATCTCTTCGAGGACGTCCCAGACCTGCGGACGGTAACGCTCCACCATGCGCTTGGCCGACTTGATGTTCTGGGCGTGGTTGAGGTCCACCAGGCGCTTCATCACGAACGGCTTGAAGAGCTCCAGGGCCATCTGCTTGGGCAGGCCACACTGGTGCAGCTTCAGCTGCGGGCCGACGACGATGACCGAACGGCCGGAGTAGTCGACGCGCTTGCCGAGGAGGTTCTGGCGGAAACGGCCCTGCTTGCCCTTGAGCATGTCGCTCAGGGACTTCAGCGGACGGTTGCCCGGTCCGGTGACCGGACGGCCGCGGCGGCCGTTGTCGAAGAGGCTGTCAACAGCTTCCTGAAGCATGCGCTTCTCGTTGTTGACGATGATCTCCGGAGCACCGAGGTCAAGCAGGCGCTTGAGGCGGTTGTTGCGGTTGATCACGCGGCGGTAGAGGTCGTTGAGGTCGGAGGTCGCGAAACGGCCACCGTCCAGCTGGACCATCGGGCGCAGTTCCGGCGGGATCACCGGGACGGCGTCCAGCACCATGCCGAGCGGGCTGTTGTTGGTCGTCAGGAACGCGTTGACCACCTTGAGCCGCTTCAGGGCGCGGGTCTTGCGCTGGCCCTTGCCGTTGGCGATGATGTCGCGCAGCATGTCCGACTCGGCCTGCATGTCGAAGTTCTCAAGACGCTTCTTGATGGCCTCGGCACCCATGGAGCCTTCGAAGTACATGCCGTAGCGGTCGCGCAGTTCGCGGTACAGGCCTTCGTCACCTTCGAGGTCTGCGACCTTGAGGTTCTTGAAGCGGTCCCAGACCTGCTCGAGGCGCTCGATTTCGGCGTCGGCACGCTTGCGGACGTTCGCCATCTGGCGGTCAGCGGAGTCGCGGGCCTTCTTCTTGTCGGCAGCCTTCGCGCCTTCGCCTTCGAGACGGGCAAGCTCGTTCTCAAGGTCGCGGGCGATCGTGGCGATGTCCGAGTCGCGGTTGTCGATCAGCTGCTTCTTCTCGATGTCGTGCTCAACCTGGAGGTTGGGCAGTTCTTCGTGGCGGCTGTCGGCGTCGACGCTCGTGATCATGTAGGCGGCGAAGTAGATGACCTTTTCGAGGTCCTTCGGTGCCAGGTCAAGGAGGTAGCCCAGGCGGGAGGGCACGCCCTTGAAGTACCAGATGTGCGTGACCGGGGCGGCGAGCTCGATGTGGCCCATGCGCTCACGGCGGACCTTGGCGCGGGTGACCTCAACGCCACACCGCTCGCAGATGATGCCCTTGAAGCGCACGCGCTTGTACTTGCCGCAGTAGCATTCCCAGTCGCGGGACGGGCCGAAGATCTTCTCGCAGAAGAGGCCGTCCTTCTCGGGCTTGAGCGTGCGGTAGTTGATGGTTTCCGGCTTCTTAACCTCGCCGTACGACCAGCCACGGATGTCTTCCGCGGTGGCGAGGCCGATCTGCATGAGGCCGAAGGAGGATTCGCTGGACATATGGTCCCTGTTCTCTCTTGTTCTCTAAATTCTGAAGTCTTGGGTTACGGGAAGAGGGAGGTGATGCACCGGGAAAAGTCAGCGCGGCCGGGCCGCCTGCTTTTCCCGGTGCCGCACCTGCTAAACCTCTTCTACGGAACTGGGCTCTGCACGAGACAGATCGATGCCCAGTTCTTCCGCAGCCGTGAAGACTGCGTCATCAGAGTCACGCATTTCAATTGTGGTTCCGTCCGTGGAAAGCACTTCCACGTTCAGGCACAGCGACTGCATTTCCTTGATCAAGACCTTGAAGGACTCAGGAACGCCCGGCTCGGGGATGTTCTCGCCCTTGACGATGGCTTCGTAGACCTTCACACGACCGTGGATATCATCCGACTTGATCGTCAGCAGTTCCTGGAGCGTGTACGCGGCGCCGTAAGCCTCGAGCGCCCACACTTCCATTTCACCGAAGCGCTGGCCACCGAACTGTGCCTTACCACCCAGCGGCTGCTGCGTGATCATGGAGTACGGGCCGGTGGAGCGGGCGTGGATCTTGTCGTCCACCAGGTGGTGGAGCTTCAGGATGTACATGTAGCCGACCGAGATCGGATCCGGGAACGGCTCGCCGGAGCGGCCGTCGAACAGACGGGTCTTGCCGGAGGAGTTGATCAGGCGGTCGCCGTCGCGGGTGACGTTGGTGGAATCGAGCAGGCCCGTGATTTCCTCTTCACGCGCACCGTCGAAGACCGGCGTCGCCACAGTGGTCTGGCCACTCTCGCGCGGCAGGTTCGGCAGCTGCTTGACCCACTCGGGCTCGCCCTCGATCTTCCAGCCGGTCTTGGCAACCCAGCCGAGGTGCGTTTCCAGCACCTGGCCGACGTTCATGCGGCCCGGAACACCCAGCGGGTTCAGGACGATATCAACGGGGGTGCCGTCGGCAAGGAAGGGCATGTCCTCGATCGGAAGGATCTTGGAGATAACACCCTTGTTGCCGTGGCGGCCGGCGAGCTTGTCGCCGTCGGTGATCTTGCGCTTGGCAGCGACGTAGACGCGCACCAGCTGGTTGACGCCCGGGGGCAGCTCGTCGTCGTTGTCGCGGTCGAAGACGCGGACACCGATCACGGTGCCGGACTCGCCGTGCGGCACCTTCAGGGAGGTGTCGCGCACTTCGCGGGACTTCTCACCGAAGATGGCGCGCAGCAGGCGCTCTTCCGGGGTCAGCTCGGTCTCGCCCTTGGGGGTGACCTTACCGACCAGGATGTCGCCGGCCTCAACCTCGGCACCGATGTGGATGATGCCGCGCTCGTCCAGGCCCGCCAGGACTTCCTCAGACACGTTCGGGATGTCACGGGTGATTTCCTCGGCACCAAGCTTGGTGTCGCGGGCATCGATCTCGTGCTCCTCGATGTGGATCGAGGACAGGACGTCCTCGGCCACGATGCGCTGGGACAGGATGATGGCATCCTCGAAGTTGTGGCCTTCCCATGACATGAATGCCACGAGCAGGTTCTTACCGAGGGCGAGCTCGCCCTGGTCCGTTGCCGGGCCGTCAGCGATGATGCCGCCGACCTCCAGGCGCTGGCCTTCGCTTACCAGGACACGGTGGTTGTAGCAGTTGCCCTGGTTGGAACGGGCGAACTTGTTGATGCGGTAGTTGGTTTCCGTACCGTCGTCGTTGAGCATGATGACCAGCTCAGCGGAGACCTCGGTAACCACACCGGCCTTCTTGGCGATGACAACGTCACCGGCGTCGACGGCTGCGGCGCGCTCCATGCCGGTACCGACGAACGGTGCCTCGGAACGGACCAGCGGCACGGCCTGGCGCTGCATGTTGGCACCCATGAGTGCACGGTTGGCATCGTCATGCTCGAGGAACGGGATCAAGGCGGTAGCCACGGACACCATCTGGCGCGGGGAAACGTCCATGAACTCGACGTCGGCGGCGGGAACCAGCACAGGCTCGCCTCCACCACCGCGGGCACGGACCAGGACGGTCTCTTCCGCGAAACGCTTGTTCTCGTCGAGCGGTGCGTTGGCCTGTGCGATCAGGACCTCGGCTTCGTCGTCGGCCGTGAGGTACTTGACCTCATCGGAGACGACACCCTCGGCGACAAGGCGGTACGGGGTTTCGATGAAACCGAACGGGTTGATGCGTCCGTAGGAAGCCAGCGAACCGATCAGACCAATGTTCGGGCCTTCAGGAGTTTCGATGGGGCACATACGTCCGTAGTGGGACGGGTGCACGTCACGAACTTCCATGCCGGCACGGTCACGGGACAGACCACCCGGGCCAAGCGCGGACAGGCGGCGCTTGTGGGTCAGACCCGAGAGCGGGTTGTTCTGGTCCATGAACTGGGACAGCTGGGAAGTTCCGAAGAACTCCTTGATGGCTGCCACGACGGGACGGATGTTGATCAGGGTCTGCGGCGTGATGGCCTCGACGTCCTGGGTCGTCATGCGTTCGCGGACAACGCGCTCCATGCGGGACAGGCCGGTGCGGACCTGGTTCTCGATGAGCTCGCCGACGGCGCGGATGCGGCGGTTGCCGAAGTGGTCGATGTCATCGATCTCGACGCGAAGCTCGTGGTCCTGGCCATCACGCTTGCCCATGAGGGTCTTCTCACCGGCGTGCAGCGCAACCAAGAACTTGATCATGGCCACGATGTCTTCGACGTGCAGGACCGAAGCTTCCTTGTCGCCAAGGGAGCGGTCGATGCCAAGCTTGCGGTTGATCTTGTAACGGCCGACCTTGGCCAGATCGTAGCGCTTGGAGTTGAAGTACAGGTTGTCCAGCAGGGACTGGGCAGCCTCAACCGTGGGCGGCTCGCCCGGCCGCAGCTTCCGGTAGATGTCCAGCAACGCGTCTTCGCGGGTCTCGGTGGCGTCCTTCTCCAGCGTGGCGCGCATGGAGTCGTACTGGCCGAATTCCTCGAGGATCTGGCCTTCGGTCCAGCCGAGGGCCTTCAGCAGCACGGTGACGGACTGCTTGCGCTTGCGGTCAAGACGGACGCCGACCTGGTCGCGCTTGTCGATTTCGAGCTCGAACCAGGCGCCGCGGGAGGGGATGATCTTCGCGGTGAAGATGTCCTTGTCGCTGGTCTTGTCGGCGGTGCGCTCAAAGTAGGCGCCCGGCGAGCGGACCAGCTGGGAGACGACGACACGCTCGGTGCCGTTGACGACGAAGGTGCCCTTCTCGGTCATCAGCGGGAAGTCACCCATGAACACGGTCTGCTGCTTGATTTCGCCCGTGTTGTTGTTCATGAATTCGGCCTTGACGTACAGCGGAGCCGAGTACGTTGCGTCCCGGTCCTTGCACTCAGCCATGGTGTATTTGGGGTCAGCGAACTCCGGCTCGGAGAAGCTCAGGGACATGGTGCCCTGGAAGTCTTCGATCGGGGAGATCTCTTCGAAGATGTCGGACAGACCCGAGGAGGTGGCGACGCTGAGGTCGCCTTCTTCGACGGCCTTCGCAACGCGCGCCTGCCAGCGTTCGTTCCCGACCAGCCAGTCAAAGCTGTCGGTTTGCAGGGCGAGCAGATTCGGAACATCAAGGGGTTCGTGAATCTTTGCGAATGAGAGCCGGCGGGTTGCACCGTCGGTGCTGTCGGCATTGATAGCGGTAGCGTTGTTTACATTAGAGGTGCTCGAGGCGACCAAGAGGGATCCTTCCACAGACCTTCAGGCGTTGTCAGATCTCCCCCGTTATGCACTCTGCAGAATGACTCCGCAGCGCTACCAGTCCGGTTCCGCTATATGACCCGGGACCCGCGCTGTCCATAGCTGGTGCACGTGGTAGACGGCACATTGATGGAACAGCTGTCAGGCTAAGCCCACCGCTATATGAAGGCTGAAGGTAAACAGGGAAGACGCAAATATCTACGATACGGCAAAGCAACCTACTTGTCTACCCCACTTCCGGCGGGATTGCAAGCACGAAGTTTGGCGGAATTTTCCCTGACTCCTGGCGGAGCCATTCGCAAGCTGCCCCGGGCAGCGCCCGGGGCGAGCGGGTCAGCAGCCGGGACCGCAGCCCAGACCGGGGCCGAATGGATAGGTGACGGGGCTCACGATAACGTAGACATAAGTCGAAAGAAGATCGGAAGAAAACACCATGAGCAATCCTGCAGACAACAACGATGTTGTCATTCTCGCCGCAGCCCGCACCCCCCAGGGGCGCCTGAACGGGCAGCTGGCCAGCTTCACCGCCGTCGAGCTCGGCACCCACGCCATCCGCGCGGCCCTCGCCGCCAGCGGCGTCAAGGCCGACCAGGTGGACAGCGTGATCATGGGCCAGGTCCTGCAGGCCGGAGCGGGCCAGAACCCTGCGCGTCAGAGCGCCATCGGCGCCGGCATCGGCTGGAACGTGCCGACGGTGACCATCAACAAGGTCTGCCTCTCGGGCCTCACCGCCGTGATCGACGCCGCCCGGATGATCCGCAGCGGGGACGCGACGGTGGTGGTCGCCGGCGGCCAGGAGTCCATGACCCGCGCACCTCACGTGCTGCCCGGTTCCCGGCAGGGCTGGGCGTACGGCACGGTCCAGGCCCTGGACGTGGCCGCGCACGACGGCCTGACCGACGCCTTCGACGGGCAGTCCATGGGACTGTCGACCGAGAGCAAGAACCTGACCCTCGGCATTGACCGGGCCTCCCAGGACGAGGTGGCGGCCCAGTCGCACCAGCGTGCCGCCCGGGCCGCGAAGGACGGCGTCTTCGACAACGAGATCGCCCCGATGAGCGTCAAGCAGCGCAAGGGCGATCCGATCGCCGTCACCGCCGACGAGGGCATCCGGCCCGACACGACCGTCGAATCGCTGGCCGGACTGCGCGCGGCGTTCGTCACGGACGGAACCATCACCGCCGGCAACTCCTCTCCCCTGTCCGACGGCGCTGCCGCCCTGGTGCTGAGCAGCCGGAAGTTCGCCGAGGACAACGGCCTCGAGTATCTGGCGGTGGTCGGCAAGCCGGGCCAGGTTGCGGGGCCGGACAACTCGCTGCATTCCCAGCCGTCGAACGCCATCAAGAACGCCCTGGACAAAGCCGGCTGGTCCGCCGCGGACCTCGACTTCATCGAAATCAACGAGGCTTTCGGTTCTGTCGCGGTGCAGTCCCTGAAGGATCTCAACTATCCGCCGGAGCAGTGCAACATCCACGGCGGGGCCATCGCCCTGGGCCACCCGATCGGGGCCTCCGGGGCCCGGCTGGCCCTGCACGCGGCCCACGAACTCAAGCGCCGGGGTACCGGCAAGGCGGCCGTGTCCCTGTGCGGCGGCGGCGGCCAGGGCGAAGCGCTGCTGCTGTACCGCGACTAAATCCGGTAACCGGCGGGCGGGGCGGGCCCGGACCACAGGGCGGCCGGGCGGACCGGGAACCGCCGCCAGGAGTCAGGAAGGTTTGACGCGATGCCAGAGCAGAAAACAACCAGCGGCCGCGAACGGTTCCTCGCCGACGCCGCGGCGCGGGGGCTGGACGTGGAGATCGTCGAACGCCTCGCCGCCCGCAGCCTAGAGGAGGCGGCCGGTATCCTCGGGATCCGGCCCGCGGATATCGTGAAGTCGCTCGTGGTCAAGCACAAGGACGGCAGTTTCCTGTTCGCACTGGTCCCCGGCGACCGGCAGATTTCCTGGCCCAAGCTGCGGGCGCTGCTGGGCGTCAACAAGCTCTCGCTGCCGGCGGCGGATACGGCTTTCGAGGCGACCGGGTACGAGCGCGGGACCATCACGCCGCTCGGCAGCATCCGCCCCTGGCCCGTCTACGCCGACCAGACCATCACGGGCCGTCGGATCTCCATGGGCGCCGGGGAACATGGCTACAGCGCATTCGTGGACGCGGATGCCCTGACGGCGGCCTTGGGCGCCGTCGTCGCAGATATCACTGAACCCAACTAGCCCGCCCGGGTTAACAGCAACGCGGGGTCGCTTCCGGCCCATCCCGACCGCCGGGATGGGCGCAAAGTGACCCCGCGTTGTTGTATCGGCGGGGGCTAAGCCGTGACCGTCAGTGGCGTCCCGTTGACGGTGAGCCGCCAGTTGGCCTGGCTGAACACGGCGATGTCCAGGGTTCCGCGGTCCACGACATAGTCGATGATGCGCTGCCGGATCTCCTGCTGGCTGTTCGAGAGCACCGGCGCGCTCTTCACGGCCGGGAAGTTGCCTCCGCCGCTCTGCCGGTAGTTGTTGATGGCCAAAGCAAATTCCTGCTCGGGCGCCAGCGGCTGGCCGCCGTAGCTGAGCTTGGCGATCCGGTCCCCCGCCGGCCGGGCGAGGTCGATCTCATAGTTCAGCGGCGCGTCCAGTCCGTAGACGACGTCGTAGTTGTAGTCGGGCGTGCCGTTCGGGGCCGTAGCCGTCACAGCGTTGGTGACCTCCTGGGCCCTGGCCGTGGTGGCGGTCACCGGTTTGAAGTACTGGGCGGACCACTCCAGGTATGCCTTGACCTGCGCGCCGGTGACCTTGATGGCGAGCAGCGTGTTGTCGAAGATGTACAGGCCTGCGACATCGCGGATGGTCAGCGGCCCGGCCTTGACGTCCACAGCACGGGAGAACGCCGCCGCAATGGACAATACGGGCAGCCCTGCGGCGGGAGTGTTGGCCAGCTCGGCCTTGACTGTGCTGGCCTGGACGTAATTAATGGCATCGATCGCGGCGGAGTCCTCCCAGCAGGCGGTGGCCGTGCTGAGCGGCGCCGTGGAAGTTCCGATGACCTCGTTGACGTAGTTCACCGTGGCCTCGTGCCCGGCCTGAACGGCCCGGACGACGGCGGGATCGGGGTCGACGGTCTTGGCGTCCAAAAGGAGCGAATGCGCCGCGGTGACGGTCCACTGCCCTTTTTCCTTGACGAGTTCGAGGTCCATGACGGAGACGCGCATGCCCCACTTGAGCGGCTCGGTCAGGAGCACCTGCTTGCCCGTGGCCTTGTTCGTGACGAAGCGCTCGGGGATCTCCAGGTGGGCGTGCCCGACGAGGATGGCGTCGATGCCCGGGACTTCCTCTGCCAGCTGGGTGGACGCGTTCTCGGGAAAGGGCAGGGCGTCACCGTAGGAGGACCCTGGAGTCGCCCCCGAATGGCTCGTGACGATCACGACGTCGGCCCCGGCCGCTTTCACCTGCGGGATGACGGTTCTGGCCTCTTCTACGATGCCGTTGAAATCGAGCTTGCCCTGGACGTTGTCCCGGTCCCAGAGTGCGCAGCCCGGCGTCACCAGGCCGACGAGGCCGACCGTCAGCCAGCCGCTGTCCGTCTTGATCCGCTTCAGGACGTAGGGGGTGAAGGCTCGCCCGCCCGCCACGGCGTCGTGCACATTGGCGCCCAACAGCGGGAAGTTTAGCTGCCGCTCCCAGGTGCGCAGAAGCCCAATGCCGTAGTTGAACTCGTGGTTGCCCAGCCCCACGGCGTCGTAGCCGATCGCGTTCATGGCCAGCGCCATGGGGTGTTTCACGGTTGCCGAGATGGGGTTGATCTTGGCGAAGTAGTAGGCCAGGGGCGTGCCCTGGATGGTGTCGCCGGCGTCGATGGTCAGGGTGCTGGCCGCGCCGCGCTCGGCGCGCATGGCGTTGATCAGGGTCGCGGCCTGGGCAATCCCGATCTTGTTCCCGGCGGCGTCGGCATAGGGGACGTTCTTGAAGTAGTCCCAGTTGAAGACGTTGTTGTGCAGATCCGTGGTGCCGAGCACCGTCAGGGTGAACTGATTCTTGGCAGTCGCCCTGCCACTGGCTTCGCCGGGGACGGCCTGCGCCGCCGGGGCTCCGGCCAGCGCGGCGGCGGCCGCGCCGCCGCCCACGAGGGCTGCGGCGAGCATGGCGCGGCGGGAGGGGGAAGTGTTCGGGTCCGTCATTGTGGGTGAACTCCTGAGCGTTGGGGGCCGGTGGGCACAAATCCAAAGTCTAGGGTCGCGCCATCAAGTGCGACAGGGGTATCAGAAAAACTTTGCCGAATCCTTGGGTACCGTTCACCGGCGCCGGCTGCCGGCCCGGGCGGTTCGGGTTTCCGGTCCGGGAACGCAGGAAACCCCGCCCACTGAGTGGACGGGGTTTCCTGTGAGCAGTGCGGACCGCGATGGATCCGGACGGCGGGTGTTACTTGAGGGTGACGCGGGCGCCAGCTTCTTCGAGCTGAGCCTTGGCCTTCTCGGCAGCTTCCTTGGTGGCGCCTTCGAGAACAGCCTTGGGTGCGCTGTCAACCAGGTCCTTGGCTTCCTTGAGGCCCAGGGAGGTGATGGCGCGAACTTCCTTGATCACTGCGATCTTCTTGTCGCCAGCAGCTTCGAGGATGACGTCGAAGTCAGTCTTCTCTTCAGCTTCTTCTGCAGCAGCGGCGGGGCCGGCAACGGCAACGGCAGCAGCAGTAACTTCGAAGGTCTCTTCGAAGAGCTTGACGAACTCGGAGAGCTCGATGATGGTCAGTTCCTTGAAAGCTTCAATGAGCTCTTCGTTGGTGAGCTTCGCCATGGTGTGGCGTCCTTCCTATAGTGGTGCGCGGCGGCCCTGAGGCTCGCTGTGGCACCGGAGTCTTATGGAGAAGAGGACTAGTTCTCTTCGGGGGCTGCGGCTTCGGCCGGTGCTTCGGCCTCGGCTGCTGCATCTGCTGCGGGAGCTTCTTCAGCGGCGGGTGCTTCGGCTGCTGCCGGGGCACCGTTCTCTTCTTCAAGCTTGAGGCGCAGTGCGTCGATGATGCGTACAGCAGCGGCAGCAGGAGCCTTGAGGATCCCTGCAACCTTGGCGAGCTGCAGCTCACGGGACTCGAGTGCTGCCAGGGCAGCAACTTCGCTGGCGTTCAGTGCCTTGCCCTCGAAGTAACCGGTCTTGATGACCAGCTGCTTGTTGGCCTTGGCAAAATCCGTCAGGCTCTTGGCAGCTGCAACTGCGTCACCCTTGATGAACGCGATTGCAGTGGGGCCGGCGAGCTGACCGTCGAATGCTTCGACACCAGCTTCCTTGGCTGCAATGGCGGTCAGGGTGTTCTTGACGACCGAGAACTTGGTTTCCTGGCCGAGAGAGACACGCAGCTGCTTGAGCTGTGCAACGGTGAGCCCGCGGTATTCGGTCAGGACAGCGGCGTTCGATTCCTTGAAATCGTTAGTGATCTCAGCTACTGCTGAAACCTTGCTAGGCGTTGCCATAACCCTCCTTCCGGGGATAGTGCCGGTATGTCCGGGTCCCCGCTCAAAAGAGCTAAAAACTAAAAAACGCCCCGCGCAGATGCACGGGGCTTGTCTCGACGCGGTCCATGACCGCGGAGCTTTGCTTCGTTCACCTGCGCCGGCCGCCCTATGTTCAGGGTCCTTCGTCCGGAAATCCACTGCGCTCTCCCGGCGCGACTGCAGAAGTGAGTCTTGCTTGGGAGAGTGGATTTCCAACAACCGACGGTCTTTGGTCCTCCAAGCTTACGGGACACGGCGCGCGTGTTCCAAATCGGGCCCGGCGGGCAGGGGCAGCGCCGGACTTCAGCGAAAGACTTTAGCGCCCGACGTCGGCCCGGGACCTCAGCTGACAGCCGGTCCGAAGTTGGGGAGTTCTTTTTGCCAGAGACCCGTCACTCCCGCTGTCGTGAAGCCGAGCTGCTGGTTGACCTTCAACAAGTAGCGGTTCTCCGGGGCGTTCCACGTGTACAGGACCCGGGCGTCCGGGAACTGTTCGCTGAGCCGTTCCATATTGGCGACCTTGATCAGCAGCCCGAGCTTGTTGCCGCGGTGTTCCTGCAGCACCACCGTGTCGTCCTGGAAGACGACGTCCGGGCGCAGGGCCAGGACACTGATGGTGGTCAGGCCCACGAGCGTTCCGCTGGCGACGTGCTCGACGGCGGTGACCACCGTCCGGCGGCCCTGGGCTATGGTGACTTCCTCCGCTTCCCGGAGGATGCCGCCGTCGAACACCATTTCCTGGGCATCCGGCCCCGGCACTTCGTCCTCGCCTGCCTGGTTTTCCAGCGCGGCGACGGCCTCGAGCCACTGGTCAGGACACCGGTCCGTCCAGTGGTGCAGACGGTAGCGGCCGGCATTGGCTTCCTCGGCCTCGGCCTCGAGGTCGGCGACGAGCTTGGTGTCCAGCGGCAACGCACAGGAGCTGAACTGCTCGATGTGCTGCAGGGTGTAGCCGGTGTGGCGGGCAAATTCCACGTCACGGCTGCCCAACGGGACGAACCCGACGCCGCTGCCGGGCACGAGCTGTTCGGCCTCCGGGTCCGTCAGGGTTGATCCCGGGTGGTTGGTGTCGATCAGGATCGTGTGGCGGCCCTCGTCCCGGGCGAAATGTTCGGCGGCCGCCAGCAGCTGCCTCCCCACGCCCTGGCGCCGGAATTCCGGCAGGATGTCGAGCGTGAATTCGGCGAGATCGAGGTTGTCCACGAGCGGCAGGGCGATGTCCGCCGTCCCGACAATCACGCCGTCGATCTTGGCGACGAGGATCACCTGGCGTTCGTAGGGGTCCGCCATCTCAAGCAGCTTTTCCTGCGGCGCGTAGGCGAGGTCGTCGGTGCCCCAGGTCTGCATCCGGACCCTGCGCCCCACCTCGATCGCGGCGAGAAAGTCGGCGGCATCGGGCGCGTCAAGGGAATCGGGGATCCACAGCTGCTCAATCCGTACATCGTTTGCCATAGAGGGCATCTTCCCAGCCGTTGTGCCACCCACCATCGGTACGGCCCGGCTCAAACCGGGCTTTCAACCGCCAGCATATGCTGGTTTGGGCCGCTGTTCCATTGGTGACGCCGGGCAGTTTCCGCTCCAGCCGGCGCCCGGCAGCTTCTGCCCCAGCCGGCGCCCGGTCAGTTCCGGATCTCATTGCCGGTGGCTGCGCCCGCGGCGGCAGCGGTCCGCTGCCACTCGCCGTCGTAGCCGGCCGGCTTGAAGCCCAGTGCGATGTTGATGCCGAGCATGTGGTCGTTTTCGGCGGCGTTGTACGTCAGGACGCGCCGGACCGCGGGGTACGACTCCCGCAGCAGGCGCAGGTTGCGGATCTTGATGAGCATGCCAAGCCGGTGGCCGCGGTGGCCCACCGCGACGAGGGTGTCGTCCTGGTTGGCCAGCCATGGCTTGTCGGCTGTTGTCTGCAGGACGGTATAGGCGGCCAGTTCGCCGCTGGCCCGGTGCCGTGCCGCCACCACAAGGGAGGACTGGCCGGCGCGCCGCCAGGTGTCCTCGACGTGGCGGACCCGGGCGACGTCCCAGATTTCCGGCTCGTAGCTCAGCGCTCCGGAGGGGGCGTCGGTGCTCATGCGGGACATGAGCACCGCGAGCTGGGCGGCATGTTCCTCCGGGCAGGAGTCGGTCCAGTGCAGCAGTTCATAGTCCCCCGCGCGGGCCAGGGCGTCCCGTTCCAGGGCGTCGAGGTCCGCGGCGGGCGGTACGTCGAGCGAACTGAACCGTTCCACCTGCTCCAGGCGGTAGCCGGCTTTTCCGGCGAAACGGACACCCGGCGCGCCGGCGGGCAGCGCTCCGGTCCCCGTGGCGGGCTTGATGAGGTTGGTGCCATCGACGTCGAAATCGGCCGGGTGCTCGGTGAATGTCTGCAGGATGGTCCGCCCGTCGGCGGCGGCCAGCGCCTCGGCGTGCACCAGCAGTGCCCAGCCGATCCCCCGCCCGGCGAAGTCATCCAGGACGCCCACGTGCAGCAGCGCACTGCCCAGATTCTCCTGCAGTTCACAGCGGACCCAGGAGTTGGCCACCATGAGCCCGTCGACGCGGACGAAGAAGAGCCGCAGCCGGGTGTACGCCGTGTCCCGCCAGTACTGCAGGCGGGCCGCCGCGGACGATGCCCGGTCCAGGTTGCCCCAGGTCTGCCGGATGAGCTCATCGCAGAGTTCCATGAATTCGAGGAACTCCGCCGTGTCAGCGGCATGGGTGTCAGCGGCATGGGTGTCAGCGGCATCGGTGTCAGCGGCATCAAGGCTGGCGGGCAGGGAGAGTTCCTCGATGAGGTACGACGGCGTAGTCACCGGGACAGCCTAACCGGCAAGTCCGGCGGCACCAAGGGCCCCGGATGCCAAGCGTTTTGTACGCCGCGGGGTCCCGGCGCAGGACGGCAAAAGGCCGCCCCGCAGTTGGCGGGACGGCCTTTGGCTGGAACCGGCGACGTCAGCGAAGCCGGCGGTTCCGTGGATCCGGTGAGGACTAGACCTCGGTCAGGACCTTGGTGACGTTGGGGTCAACCGAGATGCCAGGGCCGAACGTGGTGGCCACGGTGGCCTTCTGGATGTAGCGGCCCTTGGAAGCGGACGGCTTGAGGCGGAGGACCTCTTCCAGTGCGGCTGCGTAGTTCTCGGCCAGCTTGATGGCGTCGAACGAAACCTTGCCGATGATGAAGTGCAGGTTCGAGTGCTTGTCGACGCGGAAGTCGATCTTGCCGCCCTTGATGTCGTTGACGGCCTTGGCGACGTCAGCGGTCACGGTGCCGGTCTTCGGGTTCGGCATCAGGTTACGCGGACCCAGGACCTTACCGAGGCGGCCAACCTTGCCCATGAGGTCAGGGGTGGCGACGGCGGCGTCGAAGTCGGTCCAGCCGGCGGCGATCTTTTCGATCAGGTCATCGGAACCAACGAAGTCGGCGCCGGCCGCGATTGCAGCCTCAGCCTTGTCGCCCGTTGCGAAGACGAGGACGCGGGCGACCTTACCGGTGCCGTGCGGCAGGTTGACGGTGCCGCGGACCATCTGGTCGGCCTTACGCGGGTCAACGCCGAGGCGGAAAGCGACCTCAACGGTGGCGTCGAACTTGGACGGGTTGGTGTCCTTGGCGAGCGTCACTGCCTCGAACGGCGCGTAGAACTTCTCCGCGTCGATCTTGGCCGCGGCTGCCTCATATGCTTTGCTGCGCTTTGCCATGCTGCTTATTTCTCCTTGTGCAGTTGTGGTCTGCGGACCGCGCTGGGCCCTGCCACAGGCGGCATTCCGGCTGGTGTATCCGTTCCGGAATTCCGCTGTTCATTGTTTAGGTGGTGCCGGCTGGCCGGCGGTGCTGACGGCGTCGTGACCGGTTTCCCGATCCCGGCGCATCAGCGGGGGGAATTAACCCTCGACGGTGATACCCATGGAGCGGGCGGTGCCGGCGATGATCTTCGCTGCGCCTTCGAGGCTGGTGGCGTTGAGGTCTTCCATCTTGGTGGTGGCGATCTCGTTGACCTGGGCCTGGGTCAGCTTGGCAACCTTGACGGTGTGCGGGGTAGCCGAACCCTTGGCGACGCCTGCAGCCTTTTTGATGAGCTCTGCAGCCGGCGGGGTCTTGGTGATGAACGTGAAGGAACGGTCCTCGTAGACCGTGATTTCCACGGGGATAACGTTGCCGCGCTGGGCTTCCGTCGCAGCGTTGTACGCCTTGCAGAATTCCATGATGTTGACACCGTGCTGGCCGAGCGCAGGACCGATCGGCGGGGCCGGGTTAGCGGCACCTGCCTGGATCTGCAGCTTGATGAGGCCGGTGACCTTCTTCTTGGGAGCCAATGTAGGTCCTTCTCTCAAATACGTCCTGGGGCACAGGAGCGTGCCTCAGGTTGGTGGCCGCCATGGCAAGGCGGCCGGCCGCTCCGTGGCTGCTAAGCGGGCAGCCCGGGGCGAATTCTTAGGGAACAGCTAGATCTTGCTGACCTGGTTGAACGCCAGGGTGACCGGAGTCTCGCGCTCGAAGATGGACACCAGCACCACGAGGGTCTGGGAATCGATCTTGATCTCGGAGATCGTGGCGGGGAGGGTCTCGAACGGGCCTTCCTTGACGATGACCGACTCGCCAACCTCGAAGTCGACGTCGACCTGGGCGGCGGCGTGCTTGACCGGCTTGCCCTTCTCGGCCTGCTCTTCTTCGAAGACCGGCGCGAGCATGGAGAAGACCTCATCGAGGCGCAGCGGGACCGGGTTGTGGGCGTTGCCCACGAAGCCGGTGACACCGGGGGTGTGGCGGACGGCGCCCCAGGAAGCGTCGGTCAGGTCCATGCGGACCAGGACGTAACCGGGAATGCGGACACGGTTGATGACCTTGCGCTGGGCGTTCTTGATCTCAACGACTTCCTCCATCGGAACCTGGATTTCGAAGATGTAATCTTCCATGTCCAGGGTCTGGATGCGGGTCTCAAGGTTGGCCTTGACGCGGTTCTCGTAGCCTGCGTAGGAGTGAATGACGTACCAGTCACCCTCCTGGCGGCGCAGCTTGGCTTTGAACTCGTCCGCGGGGTCGACGTCGGCCTTAGCGGCCGCCGCTGCCAGCACGTCGGCGTCAGCCTCATCAGCGTCGGCGTCAGCCTCATCAGCGTCGGTGGCGTCGGCTGCAACTGCCTCGGCGTCGTCTGCCGCTTCTTCTTCCGTGGCTACGGCCTCGTCAGTGACGTCGGATTCGGGCGCAGCAGACACAGCCTCGGACTCTTCCGCGGCTTCCACCGCGGCGTCCTGGCTCTTATCCAGCTCAGTCTCAGTTACCTCGAGCTCCTGCTCAGACACTTGGTCTCCTGCTTCCTCATTGCCTAACATGCCTATTTAAATGACTCAATTCCGCACACCCCGCGGAATCTCCGGTTTCCCGGGGCATCCACGCAGTCTGCGGACCGGTCGCCTTAGCTGTCCGTGGGGCCGCTGCCGCCGAAGACCCAGCTGACCGCGGTCCCAAAGGCCAGGTCCAGCAAGGTGACGATCACCATCATGATGGTCACGAACACCAGTACCACGAGTGTGTAGTTGATCAGTTCTTTACGGGTCGGTGCGACGACCTTCTTCAGTTCGCCAATGACCTGGCGGATGAAGATCGCGATACGAGCGAAGAAGCCGGGCTTGGCGGCATTCTTGGCGGGGCGGCCTTTGGAGCTGCTGGCAGCTGTTTCGGTCACCTGGTCCTCACTCATCCTCGCAATGATCGGATACCCGGCTCTGAACTGAACCATGGTTGCTGCGCTGGTTCCGGATAATCCGGAACAGCATGCGCAGGGCAGACAGGACTCGAACCTGCAACCTGCGGTTTTGGAGACCGCTGCGCTACCAATTGCGCCACTACCCTTCGGGGATAAAAACCGCTCCGGCCGATGCGTCCCACAGGCTTCCCTGAGGCGCAGGCCATCATCGTGTTTTCAACACCGGAGAACCAGTCTACGCAACAACTGCGCCTACGTCGAACCGGCCCTCTTCCGGACCCCTGCGTGCCTGCGAAAACCAACTGACAGCCGTCAGTCACATTCGGGTTCAGGCACCCCGGGGGATCCGCTGAACAGCATAGAGTAGATTTCGTCGAATCCCATATCCAGCCTTCCAGCTGCAAGCGAAGAACGGACCCGCCCATGTCTGCTGCCCGCATTTCCCAGCGCATTTCCGCCATAGCCGAATCCGCCACTCTGGCCGTCGATGCCAAGGCGAAGGCGCTGAAGGCAGCCGGCCGTCCGGTCATTGGCTTCGGTGCCGGGGAACCCGACTTCCCGACCCCCGGTTACATTGTGCAGGCCGCCATCGAGGCCGCCAGCCAGCCGAAATACCACCGGTACTCCCCCGCCGGCGGGCTCCCCGAACTGAAGCAGGCCATCGCGGACAAGACCTTCCGGGATTCCGGCTACCAGGCGGCGGCGTCCCAGGTGCTGGTGACCAACGGCGGCAAGCAGGCCGTCTACAACACCTTCGCCACCCTGCTGGATCCGGGCGACGAGGTCATTGTTCCGACCCCGTTTTGGACCACGTACCCGGAGGCCATCCGGCTCGCCGGCGGCGTGCCGGTGGAGGTCTTCGCTGGCCCGGAGCAGGGCTACCTGGTCACTGTGGACCAGCTGGAAGCGGCCCTCACCGAGCGCACCAAGATCCTGCTCTTCGTCTCCCCTTCCAACCCCACCGGCGCCGTGTACTCGCCGGAGCAGGTCAAGGAGATCGGCCAGTGGGCAGCGTCCAAGGGCCTGTGGGTTGTCACCGACGAGATCTACGAACACCTGACCTACGACGGCGTGCCGTTCACCTCGATCGCCACCGCGGTGCCCGAGCTCGGCGACAAGGTGGTCATCCTCAACGGCGTCGCGAAGACCTATGCCATGACCGGCTGGCGCGTGGGCTGGATGATCGGGCCCGCGGACGTCATCAAGGCCGCCACCAACCTGCAGTCGCACGCGACGTCGAACGTCTCCAACATCCCCCAGGTCGCCGCCCTCGCGGCTGTGTCCGGGCCGCTGACCGCCGTCGATGAGATGAAGGTGGCATTTGACCGCCGCCGCAAGGCGATCGTCGCGGGCCTGAACGCGATTGACGGCGTTGACTGCCCGACGCCGAAGGGCGCGTTCTACGTGTACGCGGACGTCCGCGCGCTGCTGGGCAAGGAGTTCCCGTCTGCGAACGGCCCGGTGCGGCCGGCCACCTCTGCCGAACTCGCGGCGCTGATCCTGGACGAGGTCGAGGTGGCTGTGGTTCCCGGCGAGGCGTTCGGCCCGTCCGGCTACCTGCGCCTGTCCTATGCACTCGGCGACGACGACCTGGCCACGGGCGTCGCCCGCCTGCAGGACTTCCTCGGCAAGGCGAAGTAGGAACCTACCAAACGCTCCCGCAGGTCCGGCACCATTCCTCCTGACGCTCCCGCAGGTCCTGCACCATTCCTCCTGACGCTCCCGCAGGTCCGGCACCATACCTACCCGACCTACCCGACGCTCCCGCAGAACCCGACGAGCGTCCGCCGCATTACCGCACGACCTGCGGGAGCGGCCACCCCAAAACCGCACCACCGCATCACCGCACCACCTGCGGAAGCGTCGGGCCTAAAAGCGCCTGAAGTGCGGGAGCGTCCGGGTTTTAGGCGCCGGACGTGCGGGAGCGTTTGTGGTTAAAGGAGGCGGCGCTCGGCGGCCCAGCGGGTCAGCTCGTGGCGGCTGGAGAGCTGGAGCTTGCGCAGCACGGCCGAGACGTGGGTTTCAACGGTCTTGATCGAGATGAACAGTTCTTTGGCCACCTCCTTGTAGCTGTAGCCGCGGGCGATAAGGCGCATCACCTCGAGTTCCCGCGCCGAGAGCCTGTCGAGCTCGTCGTCGGCGATGTCCGCGGGGGCCGTGCCGAACGCGTCCAGGACGAAGCCCGCCAGCCGGGGTGAGAAGACGGCGTCGCCGCCGGCCACGCGGCGGACGGCGCCGCTGATCTCCGCGCCGGAAATGGTCTTGGTGACATAGCCGCGCGCGCCGGCCCGGATCACGGACACCACATCTTCTGCCGCGTCGGAGACGCTCAGCGCCAGGAACCGCGTGGTGCCCAGCAGGGGCGCCGAGCCGGCCAGGACCTCGCGTCCGCCGCCACCCCGGCCGCCGGGAAGATGGACGTCAAGGAGCACGACGTCGGGGCGCTGGACTGCGATGACGGCGATTGCCTCCTCCACCGTTCCGGCCTCCCCGGCGACGACGATGTCCGGGTCCAGGTCCGCCTTCAATCCGGAGCGGAAGATGGCGTGGTCGTCCACGATCACCACGCGAATCGGTGCGGGGTTTCCTTGCACAGGGTTTCCCGATGTTGGGCTGGTCACGGTTTGGCCTCTCCGTTGGCGTTGTTGGCGGCGGCCGCGGCAGTTCCGGCGGAGGCGGCGGCGACGGGCAGCCGGAGCCGCACTTCGGTGCCGTCCTGGCTGCTGGTGATCGCGGCGGTGCCGCCGTGGCGGTTCATCCGGCCGATGATCGATTCCCTGACGCCGAGCCGGTCCTGGGGAACGGAATCCGGGTCGAAGCCCGGGCCCCGGTCCTTGACGAAAACTTCCGCGGCGGCGTCGGTGACTTCCAGGTACACGGACACGGCGCCGCCGCCGTGCCGGGAGGCGTTCAGCATGGCCTCTCGGGATGCCTGGACGAGGGCCTCGTGGCGTTGGGTCATGGCGCAGTCCCCCACGCTGACCACCTCGACGGCGTTCCCCAGGGCGTCCTCGACCTCGGCCGCAGCGGCCTTGATGCCGTCGGACAGCTGGCCGGATTCCTTGTCGGCGTCCCGGTACAGCCAGCCACGCAGCTCGCGCTCCTGCGCGCGGGCCAGCCTGATGACATCGTGCTCGTTGCCGGCCCGGCGTTGGATCAGGGCGAGCGTCTGCAGCACGGAGTCATGGAGGTGGGCGGCGATCTCGGCACGCTCGGTGGCGCGGACCCGCCCCGCGCGCTCGGTTTCCAGGTCGCGCCAGAACTTCAGCCCCCATGGCAGGAGCACCAGGGCCACGCCGCCGAGCACGGCCACCGAGGCCAGGAGGGCGAGCCAGGTCTGTTCCCAGGACCCCGAGCCGGACACCATGACCAGCACGCCGGCCACGACGAGGGCGAGCCCGGCCGCGAGGCGGGCCCAGCCGCCGGCCTGGTTCGCTTTGGTCTTGTCCACGAGCCCCGCCCGGCGGGTCTCGTCCAGTTGCATCCAGGCGATCGCGGCGCCGCCCAGGATCGCCGCGACCGGGATCAGGGTACCCAGCGGCACGTCGACCCCCAGGAGCCGGGCGATCAGGATCCCGGCGGCCAGCAACAGGCCTGCGCCCAGCAGGATCTCCTTGCCAAAGGGCATGCCGGACACTTTGGACCGCCAGGATCCCGGCGCCGCCGTCGTTGGCGTTCCACTGGTTCCGGGGGCTCCCGGCATGCCGTGGGCGTCGGGCAGGTTTGCGACGCCTGGAGTGTCCGGGAAGCTCACTGCCGGAGCGATGGGCGACGCCGGGCGGCGGGCGTTGCGCCGGGCGCTTTCATCCGCCGTGGGGACCATGATCCAAAGCCAGGCGTAGAACGCCACCCCGGCCCCGCCGGCGAGCGCGGCCACTGCCATGCCGATCCTGACCATGCGCACCGGCCAGCCCAGGTGGGTGGCGAGGCCCGCGCACACGCCGGCAATCACGCGGTCGCTGCTGCGGACCAGCGGCGGTCGGGCGGGCGCGGTTGTCATGCCTCAATCCAAGCACGGATCGGGGTTTCCCGGACGCGTTTGAGGGCCCAACCGGGGGCCACTCAGGGACCGTTCAGGGTGTTCCCCAGTAGAGCCCGGCGCCGGGAACGGGAAGGATCGAAGTATGAACCCGCACACCCCGCACCCCGATGAGGGCCCGGCCTCCGCAGACCGGCCGGCCACGGATCTATCCCGCCCCGAACTTCCAGAACCGGAACTTCCAGAACCGGAACGTCCCGAACCCGAACGCCCCGCCGCAGACCTTCCGCACACGGAACGTCCCGACCCCGATCTTCCAGGCACGGGCCAGCCCGCTCCGGCCTTCTCCGGGCCGGGCGGCGCGCCGCCGGAGCCGCCGCGGCTTTACCCGCCCGGCGATCCGAATGGGCCGTTGCCCGGCCGGCAAACCCAGAATTTCTTCGACTGGATCCGCAGCCAGGGCATTTACCGCGGACGCGACCGCTGGATCGGCGGCGTGGCCAGCGGCATAGCCCACCGGCTCGGCGTCGATCCGCTGATTATCCGCGGCGTCCTGATCGTCCTGACTGTCTTCGCCGGAATCGGCGTTCTCGCCTACGGCCTGGCCTGGGCGTTGCTGCCCGAACACGACGGCCGCATTCACGTCCAGGAGGCCGCCGCAGGGCGGTGGACGGCCGGCATGACCGGCGCGCTCATCACCTCGGTCATTGGTTTCCCCAGCCTGGGCACCGGGGTCTGGGGCTGGGACCGCTTCGGCTTCGGCGCCTTCGTCTGGACCGTCTTCTGGGTGGGCGGCGCCATCTACCTCGTCTACTACCTGACCCAACGCAACAAGATCCGGGACGGGGCCACTGCCATGCCATCGCGTTACGACTCCGGCAGCCCGGCCGGCGCCGCGGCTTTTGCGGCTAGCCCCCGCACCGCCGCCGGGCCGCAATCAGCAGGCAGCTTCCCGCAGGGCGGCGGCCGGACATATGGCGACCCGGCTGACAGCTCTCGAGTCACCGGCACCGTACCGGACTGGGGTCCGCCCCCGCCGTCGGGACCCATTGCGTCCGGCCCCGTCCCGCCCGGCCTTGTTCCCCCAGACGGCTACGGACCGGGGTCCGGCGGCACACCGCCCGCACCGGCCGCGCGCAACCTTGGCCCGGGCGCTCCGGCGGTCGCCATCACCGTCGGCTCCGCCCTCCTGGTGGGCGGGGGCATCAAGGCCCTCGACGCCGCCAACGTGATCGATCTCGGCGATGCCGGCAACGCGCTGGTCTGGGCCTTCGGCGCGGCCATCCTGGGCCTCGGGATCCTGTTTGCAGGGCTGAGGGGCCGGACCTCCGGGATCCTGGGCTTCTTCGCAGTCGTGGCCCTGCTGATCGGCGCCATTTTCAGCGTGGTCCCGCACGGGGACCGGTTCCGCTTCCAGAACGCCGATTGGGCTCCGGCGAGCATTCAGCAGGCCCAAGGCGGCTTCGAGATCACCGGCGGCGCCGGAACCGTGGACCTGACCAAGCTGGCGCTGAATCCGCCCCTGGGCTCCGACGTCGTAGTTCCGATCGACGCGACAGCCAGCAACCTCACCGTCGTCATCCCCGCCACCGTTCCGGTGCACGTCCAGGCGGACATGACCATGGGCAACCTCCACGACGGCAACCAGGACCGCGGCGGCATGACGACGCAGCAAAGCGACTACAACACCGCAAAACCGGGCGCCCGGCTGGTCCTGGAGATCTCCGGCACCGTCAGCAACGTGACCATCAAGGAAGGCAACTGACATGAGCAGCTATGACGACTCGCCGCTGGCCGACGCCGGGCACGACCCCGAAGCGGGTTCGCCCGCCCGGGTGGGCACAGTGGTCTGGGGACTGACAGTGGTGGCATTGGCCGCACTGATCATCATTTCCCGGCTCGGCCTCGTGGCCCTCAACGGCACCTATGTGCTGATCGGCCTGATGATCGGGGCAGGGGGCGCCCTGGTCGTGGGCGGCCTGGTCTCGGCGCGCAGGCGTGACAATAAGTCAACTACAGGGAAGTCTTGACCCATGGATAAATTCTTCGACACCATCCGGGGCCTCGGCCTGAAACGTGGTCCGCAGCGCTGGGTTGGCGGCGTTTGCGGCGGGGTTGCCGCCAGACTGAACGTTGATGTGGCCTATGTCCGAATCGCCTACCTGCTCCTGAGCCTGCTCCCTGGCCCGGCGTTCGTGGTCTACCTCGCGGCCTGGCTCCTCCTCCCGGACCAGCGCAACGCAATCGTCCTCCAAAGCTTCCTCTCGAAGCGTTCCTCCCGGCCCTGACATCCGTCACCGGCCGTCCAAGCACCGGCCGTCCAATCACAGGCCGGCCACTCACAGGCCGGCCCGGCCCGGCGGCAAGCTGCCCCGCACCACGAAAAGGTGCCCCCGCCATCATGGCGGGGGCACCTTTTGTAACCGTTTGTGTCCTGCCCCACACCCGCCACTAGACTCTAGGGTGAGCTCAGCGTGGCGCTCTGCCTGTACCCCTTCAAACCAGGATTTGAGCCAAGACATGAAAATTGGAATCCTCACCAGCGGCGGAGACTGCCCCGGCCTGAACGCCGTCATCCGTGGCGCCGTCCTCAAAGGAATCGCGGTCCACGGCCAGCAGTTCGTAGGATTCAAGGATGGCTGGCGCGGCGTTGTCGAGGGCGACATCGTGGAAATTCCCCGCACCATGGTCCGCGGCATCGCCAAGCAGGGCGGCACCATCCTGGGCACGTCCCGAACCAACCCGTTTGAGAACGGCGGCGGTCCCGAGGTCATCAAAGCCAACATGGACCGGCTCGGGATCGACGCCATCATCGCCATCGGCGGAGAAGGCACCCTGGCCGCCGCAAAGCGGCTCACCGACGCCGGCCTCAAAATCGTGGGCGTGCCCAAGACGGTCGACAACGACCTCGACGCCACGGACTACACCTTCGGCTTCGACACGGCCGTGGAAATCGCCACCGAGGCAATCGACCGGCTGCGCACCACCGGAGAGTCCCACCACCGCTGCATGATTGCCGAAGTCATGGGACGGCATGTGGGCTGGATCGCCTTGCACGCCGGCATGGCCTCGGGCGCCCACGCCATCCTGATCCCGGAGCAGAAGGCCTCCATGGAACAGATCGCCGAGTGGGTCGTCTCCGCCCACGACCGTGGCCGCGCCCCGCTGCTCGTCGTCGCCGAGGGGTTTGTGCCCGAAGGCCAGGAGTCCCCGCATTCGGAGCGCGGCCTCGACACCTTTGGCCGGCCCCGCCTCGGCGGCATCGCCGAAATGCTGGCCCCCGAACTGGAGGCCCGCACCGGCATCGAGACCCGCGCGACGGTCCTTGGCCACATCCAGCGCGGTGGCGTCCCGACGGCGTTCGACCGGGTCCTGGCCACCCGCCTGGGCATGGCCGCCATCGATTCGGTAGTGGAAAAGCGCTGGGGCACCATGGTGTCGCTGCACGGCACGGATATTGTGCATGTCGGTTTCGACGCCGCACTCGGCAACCTCAAGTCCGTACCGCAGAGCCGCTACGACGAGGCCGCAGTCCTCTTCGGCTAAGCGGGACAACACCGGCGGGGTCCGGCTCGGCGCGGCCCGCAGGGAAGAGCCGGGCGGGCAGCGCCGCAGGGAAGAGCCGGGCGAGCAGCAGGACGCCCGGCCGCGGTGGGTAGGGTTGATTCATGACTCTTGAGCCAGGTTCCGCAGAAATTGTCCAGCTCGCATGGGCGCGCCGCCTGGGGTTCGACGACGGCGCCTTCGCGGCTGCCGCCGGCGTGAGGCTCACCCGGGCGGATGAGACAGCCCGGTCCCTGCAGTTCGTCCGCCTGTTCGGCAATTCCGCCCTGGTGGGCCCGCAGTGGGCGCTGGACGCCGCCGAGGGTCTCTCGGACGAGGAACTGGCCCAGCACGTGACGCTGCTGACCATCACCCGCGGGCACGGCGGCCACGGGCTCGGCGCCGCGGCACTCTTCTTCGCCGACGACCTCCCCCTGCAGCAGCCTGCCGGGGAGTTGACGGTCTCGCACGGGAACCCGGAAGCGATCGAACTGGAGACGTTCTGCCCGCCCGACGACGTCAACGAGGTGGGCCTCGCCGACCTGGAACACCGCTTCACCGTCCTGCATCTGGAAGACGGGCGGCGGACGCCGGTGGCCTGCGGGGCGTATGCGGAATGGGAAGGGCTCCTGGCCCATATGGGCGTGCTGGTCTCGCCCGAATGGCGGCGCCACGGCCTGGGCAAGCTGGCCGCCTCGGTAGCCGCCCACGAGGCCCTCGCCGCCGGGCTGACGCTGCAGTGGCGTTCAGAAGTCAGCAACAAGGGGTCGCTGGCGCTGGCCCGGAGCCTGGGATTTTCCGCGGGCGGCATCCAGACCAGCGTGCTGCTGGGCTGATCCGGATGCCGCCAGGCTAGCCCCGCTCCGCTGCGGCCCTGTCCGCGTCGGCTTCGTCCGCGTCCGCTTGGTCCGTGTCCGCTGCTGCGGCTGTGGCTGCGGCAGCATCTGGTTCGCCCCAGCCCTGGACCGGCTTGGGCTTGGCGAAGAACAGCGCCACGGCAGCACCGAGCAGGATGACCGCCGCCGGAAGCAGGATGGACTGGCCCATCGCCGTCGAGAACCCCTCATGAAGCTCCGCCGGCAGGGCCCCGCCGAAGCCCATCGGGCTGGCGTCTGCGCCTGCTCCGGGCCGGGCGGGGAGCTCGGCCGCCAGCCGCGACTGGATCAGGACGGCGATGGCGGCGCTGCCGAGCACGGCGCCGATCTGGCGGGTCGTGTTGTAGACACCTGAGCCGGCTCCCGCCTGCCGCGGCGGCAGGTTGCGTGTGACGGTGGAACTCAACGGCGCCCAGATGCCTGCATTGGCGAAGCCCAGCACTGCGCTCGGCAGCAGGAACAGCCAGATGGGGGTGTCCGGGTGCATGAGCAGGGCATTCCAGAACAGCGCCACGGACATCAGGACCAGGCCGGTCGCGGTGATGAATTTCGGGTTGACCTTGTCGATGATCCGGCCGACGACGGGGGCGAGGCCGCCCGAGATCAGCGCCATCGGCACCATCATGAGCGCCGACTGGGTCGGGGTCAGTCCGCGGACGATCTGGTAGTAGAAGATCAGCGGCAGGCTGAACGCGGTGACGGTGAAGCCCACCGTGGTGATCGCAATGTTGGCGAGCGAGAAGTTCCGGTCCTTGAATAGGGACAGGGGCAGCAGCGGTTCACCCGTGTTGAACTTCTGCCACAGGACGAAGACCACCAGCACGGCGATGCCGCTGATGATCAGGCCCCAGACGGTGATGGGGCCGGCGATGGTGCCCCAGTCGTACGTCGCGCCCTCCTGGATGCCGAAGACCAGGAGGAACAGGCCGAGGGCACTGAGCAGCACGCCGGGAATATCGAACTTGTGCGGGTGGGTGGTCAGCGACGGGACGAAACGCTGGGCGAGGATGAAACCGACAATCCCGACGGGAACGTTGATGAAGAAGATCCATTCCCAGCCGAGGCCGTCGACCAGCACGCCGCCCAGGATCGGGCCAACCAGCGTGGCGACGCCGGCCGTGGCACCCCAGATGCCCATGGCCGCTCCGCGGCGGTCCGGGGGGAAGATCCGGGTAATGACGGCCATGGTCTGCGGCGTCATCATGGCCGCGCCGAGGCCCTGGACCACACGGGCCGCGATGAGGATCTCGACGCTGCCGGACAGGCCGCACCACAGCGATGCCACGGTGAAGACGACGAGTCCGGAGAGGTAGAGCTTCTTCGGGCCGAAACGGTCCCCGAGCCGGCCCGTGATCAGCAGCGGCACGGCATAGGCGAGCAGGTAGGCGCTGGTGACCCAGATCACGGAGTTAATGTCAGTGTTGAGGCCCTCCATAATGCTGGGGTTGGCCACCGAGACGATGGTGGTGTCGATCAGGATCATGAAGAAGCCGATCACCAGGGACCAGAGTGCCGGCCATGGCCGGGCTACGTTTTCCATGCGGTTCCTTAGGGGCTGGTGTGAAACGGTGGATGGGCTGTGTGTGTGGGGGCGGCCGGGTCCCGGCCGCGGTCCTGCGCGGAGTTCACCACGGCAGTTCGCCGGAGCGGAGCTGGTCCTGAAGGCTGCGGATCCAGGCGATTTCGGCACGCAGCGTACTCTGCTGGAACTGGACATCGATCCAGTACTTGCGCTCCACGCCCTTCTTCGCGAGCAGTTCCTCGCTTGAGACCAGGAAGCCGAGATGTTCCTCCAACGCCTGAAGACGCCGGTCGAGGAGTTCCACGACGACGCCGGCGGGCAGGTTGTAGGCCTCGGAGATGGCCAGCGGGAAGGCCGGGTATTCGTTGACCGGGGCGGCGAGTATGTCCTGCAGCCACGCCGTGAACGCTTCGCGGCCCGCAGCCGAGATCGTGTAGGTGGTGCGCTCCGGACGGTTGCCTCCCCGGTCCGTTCCCGTGGCTGTGACCAGCCCCCGATCCTCGAGCCGCCCGACGGCGTGATAAAGCGTTCCTGGCCGGACCTTGACCAGCCGGTCCTCGTGCCGTGCGATCAGGAGCTGATACATCTCGTAGGGATGCATCGGTTCTTCCACGAGCAGGGAAAGTGCGGCGACACCCAGGGGTGTCAATGCGGTCGCCCGGGCCATGGTGCAGTCCTTCTCGGTTTAGCAGTGTTCTCTTCGGCCTAAACGGCAGTTACTCCACTAAAGATTATTCCACGTGGAGTATTTGAGGGCAATCCTCCCCAAACCCGGGCCGGCTGCGCCCCGGCCCCAGGCTCGATTGGTCAGCCGAGGAGGGCCAGGATCTCCGTCCGGGCGAACATCTGCGCGGCGGCCCGCGCGGTGGGGGTGCCGGCGTCCGGGTCGGCCCCGGCGTCCAGCAGTTCCCGGGCCACGTCCGTGTAGCCCTTGAAGACAGCACCGGCCAGGGGGGTCTGGCCTCGGTCGTTCGGCGTGTTGGCGTCGCCGCCGTGGTCCAGGATCAGCCGGACAGTGCCGGCGTGGCCGTGGTAGGCCGCCAGCATCACCAGGGAGTCGCCGGAGGAGGTGGTCAGTGTGGCCGGGGCGCCGGCAGCCAGGTAGCTGCCCAGCAGCGTGGAGTTTCCCTCGCGGGCGGCGTCGAAGAGCGCGTGCGCCAGTGCGAGTGTCTCGTCGTCGGGTGCGGCGCCCGGCTCGTTCACTGTGGACTCGCCGCTCATCGGGTGCCCCGCAGGAAGCCGGTCTGGCGTCCCACCACCTGGCCGGCGTCGGGGGCCACAATGACTTCCTGGGCCGCGGAGTACGGCTCGTCCCCGTCCACGACGGTCAGGACCTCGTCCGGGGCGACGGAGCGTTTGATCACGGCCAGGGCGACGGGGCCCATCTCGTAGTGCTGCGCCACGGAGGTCACGTTGCCCACTTTCCGCTCGCCCGCACGCACCTCGCTGCCGGCCGCGGGCAGGGTGTGCTGGGAACCGTCGAGCTGGAGGAACACGAGACGGCGCGGCGGGTGGCCCAGGTTGTGGACGCGCGCGATCGTCTCCTGGCCCTTGTAGCAGCCCTTGGCCAGGTGCACGGCAGTGCGGAGGAGGTCGAGCTCATGCGGGATGGTCTTGTCGTCCGTTTCCGCGCCCCAGCGGGGCCGCCACGCCGCAATCCGCAGCGCTTCGGAGGCCATGGTGCCGGCGAGGGCCCGGTCGCCCACGGTCGCGACCAGCTCGTCCGCCGGGACCAGGTACTCAAACCACGGCCGTTCCAGTCCTGGATGGGCGTCCTCGCCCACCACAGCGTAGGAGTAGCCGCCGGCGCCGACGTGCGGCCACGGGTCTTCCCAGGCCTGCAGCGCCTCCCATTCCGGGATGCGGTGTGTGGAGCCGAGTACCGCCCAGTCGGCGGAGACGTCCGCGATTTCGACCCGGAGCATGAATTTCATCTTGTTGAGCCATTCGGCGAGCGGGGACGCCTCGGCTGCCTCGACGATCAGCCAGGTCGTGGCGCCGTCGTCCACCACCCTGGCGTCAAATTCGATCCGGCCCTGCACGCTCAGCAACAGCAGTTCGGTGGACTGGCCAGGGGCCAGCGAAGTGAGCTCCTGGGAGGACAGCGTGTTGAGCCAGCTCAGGCGGTCCGGCCCGCTGACCGTCACCACACCGCGGTGCGAGAGATCGACGACGGCGGTGCCGGCGGCCAGCGCCCGCTGCTCCCGGAGCGGCTCGCCGTAGTGGGCGGCGACGCCGGCATCGGCGCCGCCGGCCTCAACCGCGGCCGGGCGCGACAACAGGGGGCTTTTGATAGTCATATTGAAAGGAACGTCCTTAGCTCTGTGCGTATTCCGGCCCCGGCAGGTTCCGGCCCCGGCAGGGACAATCTGGCTCCGCCGGACTGTGGGGCCGGCCGGTCCTAGCGGTATTCCGGATTTTCAAAGTCGAAACGGGTGCCCGCTTTCCAGGCATCGGGCAGGTTTCCGTAGGCGGGAATGCCGCCCGCATCCTTGAGCGTGCGCGCCAGGTGCAGCATGTTCCAGGTCATGAAGGTGGTGTTGCGGTTGGTGAAATCGCTCTCCGGCCCCCCGGACCCCTGGTCAAGGTAGCTCGGTCCCGGCCCGACGGGACCGATCCAGCCGGCGTCGGCCTGCGGCGGGATGGTGAAGCCGATGTGCTGGAGGCTGTACAGGACGTTCATGGCGCAATGCTTGATGCCGTCCTCATTGCCGGTGATGAGGCAGCCGCCCACCTTCGGATAGTAGGCCCACTGGCCCTTCGCGTTCAGCTGCCCGGAGTGGGCGTAGAGGCGCTCGATGAGCTTCTTGGTCTGCGAGGAGTTGTCCCCCAGCCAGATGGGCCCCGCGACGACGACGATGTCCGCTTCCTGGACGGCCGGGTAGAGTTCCGGCCACTCATCGGTGGCCCAGCCGTGTTCGCGCATGTCCGGATAGACCCCGCTGGCGATGTCGTGGTCCACCGTGCGGATCACGCGGGTGGTGACGCCTTGCTTCTCCATGATCCGGCGGCTGACCTCGATCAGGCCCTGGGTGTTGGACACGTCCGGGGACTTCTTGAGCGTACCGTTGAAGAACACGGCCTTGAGGTCGGCGTAGCTGGCGCTGCCGGGTGCTGTGCTGCCGGGTGCTGAGCTGGTGCCTGTGTCATTCACGGTATTTCTCCTCGGTCGATGGTGACAACGGAAAAATCAGTGAGACCGCGTAATTAGCCTACTTTGGCGAGGATGGCCGATGCGTGGGCCTCCAGGCCGCCGCCCGCCGTCGAATTCCTGCCGGTGGCCACGTCCCAGCGCCACAGCAGGTTTCCTTCCACCAGCCCGAAGATCCGGGTGGCCGCCGTGTACTCCTTGGAGTGGCTGCCGCGCATCACCATGTCGGTGCTGAGCTGGATCTGGGGGCCCTTGATCTGGCCGTAGTACAGCTCCGAAATCCCGCCGGGGTGGGCGATGGAGACCGAGATGTCGAAGCCGCCGTCGCTGTTGCGCAGGGCCTCCACCTCGTCGGCGCTCTTGAGCACCGGGACGATGTCCGCCGGGATCAGGCCGGGGCCGCCGTCCTCCTCACGCTGCTTACGCTCCAGCGCCCAGAAGCCGGTCTCGACGGTGAGGGGACGCAGTTTGGTGCCCTCGTCGTCGGTCAGCCAGCTCTCGGCGCGGTACTGCAGGTACGGCAGGCCGTTGTGCGTAAACGAGACGTGTTGCAGGAAGTGCTCGGAGTCCTCGTCTCCAGCCCCCAGCCGGCCGCTGCCCTCCCACTCACCAATGAGCCAGGACAGCGGAACGATTTCGGGGGTCAGATCAGTAGGGATTTCAATCGGCACAGCATCTACCTCTGGAGGCTACGGGGTCTGGAACGTGTTACTTCTGGCCTTTGAAGAGGCGGTACACGACAAAGCCGGCAAACCACGCCATGGACAGGCTGGCCACGCCAAGCAGGACAAGGAAAAAGATCTCATATGCAAGTACGGACATGATGCCATCCTAACGCCTAGTAGATGAGTAGTTTGTCTATGAAGTAGGCCAGTGAACCGACAGCAGAAACCGGCCCGAGCCCCATGCCCACGGCCGCCAAAACATTCAGGCCCTCACCGTTGAGGATGACGAGGCGGCGGAAACTCACCAGCACCGCCCCCACGACGACGCCGACGAGGGCCGCCGGCAGCACGGCGATGTCGGAGAAGACCAGGCCGGCGAGCGGCCCGGCAAGGCCGGCGCTCACGATGCCCAGCGGCGCCACGATCCGGTCCGGCCAGCGGATCAGCCCCGCCAGCAGCGCGATCGCCGAGCTGATGGCCGCCACGAGGATCATTTCTCGGACCCCGTTGAAGCGCGAACTCGCAATCCAGCCGGCGCCGAGGCAGGAGAGCAGGACACCCGCGCACGAGCCCAGGGTGGATTCGAGGCGCTGGGCCTGACCGGTGCCCCGGATCAGCTGCATGACGAAGATCGCAATGACCCCGACGGCCAAGAACGACGGCGTCCAGTCCAGGAAGCCCGGAGCCGGGAGATAGGTCGCAGCCACTGCCGACCCCACGCCGGGCAGGCCAATCAAGACCGCGAGCGTCTTCTTGGCGGGGATGCCGAGAAAGTAGGGCCAGCCGATACCGATGCCGGCGGCGGCGAGCGCCGCGACGGCGAGGAGGACCTCAGGCGAGGCATAGGCTCCGGCGACAATCGCCGCGAGACCGGCCAGGCCGATGATCCCGACGCTCCACGGCTTCACTGTCTGCTCGCCATCGGCAGACCCAGCATGGCCAGACCTTCGCTCACTGCGGACCCCAATTCGACTCGGCTCAATTTCGACGGGCCGCGGGCCCTGACGGTTCAATCCTGCCCTATGTGAACGGTATGTGTCGCAAAAGGAGGCGCCGGAGGTGACGGGACCATGGCCGGTATGGGGCCTTTAGGTATACTCAACATCAGCAACAAGACGCCCAACGATGCGCGGACACCCCTTGGAGGAACAATGTCGCACATCCTGCTATTGACGAACAGCACGGGAACATCCGTGGACGTCCTGCCTGCTCTGGAACTGCTGAACCACCGGGTGCATATCCTTCCGGCCGAGCCCACTGCCCTGCTCGAGACCGACCCCTGCGACATCGTCCTGCTCGATGCCCGCAAGGACCTGGTCGGCGCACGTTCCCTCACCCAGCTGCTCAAGGCCACCGGCCTCAGCGCCCCGTTGATGCTGATCCTCACCGAGGGCGGCATGGCCGCGGTCTCCTCGGCGTGGGCCGTGGACGACATCCTCCTGGAATCCGCGGGCCCGGCAGAAGTCGAGGCGAGGATCCGGCTCGGCGTCGCGCGCGCCGTTCCGGAGAAGGAGGACGTGCCGACCGAAATCCGGGCCGCCGGCGTCGTGATCGACGAGGCGAGCTACACCGCACGGGTCAACGGCGCCGCGCTCAACCTGACCTTCAAGGAATTTGAACTGTTGAAATACCTGGCCCAGCACCCCGGCCGGGTGTTCACCCGCCAGCAGCTGCTGACCGAAGTCTGGGGCTACGACTACTACGGCGGCACGCGCACCGTGGATGTCCACGTCCGGCGGCTGCGGGCCAAACTGGGCGCCGACCACGAGAACCTGATCAGCACCGTCCGCAACGTCGGCTACCGCCTGACCCTGGTCCGCCAGCCCGAGGACGAACTGACCGAAGCCTGAGCGCCACGGCCGCCACAACGCGGCGGCGCCGGTACGCAGGCACCGTACACAAGCACTGAACGCAGGCACTGAACGCAGAAGGCCCCGGACTCTGGAATCCAGAGTCCGGGGCCTTCTTGGTGCACCAAACCATCGGCACAAACTTCTCAGTATCTAGCAGTACTTCTCAGTGGAGGACATACGGGTCGAACGTATCGAGGCCACCCCAGTGGTGGATCCCCCTCGCATCTGGCTTAACGCCGGACGAGATAACGACTATACGCGGCCGTCCGCAGTTCGACAAAATCGGCCCCTGACCCCCATGCACCCGATAGCCTTGCACCATGAGCCCTGCGCACCCGGAAAACTGGCCCGTACACACTGAAAAAGGAACCGTGGACGCCGCGCTGCTGCGGGACGTCGCCGCCCTTGTCGCCGCGGCGGAAGAGTCCGACGGCAATCCGCCGCTGTCCGAACAGACGCTTGTCACGCTGCGCGCCGGCGATGCGGGCGAGCACTCGGTGCTTGCCCTGGCCCTCTATGCCCCGGACGCCAAGTTGGATCCCGCGACGGCGCAGGACCTGGCCGGCGTCGCCGTCGTCATCGAGGAACCCGACGGCAGCGGCATCCTCGAGGTCGCCGTCCATCCCAGCTACCGCAACCAGGGCGTGGGCGACCGCCTGTTGGGCGAACTGAAGACCGTCCGCGGCTTCGCCGGCCTGAAAGCCTGGTCCCACGGAAACCACGAGGCCGCGGCCGACCTCGCAGCCCGCTACGGCTACGGCGCCGTGCGTGAGCTGTGGAAGATGCGGCTGATGACGGCGGCAGCGGCCCTGCCGGAGGCCCAACTCCCGGACGGCGTACAGGTCCGCACCTTCGTGCCCGGCCGGGATGAGGACGCCTGGCTGGCCGCAAACAAGGCCGCTTTCGCCCACCACCCGGAGCAAGGCAACATGACGCGGGCCGATCTGGACGCCCGGATGGCCGAACCGTGGTTTGATCCCGCGGGCTTCCTGCTGGCCGTCGACCCGGCGGACCGGCTCCTGGGATTCCATTGGACCAAGGTGCACCCCCGGCACGGCGACCACCCCGCAATGGGCGAGGTCTACGTGGTGGGCGTGACCCCCGATGCCCAGGGGTCCGGGCTCGGCAAGGCCCTCACGGTCGCCGGCATCAGGCATCTCCAGGGCCTGGGGCTCCGCGCCGTCATGCTCTACGTCGATGCCGACAACACCCCCGCCGTCGCCCTCTACCGCCGGCTCGGATTCACCCGCTGGGATGTCGATGTGATGTACGCGCCGCTGCCGCAGGAGCCAACACCGGCCGCCGCTCCCGCACCGGACGGCGTTAGTCAAGTCGGCGGATAACCGTCCCGGCCCGGGCCGAAACCTGGGGTCATCCGGCCATGATTGCTTGTAAGGTTGAAGCTACATCGCGCCAGCATTGAGGAGACACCATGCCACGGGATACCGCCCGGACATCCACGTCTGAACCAGCAACGCCGGAAAAGGGGGCGCGTCCGGTACGTGCCCGCTTTGGCTCCTCCGAAGTGCCGGCCTCGCGCGCCACGCAGGACCGGATCGATATTCCGGAGTTCGCGCCGAACCCGGAACCGGAAGGCGACATCCGCCCCGACCGGTTCCTGGACCGGGAACTGAGCTGGCTTGCGTTCAACGCGCGGGTCCTGGAATTGGCCGAGGACCCCAACCTGTACCTGCTGGAGCGGGTCAGCTTCCTGTCCATCTTCGCCTCCAACCTGGACGAGTTCTTCATGGTCCGGGTGGCCGGGCTGAAGCGGCGGATCGCCACGGGGCTCGCCGTCCCCTCTCCTGCCGGGCTAAGCCCCATGCAGGTCCTGGAGCAGATCGGCGAGGAGGCCCACCGGCTGCAGCAGCGCCACGCCCGGGTCTATGCAGAACAGATCCGTCCGGCGCTGGCCTACGAGCACATCCACCTGATGCACTGGGAGGAACTCGACTCGCAGGCCAAGGACCAGCTCAGCGCCATGTTCGCGGAAAAGGTTTTCCCGATCCTGACGCCGCTGGCCGTGGACCCGGCGCACCCGTTCCCCTACATCTCCGGGCTGTCCCTGAACCTTGCCGTGGTGGTCCGCAACCCGGTCAGCGACAAGGAGCTCTTCGCCCGTGTCAAGGTCCCTGACCAGCTCCCGCGCCTGATCTCCATCGACGGCGCCCGCGCCGGCTCCGTCCCCGGACGGGTGGCACGGTTCATCGCGCTCGAAGAAGTGATCGCCGTGCACCTGGACCAGCTGTTCGCCGGCATGGAGGTCCTGGAACACCACATTTTCCGCGTGACCCGCAACGAGGACGTCGAGGTCGAAGAGGACGACGCCGAAAACCTGCTGCAGGCCTTGGAGAAGGAACTCCTGCGCCGCCGGTTCGGCCCGCCCGTCCGCCTTGAGGTCACCAATGACATCAACCCGAACATCCGTGCCCTGCTGATCCGCGAGCTCGGCGTCGAGGAATCCGAGGTCTACTCCGTGCCGGCGCCGCTGGACCTGCGCGGACTCTCGGTGATTGCCGGGATCGACCGGGCGGACCTGCACTACCCCAAGCACGTCCCGCACACCTCGCGCTACCTCAACGAATCGGAAACGTCCAAGGCGGCCAACGTCTTTGCCGCCATGCGGCGACGGGACATCCTCCTGCACCACCCGTACGACTCCTTCTCCACGTCGGTCCAGGCGTTCCTGGAACAGGCAGCCGCGGATCCCAAAGTCCAGGCCATCAAGCAGACCCTGTACCGCACGTCCGGTGACTCCCCGATTGTCGATGCCCTGATCGACGCCGCCGAGGCCGGCAAGCAGGTCCTGGCGCTCGTGGAGATCAAGGCGCGCTTTGACGAGCAGGCGAACATCTCCTGGGCCCGGAAACTGGAACAGGCCGGCGTCCATGTGGTGTACGGCATCGTGGGGCTCAAGACCCACTGCAAGCTCTCCCTCGTGGTCCGCCAGGAAGTGGACGGCCTGCGCCGCTACTGCCACATCGGCACCGGCAACTACCACCCCCGCACGGCCCGCTACTACGAGGATCTGGGCCTGCTGACGGCGAACGAACAGGTCGGCGAAGACCTTTCGAAGCTGTTCAACCAGCTCTCCGGCTACGCGCCGAAGTCCACGTTCAAGAGGCTGCTCGTGGCGCCCCGCTCGGTCCGTTCCGGGCTGATCGACAGGATCGAAACCGAGATCAGGAACGCCCGGGCCGGCATCCCCGCCCGCGTCCAGATCAAGGTCAATTCGATGGTGGACGAGGCCATCATCGATTCCCTGTACCGCGCGTCCCAGGCCGGGGTGCAGGTGGATGTCATTGTCCGCGGCATCTGCTCCCTGCGGCCCGGCGTTCCGGGCCTGAGCGAGAACATCACGGTCCGCTCCGTGCTGGGCCGCTTCCTGGAACACTCCCGCGTCTTCGCCTTCGCCAATGCCGGCGACCCGGTGGTTTACATCGGCTCGGCCGACATGATGCACCGCAACCTCGACCGCCGGGTTGAAGCCCTCGTGCAGCTGACGAGCGGCGACGACACGAGCTACGTCCTGGACTTGCTCAACCGATACATGGTGCCCGAAACGGCGAGTTGGCATTTGGACAAGCAGGGCGAATGGACCCGCCACCACCTGGCGGAAGACGGCCAGGACCTCAAGGACGTCCAGTCCTGGCTGCTCGCCTCCCGCTCGCGCCAGCGCTCGACCAGCCTGCGGTAGGGATCGTGAGTGTGAGCAGCGATGCACTGGTTGCGGACCAGGCTGACCAACCCGGCGAAGAGGTTTCCGTCACGGCGGCGGGCGCCATCCCGTGGCGCCTCAATTCGGTTAACAAGGACCAGCTCGAGGTCCTGCTGATCCACCGTCCGCGGTATGACGACTGGTCGTGGCCGAAGGGCAAAATCGACGCCGGCGAGACCATCCCGGAATGCGCCGTGCGCGAGGTGGAGGAGGAGATCGGGCTCACCGCCCCCCTGGGGATCCCGCTCCCGCCCATCCACTACCACGTGGCGGCCGGGCTGAAGGTGGTCCACTACTGGGCGGTCGACGTCGACGGCGCCGCTTTGATCCCGGACGGCACGGAAGTCGACAGCGTCATGTGGTGCCCGCCCGAGAAGGCCGCCCGCCTCCTGAGCAACCCGAGCGACATCGAGCCGCTGCAGCACCTGGTGAACGCCCACGACCGCGGGGAGCTGGCGACCTGGCCGCTGCTGATCGTGCGCCACGCGAAGGCCAAGCCCCGCTCGTCCTGGTCCAAGGCCGAGGGCGACCGCCCGCTGGCCGCCACCGGCATGCGGCAGGCGCAGTCGGTGGGGCGGCTCCTGCAGGCGTGGAAGCCCGCCCGGATCGTTTCAAGCCCGTGGCTGCGGTGCGTGGCCACCATCGCACCCTACGCCAAGGCGGCCGACGCCAAGGTCAAGCTCAACGAGGCCCTCACCGAGCACCGGCACAGCCGCAGCCCGCACAAGACGGCAGCCGTCGTCGAGGGATTGTTCGACAAGCAGCGGGCCGTGGCGCTGTGTACGCACCGTCCGGCGCTGCCCACGGTCCTGAAGCAACTCGCGAAGCACATGAACTCCCGGCTGCGGGACCTGCTGCCGTCCTCGGACCCGTTCCTGGCGCCGGGCGAGATCGTGGTCTGCCACGTCGCCCGCGGCAGCAAGAAAAAAGTGGTCGCGGTGGAGCGGTTCAAGCCGTTCGACGACTGAGGTCCTTGACCCCGGGGGGCCCCAAGCCTAGTTTGTATCAATAGCTTGATACATTACTGCTGAATCTTGGGGGATTCCGTGCCGGTCCTGTTGAACGTGCCGCCGATGCTGTTGCTCGGCCCGGCAATCGCCGCCCTGCTGGTGTATGCCGTTCTGCGGTGGGTGATCTGGGCTCCCGGGACCGGAACGTCGCCGCAGACAGTGTCGGAGCACGGGCTGTGGGTAGGTGTGATCGGCTGGCTCGCGAGCTCACTCCAGGGCGCCATGACCCTCGGCATCATCCCGGCCAATCCGTCAGCGTCCGCCGTGGTGGGCGCCGACTCGATCATCCCGGCGCTGGCATGGCCGGTCCTGGGCTGCCTGGGCGTGCATGCCCTGGGACAGGTCAGCTACCCGGGTCCGCGGCGAATGCGGCGGCAGGCCGTGCTGTCCGTGCGGCGCATCAAAGACTTCCTGCCCCGCAGGCTGGCATTGACCACGGCTGCGATCTTCGTCTCGGCTGCCGCGGCCATCGCCCGGACTGCCACGCTGCCCGGGTTCGCGGCCGTGGCTCCCACTACGGTCAGCGACGGCGCGTACAGCTACTACAACAGCGGCGGCGACGGCCGTATCCCCGGACCGGAGGTGGCCGCCTGGCTCGGCGGCGCCCTGCTGGTGCTGGCCGTCGGCACGTGGCTGGTTTTGTGGCTGATCGCCCGCCGCCGACAGTTGGAGTCCCTTGACGCGGCGGACAACGCCGTACTGCGGACCATCGCGATGAACCGGCTGCTGCGCACAGTGTCCACAGTGGCTGCCGGGTTGGCAGTCATCGCGGGGAACTTCGCGGCCCGTCCCGATCCGGCCCAGCAAACGGGATCGTGGACGAACTTCGCCGGCCTCGCGGCGACCGTGGTCCTGCTCGTAATGTGGTGGTGGCGGCCGCCTCGGCTTGCTTCCGCCGGGCTGGGCGTCCGGAACCGGCCGGAACCAGGGATCGCCGCCGGCCGCCAGCACCCGGCCGCCAGGCTGGTCTCCTCACTTGGAGCGCTCCTGGGCCTCGCGGCCGCCGTGCCGCTGGTCGCCGGAGCCTTCCTCGCCCCCGTGATCATGGCGGCCGCCGGCTACGGACTTGCGGGACTCGTGGCCCTGACGGGCACCTGCGTCCTGCTGGTCATCGCCGGAGGCGAGCTGGTCCTGCAGCGCAACTACGGATCGCCGGAGGCGCCGCGCAACTGGCCCCGGCAACCGGTCAACGCCGCCCTGCTGACCACGGCTGTCCTGGCGCTGCTGGTCTTCCTGGCAGCCCTCGCCGTCACCGCCGCGGGGCGGGCCCTGCTGGCCGAAGATCCCGGCTGGGTTCCGGTTGCGCTGCTCACGGCCGGGACCTGCGTTGCCGCCCTGCCGGCGTTCCTCCGGGCCCGGTCCCGCCAGGGCGTCCGCGACGCCCCGCGCGGTCTGGACGCCGCGCTGCGCGCCATCACTGTCCACCGCATCGTGCGGACCCTCGCCGCCACCCTCACGGCCCAGGCCGGTATCCTGCTGCTGACCCAGACCAACGCCTGGGCGGCGGTGTTCGGGTCGGACGCGTTCGGCGACGCCGTCGATCCGGCCGCCGGATCGTGGTGGCCCGCGACCCTGGCCGGCGCTGTCCTGGCCGCCAGCGCCGTGGTCATCGCCGTCATCCCCGTGGGCGGCCTGGCCCGGAAGACCCCGGCTCCCCTGCCGCGGAAGGAAGTCGCCGCGTGACGGCGGGCATCGCCATCAACCTGCGTTCGCCAGTTCCCCCCTTCGAGCAGATCCGGACGCAGATCGCCTCCCTCATCAGCCTCGGGACGCTGGCAGCGGGAACCCGGCTGCCGACCGTCCGCAGCCTCGCGTCGGACTTAGGCCTCGCTGCCGGGACAGTCGCGCGGGCCTACAAGGAACTCGAACTGGCCGGACTGGTCGAAACCCGGCGGCGCAACGGCACGGTGGTCGCCGGCAGCCAGCCGATCCTGACCCCGCCCGCACCTCCCCCGGGCACGGTTCCGGTGGAAGTGATCGCCGCCGTCGACCGCTGCATTGCGGAAGGCCGCACTGCCGGGCTCGACGACGCGGCACTGCTGGCGATCCTGCGGGCGAGGCAGGGCGGGTCACACAAATAAGGAGAGCCGGCGAGTTCTCAGTAGACTGGAACGGTGAGCATCCCTACGCCCTATGAAGACCTCCTGCGCGACGTCCTCGAGCACGGCACGCACAAATCGGACCGCACCGGCACCGGCACCCTGAGCGTTTTTGGCCGCCAGCTCCGCTTCGACCTGAGCAAGAGCTTCCCGCTGATCACCACCAAGCGGGTGCATTTCAAGTCCGTGGCGGTGGAGCTGCTCTGGTTCCTCCGCGGCGACACGAACGTCAAATGGATGCAGGACCAGGGCGTCACCATCTGGGACGAATGGGCCGACGCCGACGGCGAACTCGGTCCCGTTTACGGGGTCCAGTGGCGTTCCTGGCCCACGCCCGACGGCGGCCACATCGACCAGATCGCCGAACTCATCGAGAACCTGAAGTCCAACCCGGATTCGCGCCGGCACATCGTCTCGGCCTGGAACGTCTCCGAACTCAAGGACATGGCCCTGCCCCCATGCCACGCGTTCTTCCAGTTCTACGTGGCGGACGGCAAGCTTTCGTGCCAGCTGTACCAGCGGTCGGCGGACACCTTCCTGGGCGTGCCCTTCAACATCGCGTCCTACGCCTTGCTGACACGCATGATCGCGCAGCAGACCGGCCTGGAACCGGGCGAATTCGTCTGGACCGGCGGGGATGTCCACATCTACGACAACCACATGGACCAAGTCCTCAAGCAGCTCGCCCGCGAGCCCTACGACTACCCCCAGCTGAACATCACCCGCAAGCCGGACTCCATCTTCGACTACACCCTCGAGGACTTCGAGGTGGTCGGCTACCAGCACCACCCGACGATTAAGGCCCCGATAGCCGTATGAGCAACGACAACACCGCGGGCGTGCAGCCCGGCGATTTCACGGAGCAACTCCGAGCGTCCACCACTGGCCTCGGGCTCGTCTGGGCCCAGACCAGCACCGGGGTGATCGGCAAGGCCGGCGACATGCCGTGGCACCTGCCCGAAGACATGTCGCACTTCAGCCGCCTCACCACCGGCCACCCGGTCATCATGGGACGCAAGACCTGGGAATCATTCCCGGACAAGTACCGCCCCCTGCCCGGCCGGACGAACATCGTCATCACCCGCCAGGCCGCCTGGCGGGACACCCAGGGCGCGGAAGGCGCCGTGGCGGTGGCGTCGCTCGATGACGCCTTGCTTGAATCCCAGTTCGTGGCCGGCCATGAGACCGTGTGGATCATCGGCGGCGGCGAAATCTTTGCCCAGTCCCTGGACCTTGCCGACGTCGCCGTCGTCACCACCATCGACACCAGCGCCGAAGGGGACACCTTCGCTCCGGAACTCGGCTACGACTGGACCGTCTCGGCCAGCCTCCCGGCCAACGGCTGGCTGACCTCCGCCAACGGCACCCGCTACCGGATCACGCTGTGGCGCCGGACGGAGGCCAAGTAATGCTGAGGAAGCCAGAAACACTCTTTGTCCTGGGGTACATGCTCCTGCCCCTGCTCGCACTGCTCTCCGCGGTCGTGGGGCTGACAATGATCCTGGGCGGCAACAAGATCCTCGGGGCGATCGTGCTGGTGGTGGTGACCCAGGTCTTCACGTTCGGGGCGGTTTTCGCGCTGCGCCGGCGCAAGGCGGCACTGCTGGAAGAGCCCCGCGGCGACTATAACGCGTGACGTAACCGACTGCGCCGGGCGGGCCGTGAAGTCTAAACTGGGCCCATGACTACAGCAGCTACCCCGTCCGTCGGCCTGGTTGGTTGGCGTGGCATGGTCGGTTCCGTCCTCATGCAGCGCATGCAGGATGAGGGCGACTTCGCCAACATCAACCCGGTCTTCTTCTCCACCTCGAACGCGGGCGGTGCCGCCCCGGCCCTGGCCGGTGCCGCTGCGGGCGCCGCCGGCAAGCTTGAGGACGCGTTCGACCTCGAGACGCTGGCGAAGCTGCCCATTATTGTCACCGCCCAGGGCGGGGACTACACCAAGCAGGTCCACGGCGAGCTCCGCAGCCGCGGCTGGGACGGCCTCTGGATCGATGCCGCCTCCACGCTGCGCATGAATGAGGATTCCATCATCGTGCTGGACCCCATCAACCGGGACGTCATCGACGCCGGCCTCTCCGGCGGGGTGAAGGACTTCGTCGGCGGCAACTGCACCGTGTCGTGCATGCTGATGGGCCTGGGCGGGCTCTTCAAGAACGACCTGGTCGAATGGGGCACGTCCATGACGTACCAGGCGGCCTCCGGCGGCGGGGCACGCCACATGCGTGAACTGCTGAACCAGTTCGGCAGCCTCAACGCCGAGGTCAGCTCCGAACTGGACGACCCGGCGTCGGCGATCCTCGAAATCGACCGCAAGGTCCTGGCACACCAGCGCGCCGGCATCGACGCCACACAGTTCGGCGTTCCGCTGGCCGGTTCGCTGATCCCCTGGATCGACGCGGACCTCGGCAACGGCCAGTCCAAGGAGGAATGGAAGGCCGGAGTGGAGACGAACAAGATCCTTGGCACCTCCGCCGCGAACCGCGTCGTCATGGACGGCCTGTGCATCCGGATCGGTGCGATGCGTTCCCACTCCCAGGCCCTGACACTGAAGCTGCGCGAGGACCTCCCGGTCGCCGAGATCGAGAAGCTCGTGGACGCGGACAACCAGTGGGCCCGCGTGGTGCCAAACACCAAGGAAGCCTCGATGGCCGAGCTCACGCCCGTGGCGGCCTCCGGCACCCTGGACATTCCGGTGGGCCGGATCCGCAAGCTCGAGATGGGTCCGCAGTACATCAGCGCGTTCACGGTGGGCGACCAGCTGCTGTGGGGCGCCGCGGAGCCGCTGCGGCGCATGCTCCGCATCGCCACCGGAAACCTCTAGGAGACCGTCCGGGACACGCATACAGGCGGACGTTCAGACACCCCTTCAGGCGGACGTTCAGGCACCTGATCCGGCACCTGTTCAGGCGCCAAGGAATCTGCGGTATTTCGCGGCCTGCAGCCCAAAAGACTTTTGGGCGGCAGGCCGCAGCCCGTTAACGGGGTCGAAGGGTTCGGGCACGACGCCGGCTCCCCGGCCGCCCGGCGGCCCGGCCCAGGTGCCGATCACGACGCCGCCGGCCACGATGGTCTTCTTGAACACGCCGTTGCCGCCGGGGACGATCTTGTCGGCGTGTTCCGGCGGCAGCACGAGGGAGCGGTCCGCGTAGCCGAGCAGGAACTCATCGAACCCCGGCAGCGCCAGCACCGTGCGCTGACCGGGGACGCCGTCGTCGAGCAGCGCGGCTGTCTCTGCGGAGAGCCAGTAGCTGGTCCCCTCAAACTCCAGCTCCGCCAGCTGGCCCGACACCCGGGCCAGGGCCGCCCGGGTTTCCGTCAGCGGGATGCCGGCCCACCAGGCAAAATCACGTTCCGTGGCGGGGCCGTGACTGCGAAAGTAGCGCAGCAGCCACTCGGCGATGCCGTCGGAACGGTCCAGGGTCCGCGAATGGGTGATCCAGTCACCAAAGGCCACGACCAGCTGCTGGTTGCCGGCCAGCGGACCCTGCACCAGCAACCCCCGCTGGCACAGGATCCCGAGCAGATGGATGCCGCGCTGGCCCGCCGTTGACTGACCCGCCCGTTCGAAGGCCTGGAACAGCTCCGCCCGGCTGGCAGCTCCTCCGGAGACCAGCTGCAGGGCAGTTGCCGCGGCGGCGTCGACGTCCGCTGCCGTGATCTCGAGCTCCCGGTGGCGCCGGGCCAGGCCCTGGATCAGCCGGTCGGAGGTGATGGCCAGCATCCATTTCAAGTCCTCGGGTGCCAGCACGTGCAAGGTGCCGCGCATTGGCCAGGAACGGACGATCTCCGCCCGGTCCAGCGCCCCGCGGACGTCTTCGGCGCGGGAACCCGGCACGCGCTGGCCGACGGCCCAGAGCACGGCCTGCAGGTCCTGGGCCTGCATCGCCGTCATGCCGCGGACGGCGTCGGGGACGGACTGAAACCCCGGTCCCAGCAGTCCCTAGGCGGCCAGCCGCAGCCTGCCGATGATTCCGGGGCCAAGCCGGCGGATGCCCATCACTGCTGCCATGGAACCATGGTAAGCCGCCTGTGTTGCCTGTCGGGTTGTTGCCCGGCTGTTCCCAGCCGCCATCCAGCAGGCTTCCCTACCCTTGAATCATGACTATGAGTGAGGTGTGGCCGCTGCTGCGGCCCCTGTGCCGGAAGCTGGCCCTGCTGGGCTGGGCGTCCAGCGCCGCCGGCATGGCTGCCGGGCTCGCCGTCGCCATCGCCAGCGGTACCCGGCTCTCACCCATGATGAGCACCCTGCAGCTGGTGGCCGCCTTGTCCATGGCGGTGTCCGTGGCCAGCTTCGTCTTGGCCGCGGCGTTGCAGCCGCGGGCACGGTCTCAGGCACGGGTGCAGGCGGCCGTGAAGAGCGGCAGCATCGCCCCGCAGGGCCGGGAACTCCAGCTCGACTATGGCGGCGAATTTCCGGCCACCGTACAGGCCTTCCTGCTCGGCTCCCTGGCGTTCCTCGCCGGCGCCGTGGCGTTCGCGTGCGCCGGACTGGTGCTGCAAAGCGGGCCCAGCGTCCAGTCCGTGGCGTTCTGCCAGGTCTTCCTGCTCGGGGCCGCGGCCTCCGGTTTCACCTTCATGCTTTTCAGCAAGGTGGCACCCCGCCACACGGAACCGTAGCCGGGGAGCGGGGGCGCCCGGCCGGCGCTGTCCCGAGGAAAAGGGCCTTGCCCGGGCGGCGGCCCTTTTCCCGGGGCCGGACTTTCCCTAGAGATCGACGCCGATCAGCAGCGGCTCCGGGTGCAGTTCAATGCCGAAATGTTCGACGACGCCGTGGCGGACCTCGCGCGCGACGGCCAGCATGTCCGCCGCGCTCGCCCCTCCCCTGTTAGTGATGGCGAGGGTGTGCTTGGTGGACAGCGAGGCCCGGCCGCCCGAGACGCTGTCCGGGTCCAGGCCGAAGCCCTTGCCGAACCCGGCCTGGTCGATGAGCCACGCCGCCGAGAGCTTGGTCAGCCCGTCCGCACCGGCGGGGTACCGCGGGGCCTCCTGCGGCAGCCGTGCCGCGACGTCCTCGGTCACGATCGGGTTCGTGAAAAAGGATCCCGTGGAGTAGGTGTCACGGTCGTCCGCGTCCCAGACCATGCCCTTGGACGCCCGGAGCCGCAGCACCTCGCGCCGGACGTCGGTGGAGTAGGCCCGCTGGCCCTGTTCGACGCCGAGCACCCGGGCGAGTTCGGCGTAGCGGACCGGGGCGCTCTTCCGGCCGAGCGGGAGCTGGAATTCCACCGTGAGCACCACATAGCGCGGTGAGCCGTTGACGGTGGTCTGCTTCAGGATGGAGTCCCGGTAGCCGAACTTGAGTTCGGAATTCGTGAAGGTCTTCACCGCATTGCGTTCCCGGTCCCAGGTGCGCACGACGGCGATCGTCTGGGACACGTCGGCCCCGTAGGCGCCGACGTTCTGCACGGGGGTGGCGCCCGTGGCACCGGGGATCCCGGAGAGGGCTTCGACGCCGGACCAGGCATGCTTCACGGCGTGTTCAACGAAGGCGTCCCAGTTGTGGCCGGCCTGGACCACCACCGCCACGCCGCCGCAGGAGTCCTCGGCGTCGACGGTGAACCCCTCGGAGGCGATCTTCAGCACCGTGCCGGGGAACCCGGCGTCGGACACCAGCAGGTTGGAGCCGCCGCCGATGATCAGCAGGGACTGGCCGGCGGCGTCCGCGGTGCGAACGGCGTCGATGATCGCGGCTTCGGTGCGGGCCTCGATGTAGCTGCCGGCGGGGCCGCCGACGGCGGAGGTGGTCAGGGCGGAGAGCTGAATCTGGGTCACCTGACCAGCCTAGCCGGGATCATCAGCCCGCCTAAGCCGGTGCCGGCCGCACCTGGCTAGCTGTTCTGTCCCGGCAAGGGCACGGGCGCGGGGAGTTTGCCGGTCACCGGGGAGAGCAGGAAACTGACGATCAGCATCACCATGACGGCCAGCAGCGAGTGGAGAATGCCGACGTGCTCGGCCAGCAGACCCAGCAGCGGCGGCCCGCACAGGAACGCTCCGTAGCCGATCGTGGACACCACGGACACCCGCGCGGCGGCCTTGACGGGATTGTCGGCCGCGGCGGACATGCCGACCGGGAAGCCCAGGGACGCGCCGAGTCCCCAGATGGCCAGGGCCACGTAGGCCAGCCACGGTACCGGTGCGAAGACGAACAGGCCGAGGCCCAGAACCGCCAGCGCGGCGCACCAGCGCATCACCGGGACCCGGCCGAAGCGGTCCAGGACCAGGGTGCCGGCGAAGCGGCCGATGGTCATGAAGGTGACGAACAGCCCGTACCCGGCGGCTCCGGCGGCGTCGGTCTGGCCGTGGCCGTCGGCCAGCGCCAGCGCCACCCAGTCCCCCGCCGCTCCTTCGGCCAGGGCCAGCCCGAGGACCAGCACGCCCAGCAGCAGGGTGCGCCTGTCACGCCAGGCCTGGGCGATGAGGCGTTTGTTGTCCAAGGGCGGCTCCTGGACCGCGTCCGTCTGCCGGACGATCGGGATGGGCCCGGTGGAAGGATCCTCGAAGGTATCTGTCCCGGACGCTTTGAAGGGCTGCTCCGCCTCGAGGGGCGTGATGTCCGCCCGGAACCAGGCCGCCGCGGTGGTCACCGAGCCGGCCACCAGCAGGCCCACCACGGCCAGGTGCAGGAAGACGGGGATCCCGGCGGCGGCAGCCCAGGCGCCCAGCCCGGCGCCCGCCACAGTGCCCAGGCTGAAGGAGCCGTGCAGCCGGGGCATGATGTGCCGCCGGACGGCGCGTTCCACCGCCGCCCCTTCTACGTTGGACGCCGTGTTCCAGCTGGCGGTGCCCAGCCCGATGATTGCCAGACCCGCGGCAACCGCCACCGGGCTGGCGAGCACCGAGGTGCCGAAGCCTGCCAGCGCCAGCCCGAATCCGACCATGATGCTGCCGATCCGGATGGTGCGCTTGGAGCCAAGGCGAAGAACAATCAGGCCCGAGGCGGACACGGACACGAAGGATCCCGCCGTCATGCAGAGCAGGAGCAGCCCGATCGTGCCCGGGGTCAGGTCCAGGCCGTCGCGGATGGCCGGCAGCCGGGACACCCAGGTGGAAAAAGCGATTCCGCTCGCGGCGTAGGCCACCACCACGGCGTTTCGCCAGTGCGTGATCTCGGCGGGCGGGACGAAGACTTCCTTGGTCACAGCAGCCAGATTCACAGCAACGCCATGGGCTAGGCCACCCTGACGACGGCCTGGGCCTTGACGAGGACCTTCTGGGCGGCCGAGACGACCGTGAGGTCGACGCGGGCGGTGCCGGCGTCGGCGTCGAGGGCCCCGATGGCCCCGCTGACCTCGATCACGGCACCGGACTCCGGTGTCCCCGTCGTGTCGGCGACCGGAACCGGCTTGGTGAAGCGGGTCTGGAAGTCGACGACGGCGGCGGGATCGCCGGCCCAGTCGGTCACGAGCTGGACGGCCGCACCCATGGTGAACATGCCGTGGGCGATCACGCCCGGCAGGCCGACGCCGGTGGCGAAGGCCTCGTTCCAGTGGATCGGGTTGAAGTCACCGGATGCGCCGGCGTACTTGACGAGGTCGGTGCGGGTGACGGTAATGCTGCGGCTGCCAATGTCCTGGCCGACCGTGAGTGCTGCGATGTCGATGCTCATGGCTACTGTCCCTCTCCGCGGACCAGGATGGACGAGGTGGTGGTGGCGACCGGCTCCCGGACACCGGTGGCATCGCCGGGGGCCAGGGCGAAGATTTCCGAGCGGGTGGTGATCATGGCTCCGCCGCCCATGGCGCGGACGCCGTCGACGTGCAGTTCGGCGACCAACCGGTCCCCCGCGACGATCGGGCGGTGGTGCGTGAACCGCTGGTCGGCGTGGACCACGCGGGAGAAGTCGATCCCGGATTCCGGATCCTCGATCAGCTGCGCGTCGGCGCGCTGCGCGACGATAATGGCGAAGGTCGGCGGCGCCACGAGGTCGCTGTGACCCAGCGCCTCGGCGGCGGCAACATCGAAGTGGGCAGGGTGGGTGGCTTTGACCGCGCGCGCGAACTCGCGGATCTTCTCGCGGCCGACGTCATACACCTCTGCGGCAGGGTAGCTGCGCCCCTGCAGGTCCGGATTGATAGTCATGGTTCCAGCCTATCGCCACGCCCCGAGCCGTCCGGCTTCGTGACAGGGTGCGCGCCGGGGACCGGACGGGCACTGACGGGCGCCCCGCCGGGTCTTGACCGGCGCGGTATGATGAAAACATCAATCCATCAATCCGAATCACCGAGGCGCCGCCGGACCGCGCCGCGAACGGATGCGAGAAAGTGTTTCCCCGCCATGATCTCCGCCGCGCAGACCCCTTTGTATGAAATCAAGGCCAACCTTTTCAAAGCCCTGGCGCACCCGGCCCGAATCCGGATCCTCGAGCTTCTGGCGGCCGCGCCGGATAATACGGCGCCGGTCAGTTACCTGCTCGCCGAGACGGGGCTGGAGCCCTCGCACCTGTCCCAGCACCTGGGCACGCTGCGCCGGCACGGTGTGGTGACGTCGGTCCGGACGGCGAATGCCGTGACCTACCGGCTCGCTCATCCCAAGATCAAGGAGCTGCTCGCGATCGCCCGGGTCTTCCTGCTGGACACCCTGGCCGGTTCCAGCGAACAGCTCCGGCTAGCGCAGGAGCTGCCGGCAGGCCACCTCGACCGCGCGGGCGACGCCGACAGTACCGGCCACCTCGACGCCACGGCAACGTGAGCGCGGCCCAGGCAGCAGACCCGGCGACGACATCTGCCACGGCACGGGGACGCTTCGCCCGGTTTGTGCCGTCCCGCCGCGACTACGAGCTCTTGAGGTCCGCCTGGAAGACGGACCTGTTCGCCGGCATCACGGTGGGCATTGTGGCGCTCCCCCTGGCCCTGGCCTTCGGGGTCAGTTCCGGGGTCGGGGCGGAGGCCGGACTCATCACCGCGGTGGTGGCAGGACTTGTCGCCGCCGTCATGGGCGGATCCAACGTCCAGGTCTCCGGCCCGACCGGCGCCATGGTGGTGGTCCTGGCCCCGGTGGTCGCCGTCCACGGCGTCGGCAGCATTGCCCTGGTCTCTGTATTGGCCGGGCTGCTGGTCGTGGTCCTGGGCGCCAGCGGGCTGGGCCGGGCCGTCGCGTTCATCCCGTGGCCGGTCGTGGAGGGTTTCACACTCGGCATCGCCGCCATCATTTTCCTCCAGCAGGTTCCCTTGGCCACGGGCACCGAGGGAACGCCGGGCCACAACACCCTCCTGGCCGCCGTCGAGAGCGCGTCGCAGGCCACCATGCCGACCGTGCTGGAAACGCTCGCGGTGGTGGCCTGCGTCGCGGCCGTGATGTACCTGCTGCCCAGGCTGAACAAGGCCCTGCCCGCGAGCCTGATCGCGGTGCTGCTCACCACTGCGGCGTCGGAGATGCTGGCGCTGGACATACCGCGGATCGGCGCGCTTCCGCACTCCCTGCCGGCGCCCTCGATGCCCTCTGTCGATCCGGCCGCGCTGGGAGGCCTGCTGATGCCGGCCGTGTCCATCGCGACGCTCGCCGCCATCGAATCCCTGCTCTCGGCCCGGGTGGCCGCCGGCATGGTCGGCCCCGACGGCCGTCCGTCCGGCGCGTACAGCCCGGACCGGGAGCTCACCGGCCAGGGGCTGGCCTCGATCGCTGCCGGATTCTTCGGCGGCATGCCCGCCACGGGTGCGATCGCCCGGACCGCAGTGAACGTCCGTTCCGGGGCCAAGACCCGGCTCTCCGCGGTGGTGCACGCCCTGGTGCTGCTGGCCATCATTTACCTGGCGGCGGGGCTCGTCGGCAGGATCCCGCTGGCGGCGCTGGCCGGCATCCTCATGGTCACGGCCGTCCGCATGGTCTCGCGGCACACCGTGACGGCGATTTTGCGCTCCACCCGGGCCGACGCCGCGGTCTTCGTGGTCACCGCCCTCATTACCGTCGCCTTCGACCTCATTGTGGCCATCCAGATCGGACTCGCCGCGGCCGCCGTGTTCACGCTGCGGACATTCGCTTCCCTGAGCGGGGTCCGGCGCGAGGACATCCCGGGGCCGCCGGTTCCGGGCGACGAGCACATCGCCATCTTCCGGCTGGACGGGGCCATGTTTTTCGGTGCAGCGGAGCGGGTCCTGCAGGAGATCAGCCAGGTCCGGGACATCCAGGTGGCCGTCATCCGGCTGTCCCAGCTGCGGATGCTGGACGCCACGGGCGCCCACATGCTCGTTGAGGTGGTCTCCGCGCTGGAGCTGCGCGGGGTCACGGTCCTGCTGAAGGGGGTCCAGCCGCAGCATCTGGAGCTCGTGACCAATGTGGGGGTCATCCGCTCACTGCGGCATCACAAGCACCTGTTCACATCCCTCCCGGACGCGGTGGAGCATGCCCGGAGCCATGTGGCGCGGAACGCGGCCGCTAGCGCTTGAGGTTTTTCCGGATCGCCTGGCCGCGGACCACAAGCCCGGCAATGTGCAGGATCAGGCCGAGTCCGATCACTGCCAGTGAGGCGAGGGCAAGGGGCTGGTTGCCGGTGCTGTTGCCCACCACGCTGAGGATGATGCCGAGGGCGATCAGGCCCATGGCGCTGAAGACGAGCACCTTGTAGGTGGTTGACGCGGTGGCCCAGAATTCATTCAGCACCGTGCCAGTCTACCGGGGCGGCCGTACGACGCCGCGAGCCGCAAAATTCCTGGCGACACTCACAGCGCCTGCCGGCGAGCGAGTACGTGCGCGTCCGGTAATTTGCGCGTCGCGGGGCCATTCCAGCGTCAGAACAAGGCTTCCTGCACGGCCGGGACGTCCGAGCCGTGGTCACCGAGTTCGATCACCCGGGCCTTGAGCTGGCCCAGGTTCACCACGAATTCCAGTCCGCTGCCATCCAGCGCCGCGAGGGCAATGCTGCCGCTCAGCGCGTCGATCCGGAACCCGTGCGCTCCGGCCGCGAGGTCGTGCGGATAGGCGTGCCGGGCAGCCGGGGCGCAGGCCTTCGCGGAGAGCTCCGGCCGGGCCCACCGTTCATCCACCACCGCGAAGCCCTCCCCGCCGGCACCGGCGAGCAGGGTCCGGGCCTCCCCTGCCAGCCGTCCGTTCAGGGCGTCGAGGTCGACGGCGGCTGCCGGGGCGAGCAGCGCAGCGGCCTTGGCGGCAGCGCGGACCTGCTGCGGCAGCCCGGCCTCGCGCGTGATCATGTCCTCGAGGAGGCGGACCACGCGGCCGTCCTCGGCACGGGCGACGTACCGGGCGACGACGGCGCCCTGTTCGGCGAGCCGGTTCCATTTGCGCGGGTGGGACGCGGTGCCGACCTTGCTGGCCCCGTTGGCGAAGGTGGCGACGTAGAGCCAGTGCGGCTGCATCAGGTACGCGCGCAGGCCCGGCGGGACCCGGCCGCCGCGGTGGAAGTCATGGATCAGCCGGGAGTCGTCCAGAACGAAGCACCGCTCGCACTGGCTGCCCCTGGCGGCGGGAGCCCGGTCCGGGCACAGGACGTGGTCCCGGTCCGCGGGTCCGTGCACCTGGTGGTGCCCGAGGCACTGCTTGCCCGCGGCGGCGAACCGGAAACCGAGGCGGGTGCCGGCGTCGAGCGTCAGTGCGGTGAGGGCGCCGCCAGGGTCCTGCAGGCGCATCGCCGGTGGCCTGCCGCCGAACGCTGCGGCGGGTCCCGGCGCCGGACCATCCCAAAAGACCCCGTGCACCAGATAGCGGGTATCGGTCACGGGGTCTCCTGCGGTGGTGATGTGGCTACAGGGCCGGCTGCACGCCAAAGGCGATGGCGAGCTTCATGATCTTCTCGGCCCGGCCCAGGCGCGGCAGGTCGGAGCCGTCCCGGATGACGCGGCCGCTGGCCTCGAAGTCGGCCATGAAGTCCGTGGCCCAGGCGACGTCGGACGGCGTGGGGCTGATGACTTCGTTGATCACCGGGGTCTGGTCGATGGCGAGGCAGAGCTTCCCGGTCATCCCCATCATCACCGTGATGCCGGTCTGTTCGCGCAGAATCGGGTGGTTCGTGCCGACGGTGGGGCCGTCGATGGGGCCGGGCAGGTTGCCCACGCGGCTGGCCACAACGAGCTTGGCGCGGGGGTAGGCCATGGCTTCCGCGGTGGCCGCCATGCCGGTGTCGCGGCGGAAGTCGCCCGAGCCGAAGGCCAGGCGGAAGGCGCCCTGGGCCTTGGCGATGTTGTTGGCTTCCTCGATGCCGACGGCGGACTCGACCAGGGGGATCACCGGGGTCTTGCCGTCCATCCGGTGGAAGCTCTCCGTGACCTGGTCGGCCGATTCGGTTTTGGCCAGCATGATGCCCAGCAGGCCGGGGGTGCCGCGCAGGCCGGCGAGGTCGTCGGCCCAGAACGGGCTGGTGGCGTCGTTGATCCGGACCCACGCGCTGCCGCCGGCGGTCAGCCAGTTCACGACGTTGGCGCGGGCGGCGTCCTTCTGCGAGGGGTCCACCGCGTCTTCGATGTCGAGGATGATCGCATCGGCCCGGGAGACGGCGGACTGGTCGAAGAGGTCGGTCTTCATCGCGTTAACCAGCAGCCAGGAGCGGGCGATGTCGGCCGGGATGTTGCGTTGGGGCCGAAGTGATTCGGCGGTGGTGGTAGAGGTCATGCATCTACGCTAGTCGCCCGGGGGCACTTGCCGCTAAGCGATCCGGCCCTCAGCGGCGACCATTACGACCAAAATCACATCCCTGCCCAGCTGGCCGGCAGCAGAAGCCGTTTCCAGGCTCAAAACGGCCAGGCGGCCGGCCAGTTGGGTGGGGCGGACTGGCTAGGGGATGTTACTTCCCCGGGCCGCGACCCAGAGCCCGTACCACTCGGCGCGCGTCATCGCCGCGGCGGCCTCGGGGGCGCCGGCGCAGGCGAGGATCCGGTCCGGGTTCGCGGTGCCGATCACGGGCGCGATCCCGGCAGGGTGCCTCATGAGCCAGCCGAGCACGATCGCTTCCCCCGTGGTCCCCTTCCCGGCGGCCAGGGCGGCCACGAGGGAGGTGGCCGCCTCCTCGGCCGGCGTCCGCGCGGCCGCCGACGCCCCGGTGTAGAGGCCGCGGGCCAGCGACCCGTAGGCCTGCAGCCGGATGCCGTTCCGGACGCAGTGCTCCACGGTTCCGTGCGGGAAGCTGTAGTCCGTGCCCTCGGCATGGTTGACCAGCACCGTGCTTTCCAGCCATGCCCGTTTCAGCAGGCTCATTTCGAGCTGGTTGCCCACCACGGGAACCTCGAGCCGGTCCTGCAGCATCTCGATCTGCGGGCCCGACATGTTGGACACGCCCACGGCCCGCACCTTGCCTTCGGCCATGAGCTGCGCGACGGCGGAGGCCACCTCCGCCGGATCCATCAGGGGATCCGGGCGGTGCAGCATGAGCACGTCGACGTAGTCGGTCCGGAGCCGGGCCAGGCTGTCGCTGACCCGCGCCAGGATGCCGTCCCGGCTGAGGTCGTAGTAGGCCTCCAGGCCCTGCTCATTGAGCCGGATGCCGCACTTGGTCTGCAGCCGGATTTTCTCCCGCAGCCCGGGGGTGCGGGCCAGGACTTCGCCGAAGACGGCTTCGGCCTTGCCGTTGGTGTAGATGTCCGCGTGGTCGAACAGTGTGATGCCCGCGTTCAGGGCGGCCTCGACCGCCGCGGCCGCCTCGTCCACGTGTGCGGACGAGTACGGCTCGGCCGACCAGTCGCCGCCCAGGCCCATGCAGCCGTAGACGAGTTCCTGGGGGAGGTTCCCGGTGCCGGCGGGCGTGCCGGGCGAAGCCTGCGGTGTGGGACTCACCGCAGCCATACGGTGGTGTTGGCCGGCAGCTGTCCGCCATCCAGCGGGCCGCTGCTGACCAGCACCTCGCCGGCCGGCAGGTCAACCGGCGCGTCGCCGAAGTTGGTCACCGTCTGCCAGCCGCCGGGACGGCTGAAGCGCAGGACGTCGGCGCTACCGGATTCCTGCCACTGCAATTCCTCCGAGGTCTGCAGTTCGCGGCGCAGCTTCAAGGCCTTGCGGTAGAGTTCGAGGGTGGAACCTTCCACGCCGTCCTGGGCTGCCACCGCGTAGCGGCTGAACCAGGCCGGCTGCGGCAGGTGAGCCCCGCCGGCGCCAAAGCCGAACGAGGTGCCCTCCGCGGCCCAGGGCAGGGGCACGCGGCAGCCGTCGCGGCCGATCTCCACGCCCTTATTCCGGAAGAAGGTGGGGTCCTGGCGCTCTGCGTCGGGAATCTCCGCGACTTCCTGCAGGCCCAGTTCCTCGCCCTGGTACAGGTAGGCCGAACCCGGCAGGGCCAGCATCAGCAAGGTCGCGGCGCGGGCCCGGCGCAGGCCGAGTTCGACGTCAAGCTCCTCGACGGGAGCGCCGGCCAGCAGCCAGCCCTTGCCGTCCTGGCCCTGGGCGTGCTTGCCGCCGCCCTGGGGCAGGCCGTAACGGGTGGCGTGGCGGACGACATCGTGGTTGGAGAAAACCCAGGTGGAGGAGGCACCGGACTCGGTGGCCTCGGCGAGGTTCCGGGCGATGATTTCGCGGAACTCGCCGGCGTCGAAGTCGGCCTGCAGGAGGTCGAAGTTGAACGCCTGGCCCAGGCCCTCCGGGCTGGCGTAACGGGCGCGGCGGGTGGCGTGCACCCAGGCCTCGGCCACGGCAGTGCGCGGCGGGTTGTATTCCTTGAACACCTCGCGCCATTCGGCGTAGATCTCGTGGACTTCGTCGCGGTCCCAGAACGGGTGCGAGCCGTCCGGGAAGCCGTCCGTTCCGGTGTTGGCGGCGCTGAGCTCCACCTTGGAGATCAGCGGCTCGGTGAGGTCCTTGGTCAGCGCGTGGGCGACGTCGACGCGGAAGCCGTCCACGCCGCGGTCGGACCAGAAGCGGAGCGTCTTGAGGAAGTCGTCGCGGATTTCCCGGTTGGCCCAGTTCAGGTCCGGCTGTTCCTTGGCGAAGATGTGCATGTACCACTGGCCGGGCGTGCCGTCGGGCTCGGTGATGCGCTCCCAGGCCGGGCCGCCGAAGACGGATTCCCAGTCCGACGGCGCGAGCTCGCCGTTTTCGCCGAGACCATCGCGGAAGATGTAGCGTTCGCGGGCCGCGGAGCCGCGCGGGGAGGCCAGGGCCTCCCGGAACCACTCGTGCCGGTTCGAGGAGTGGTTGGGGACAATGTCGGCGATGAGCTTGATGCCCGCGGCGTGCAGCGCGGCGGACATCTCGTCGAAGTCCGCCAGGGTGCCGAGCTTGGGGTCCACGTCGCGGTAGTCGTCGACGTCGTAGCCTCCGTCGGCGAGGGCCGAGGGGTAGAACGGGGAGAGCCAGACGGCGTCGATCCCGAGCTCCTTCAGGTACGGGACCTTGGCGGTGATGCCCTTGATGTCGCCCAGGCCGTCACCATTGGAGTCCGAAAAGCTCCGCGGGTAGATCTGGTACACCGATGCCTGGCGCCACCAGTTGGGGTCGGCGGCGAGATCGGAACCGGACAGGGTTGCCAGCGTGGCGGTGTTGGTCAAAGGAGATTCCTTCGGGTCTGGGAGGGCTTCTGGTAATTTAGATACAAGCTAAATATATTGCCTGAACAATTATGGGTCCGGGGACAGAAGAGGTCAAGAAGTGATGCCGCACGCAGCCGCCGCCACGCCGCAGCTGCTGCGCCGCGTCAACGCCCAGGCCGTGCTGCGCCACATCCGCGGCGCCGATGTTGCCACCGGAACCGAGTTGATGGCCCTGACCGGGCTGACCCGGGCCTCGGTGATTGCCGTCTGCGAGGACCTGATCGGCCGGGGCTGGATCGTGGAGCAGGACCAGCCCGCAGACCCGGCAAGTTCGCGGAAGGGCCGGCCGGCCCGGCGCTTCGCCTTCAACCGGGAAGCGGGTTTCGTGCTGGGCGTGGACATTGGTGCCGCAACCACCACCGCCGCCGTGGCCGACCTCCGCGGCACGGTGATCGGCCGTTCCAGCGGGAGCTTCCGCGCGGCGGACATCCCCGCGCAGGAGCGGATCGGCGTCGTCGATCTCGCCTGCCGCGAGGCGCTGGAAGCCGCGGGAGCGGACCCGGGCAGGGTCCTGGCCGTCGGCGCCGGGATCGCAGCGCCGGTGGACCGCGACGGCAACGTGCTGGTGACGCAGCGGTTTTGGAGCCTGTTCGACGTCGGGCTCCGCTCCGCGCTGAAGGAACTGCACGGCTGGACCGTGCTCCTGGAGAACGACGCCAACCTGGCTGCGCTGGGTGAGCGCTGGCGCGGGTCCGGCGTGGGCGTGGATGATCTGGTGGTGCTCCTGGCCGGCGAACGCCTGGGCGCCGGGGTGATGGAATCCGGCCGCCTGCTCCACGGCCGCGGCGGGGCCGCCGGCGAGATGGGCTATCTGGACATGGTGGAGGGGGTTGGCTCCAGCGACGGCATCGCCGCCCTGGTGCGGCAGTGGTCGGCGGCCGGCGGCGGACCCTCCGCGGGCGGCCCTGCCAGTGCGCCGCGCGTCTTCGCGGACGCGGCCGCGGGAGACCCCGCGGCCCTGGCCATCCTGGACCGGATTTCGGAGCGCATGGCCCGGGTCATCGCCTCGATCGCGAGCCTGATCAACCCCGAGCAGGTGGTGATCGGCGGCGCCGTCGCCGAGTCCGCCGGGGCGCTCCTGCCGGGCATCACAGCGCAGCTTCCCCGCTTCACCGCGACTCCCCCGCGGGTGACGGTCTCACCCCTGGGCGACGCGATCGTCACGGCGGGCGCGGTCCGGCACGCCCTGGACTACGTCGAGGCGAATGCCTTGGAGCTGGAACTGGCCGGCTGAAGCCTTGCCGGGCAGCTAGTTCTTTCACCGGAGCGGTTGCTCAAGATTCGGCAACGATTGGATACCCACGCCGAAAGTTTGGCGCAAGTTTCCCGGTATTGCGGCCTGTCATCCGTAGACTGACCTCACTTTGGTCTCTTGCGGCCGTTCAGCTGACCTGTCGGCTGGACGGCGGTCTCATGAAAGATAAACGTGAACTCTCTACGGATGAAGACTGCGTTGTTTGCCGCGCTTGTCCTTGCTTTGGCGTCAGTCCCGGCTACCGGCACGGCGCCAGCCTACGCTGAGCAGTCGCCGACGCCCGTCTCGACCGGTACCGCAACAGCTCCGGCGGCGACGCCGACGCCGGCACCTACTGCTGCCCCGGCTCCCAGCGCGGGGACGGTCCGGCCGACGCCCAGTTCCTCAGCCACTGCCAGCGTCACCCCGTCGCTCACGACGGTTGAGTCGCTCCCGGTGGAAGGCCCCAACCAGCCGTTTATTGCGCACACGTTCGAAAACCCGCCCCCGGTCGGCAAAAAGGGCGCACTGGCCACCGCCGCCGGGACGGCACGGACCACGGAGTCCTACTCGCTTACCCGCTCCGGCGACATCAAAGTACGCCTTGTTCTGGTCCAGTTGGCCGACAGAAAAGCAACCATCCCGCAAGCAGCGGCACAGGCCGGCATCACCACGAGCAGTAACTATTGGAAGAGAATGTCCAATGGCCGGTTGTCGATGACCGTAACCAAGATGGAAAGCCGTAACAGCAAAGCCACCTCGACCCAGCGTTACCCGGACATGATGAACACTATTGCCGGCGAACTCGGCTGGACTCCCAGTCCCAACACCGCCCTCGTGGTCTTCGTCTCCACGCCCACACTCTCCGACGGCGCCTACGGTGCCGGCTGGAGTTACCAGGGCACCAGCGGGCGGGTCATTATGCCGCTCCCGGCGACGTTGACCAACAGCGTCCTGACGCACGAATTCGGGCACGTGCTCGGCCTCATGCACGCAAACAGCCTTCAGTGCGGAAGCGGCGCCCAGGATGTGGCCACGAACTCGGACGGGACATTCGCCGATTCCAGCTGCAGTATCCGTGAATACGGCGACAGCCTGGATCTGATGGGCGTATCCCAGACCACCCAGCCCGCCATCAGCTCAACCCTTTGGACCTATGGCGGGTTTGGCCGCGGCGACGAGATCGTTGACGCGGGGACCATCGGCGATTTGAAGAAATTCACCCTGAAAGCATGGGCGGGCACCGACGCGAACCGGGCAGTGAAGTTCTCGGATCCCGTGAGCGGCGAAACCTATTTCCTCGAATTGCGACTGCCGGTCAGCTACGACACCACCGAGGCCGTGGATCTAAATCGTGGCGTAAAAATTGTCCAGCAGCTGGGAGCTGGCTCGCTGATTCTCCTGCCGGATTCCCGACCGTTCGCCGGCTATTACAATCCCCGCCAGACCTGGCAAGCGGGGCAGACCTTCACAACCCATGCCGGCACCCGGGTCAGCATTGATTGGATCACTACCGCCGCCGCAGGCGTGACGGTCGAATCGATACTCTCAATGGCCGGCAAAGCTATCGCCCCTGTCGCTGCAGCCACACCCGCCCTTGGAAGCCCGACATCCGCCGTCGTGTGCGGGCTAACGGCCGGTGGGTGCTATCGAAGTTTTCAGGGCGGCGCGGTCAACTGGACACCAGGCACCGGTGCAGTCGCAACTCTCGGTGCGATCCGGGCCGCTTGGGGAGCCGTGGGCTACGAAAAGGGCAAACTTGGCTACCCGACCGGCCGTCAGCTCTGCGGCCTGGCGGGGGGCGGCTGTTACCAGACGTTCCAAGGGGGCACCATCCACTGGTCGGCCGCCACCGGCGCTTTCGCCACTTGGGGTCCCATTCGCGCCACCTGGGCAAGCCTGAACTACGAAAAAGGCAAACTCGGCTATCCAACCGGCAAGGAAACCTGCGGCCTGATCAACGGCGGCTGCTACCAGACGTTCCAGGGCGGCACCATCCACTGGTCGCCCGCCACCGGCGCCTTCGCCACGTGGGGTCCCATTCGCGCCACCTGGGCAAGCCTGAACTACGAAACAGGCAAACTCGGCTATCCAACCGGCAAGGAAACCTGCGGCTTGATCAACGGCGGCTGCTATCAGCGATTCCAGGGCGGCGCCATTAACTGGTCGCCCGCCACCGGCGCGGCTGCCACCTTGGGCGCAATCCGCGGTACTTGGGGAAACCTTGCCTACGAAAAAGGAAAGCTCGGCTACCCTACTGCCAATGAGGTCTGCGGCCTGGTTAAGGGAGGCTGCTCCCAGGCGTTCCAGGGAGGGGCAATCCACTACGCTCCGGGAGTCGGAGCGTTCGCCACGTGGGGCCCGATCCGCAAAGCGTGGGGGGCCCAAGGCTACGAAAAGGGAAAGCTCGGTTACCCAACCAGCAATGAATTATGCGGAACGGTCGGCAGCTGTGATCAGTCTTTCCAGACAGGTCTCATCCACTGGACTGCTGCGGCGGGCGCTGTCCCTACCTCGGGGCCGATCTGGGCCGCCTGGGCGAGCCTGGGTTCGTCCCGAGGAAAACTCGGCTATCCCGTTGCGCGCGAGGTTTGCGGCCTGGTCAACGGCGGCTGCTCCCAATCGTTCCAGGGCGGCACGATCCACTGGTCGCCCACCACGGGCGCCTTTGCCACCTGGGGCGGCATCCGTGCCACTTGGGCAAGCCTGGGCCTCGAAAAAGGCAAACTAGGCTATCCCACGGGCAAGGAAACCTGCGGCCTGGTCAACGGCGGCTGTTACCAGACGTTCCAGGGAGGCACCATCCACTGGTCGCCCGCCACCGGCGCCTTCGCCACCTGGGGCGGCATCCGTGCCACCTGGGCAAGCCTGGGCTACGAGAAAGGCAAACTCGGCTACCCGTCCGGCAAGGAAACCTGCGGCCTGGTCAACGGCGGCTGTTACCAGACGTTCCAGGGCGGCACGATCCACTGGTCGCCCGCCACCGGCGCCTTCGCCACCTGGGGCGGCATCCGTGCCACCTGGGCAAGCCTGGGCCTCGAAAAAGGCAAACTAGGCTATCCCACGGGCAAGGAAACCTGCGGCCTGGTCAACGGCGGCTGTTACCAGACGTTCCAGGGCGGCACCATCCACTGGTCACCCGCCACCGGCGCCTTCGCCACCTCGGGACCCATCCGCGCAACCTGGGGCAGCTTAGGTTATGAAAGGGGACGACTTGGCTACCCGGCTTCGGCGGAGGACTGCGGCCTGGTCAACGGTGCATGCAGCCAGCGGTTCCAAAACGGAACAATCACTTGGTCTGCCGTGCAAGGCAGTGTAGTACTCCCTTAGCCGGCTGATCCGCGGCGGTTCAGGTCGCGGGCTAAGGCCTCTGGGCTAACGGTGCTCCGGCTCAAGTTGCAGCGCTGCCGCGAGCGGAAGCGTGCCGTCCCGGAACTCGATGGTACGCCCGATCGTGGCCGGCAGCCCGAGGACCGCCGCTGCCACCAGTGCGACGTTGGCCCGGGCGGTTTCGGTGCCGTCGGAGGTGTCGGCGGGGTCGACGTCGATCATCCCGTTGCCGGGTCCCGCTGTCAGCGTTCCGGGGCCCAGGACGGTCCAGTCAAGGCCTGAACCGCGCAGGTACTCATCCGCCGCGGCCTTGGCCTCGGCGTAGGCGAAGAAGCCGTTGTCCGCGGGGACTCCGTGGTCCGGCCCTGCCCCGAAATAGGACACCATGACGTACCTGGTGACGCCCGCTTCCGCCGCGGCGTCCATGGAACGGATCGCGGCGTCGCGGTCCACGGCGTAGGTCCGTTCGGGGCTGCCGCCGCCGGCTCCGGCCGACCACACCAGGGCGTCGTGTCCGTGGAGGGCTCCGGCGATCTGCGCCGTCGTCGCGTTCTCCACATCCAGCAGCGCCGGCGTGGCGCCCGTGTCCGCGACGTCGGCCGCATGGTCCGGGTTGCGGATAAAGGAGGTGACCCCGTGCCCTTCCGCCGCGAGGATCCTGGACAGTTCCAAAGCCACCTTGCCGTGGCCGCCGATAATTGCGATGCGCGTCATGGTCCCATTCTGTCCCACCGGACAGCGAACTGCTGCCCCATGGTCCACAGGTTGGTGGTGGTCCAGTAGATCAGGACGCCGATGGGGAACACGATCCCGCCCACACCGAAGACGACCGGCAGGCTGTACAGCAGCACCTTTTGCGGGCCCATGAGCGGAGTCGCCACGGCCTCGCCGGACAAGCTCCTGGCCATGATCTGCCGCTGCGTGATGAACTGCGAGGCCGTCATGGCCAGGATCATCGCAACGCAGAGGATCCACACCGAGAGCTGACTGCCGCCGCCGCCGTGCAGCAGCGAAGCCGAGAGCGGGGCGCCGAAAATCGTGGACTCGTCGAACTGCGTGACCTGTTCGGGGCTCATGGCCCCGACGGCTTCGCCCTGGCCGGCCGCGGCGCTGATGCCGGACAGCATCTGGAACAGCGCGAAGAAGAAGGGCATCTGGATCAGCAGGGGCAGGCAGGCGGAGAACGGGTTGGTGCCGTGCGCCTTGTAGAGGGAAATCTGTTCCTGCGCCATGGCCTGGCGGGAGAGCGGATCGGTCTTGCCCTTGTATTTGTCCTGGAGCTTCTTCAGGTCCGGCTGCAGCCGGCTCATGCGCTGCTGGACGTTGACCTGTTTGAGGAACACCGGGATCAGGGCGGCGCGGATCACCAGCACCAGCCCGATGATGGACAGCGTCCACGTCCAGCCGCTGGCCGCCGGCATGCCGATGGCGCTGAGTCCGTCATGGAAGCCCGCCATCATGGCTGAGACCAGCCATTTGAACGGCGCCATGATGGTGCCAAGAAGGTCCACTGATATCCCCAACCGTCAGTTGCTGCAAAGCTACGGTGAGGCTACACCTTGGCGGGCTTGAAGTGATCTTCCCGCTTCGCGGATGAACGACGAACTTGCACCCTTGGCTAGGCACGATCCTCCAGGAAAGGAATGCGAGGCCGCTTCGCTAGGATCATGTCGGCAAGCGCCAAACCAGTTTCCGTGTTCTGCCTCCCGGAAGGCACCAAACGAATGACTGCGACATAAGGGGTACCCCACGATTCAACCTCGATGACCACCAGGGGACGGCGGCTCAGCGGCCTCCGCAGGGTTTCCATTCTCACGGCGACAACCTGTTCCCAGGGCACCAATCCGAAATAGACGGGCCGCCGTCGTTGCCTGACCAACTGGAGGCCGCGGTCGTCCGCGACCAGGTCCAGGACGAACCCTATCCCTTTCGTCTTTGATGTCAGCGGCCCCTTCTTGAGGAATCTCCCGAGTTCTTGCCCGGTCCAGAAGGTGTCGACGACGAGGGCTCCAGGATGGTCCAGCTGCAGCCGCCGCTTGAATGTTCTCGCCTTGTGGAACAACCACGCCAGCCAAGGCGGTATGACAACCGCCATGATGAGCAGGGCCACCCCAAGAACCTTGAGACCGTCCGGATAGCTCATGGCTTCGTGGAACTTGACTAAGAGTCTGACCAGAAGAACCGCAACCCCGATGGCCCCCAGTGCCGTGCCCAGCCGACGCTTGGTACCCATCAGACCTCCCCCAAAAGGCTGGCCATGCTGGCCGCGTTACTGATTGCCGTACCTATTGTGTACTGCCTGCTTGCTGATGCCTAGGCACAGCTCGATGGTCTCCCGCGTTGACCCCATCAGGCGGTCTGCTGTTTCTAAGGATTGAACCCCGATACCCGTCCGGGCTCGGAGACAGAAAAACCCCCGGATTCTCAAGGATTCCGGGGGTCTTGCCTGTAGCGGTGGGGAGGCTCGATCTCCCGACCTCACGATTATGAGTCGTGCGCTCTAACCAACTGAGCTACACCGCCGTAAATGAGGAAAACCTGCGCTAAGCCGGTCAAAAACCGCCTTGACACAGGCCCTCATTCAGAGCCCCCCACCGGAATCGATCCGGTGACCTCGTTCTTACCAAGAACGCGCTCTACCACTGAGCTAGGGGGGCAACGAGTAAATACTCTACCGGAAGATTCGCCCACCAACAAATCGGCGGCCGTACGACGCCGGACCGGCCGGAAACAGCGCAAATCCGGGCTCCCGGGGCGCTCCTGGAGGGCCGAATCGGCTCCCGGGACCACTCGGCGGCCGCCGCTGTGACGAAGCGAACACGGGGCCGGAATGCTTAAACAAGAACGGACCGGCTCAGGGAGCCGGCCCGTTCTCAGAGGGTGCTAGTGGTTACCACTTGTTGCGGGGCTTGAAGCCGCCTTCGGTGCGGGGCTTGCGGGTGTCCGCGCCGAAGGTGCGCTGCTCGGAACGCTCGCTGTAGGAGCGGCCGCCACGGTCAGCGGAGGACCGCTCGCCGTCGCCCTTGCGGAATTCGCGCTTGAAGCCGCCGTTGCCCTTGAAGTTGCCGCTGCCGCCGGAGTAGCCGCCACGGTCTCCACCGCGGTCGCCGCCGCGGTTGCCCTGGTAGGAACCGCGGTCCCCGGCCGGCTTACGGCCGTTGTCGAGCTCCAGGTGGATCAGCTCGCCGCCGATCCGGGTGCGGGACAGTGCCTTGAGCTGATCGGCGCTCAGGTCCGCCGGGAGCTCCACGAGGGAGTGGTCCGAGCGGATGTCGATGCCGCCGATCTGGGCCGAGGAGATGCCGCCTTCGTTGGCAATGGCGCCAACGATGGAACCCGGCATGACGCGCTGGCGGCGTCCGACGGCGATCCGGTAGGTGGCGTTGCCCTCGGTCAGGGTGCGGGTCGGGCCGCGTGAGCCGAAGCCGTCCTTGGAGCGCTCGCGCTTCTGGAACTCGGGCGCTGCCGGCAGTTCCTTGACCAGCAGCGGCTGTCCGCCCTGGGCCATGACGGCCAGTGCGGCGGCGATTTCCGAGGCCGGCACGTTGTGCTCTTCCTCGTAGGAGGAGATGAGGTCGCGGAACGCTGCAACGTCCTCGGACGCGAGGGTCTCCGTGATGCGCTCGGCGAACTTGCCCAGGCGCAGAGTGTTGACGGTCTCGGCAGTGGGCAGGTGCATCTGCTCCACCGGCTGGCGGGTTGCCTTCTCGATGGAACGCAGCAGGTACTTCTCGCGCGGGGTCATGAACAGGATCGCGTCGCCGGAACGGCCTGCGCGGCCGGTGCGGCCGATGCGGTGGACGTAGGACTCGGTGTCGTGCGGGATGTCGTAGTTGACCACGTGGCTGACACGCTCGACGTCCAGGCCGCGGGCGGCGACGTCGGTGGCGACCAGGATGTCGATCTTGCCGTCGCGCAGGGCCTCGACCGTGCGCTCACGCTGCTGCTGCGGGATGTCGCCGTTGATGGCGGCAGCCTGGAAGCCGCGCGAGCGCAGCTTGTCGGCGAGGTCCTCGGTGGCCATCTTGGTGCGGACGAAGGCGATGACGCCCTCGAACTCTTCGACCTCGAGGATGCGGGTCAGCGCATCGAGCTTGTGCGGGCCCATGACCTGCAGGTAGCGCTGGCGGGTGTTGGCGCCCGTGGTGGTCTTGGACTTGACCTGCACCTCGGCCGGGTTGTTCAGGTACTGCTTGGAGAGCCGGCGGATCTGGCTCGGCATCGTGGCGGAGAACAGCGCAACCTGGCGGCCCGCGGGGGTCTGCTGGAAGATCTGCTCAACGTCTTCAGCGAAGCCCATGCGGAGCATCTCGTCGGCCTCATCCAGCACGAGGTACTGGAGTTCGGACAGGTCCAGGGAACCCTTGGCGATGTGGTCGATGACGCGGCCGGGGGTACCGACAACAACCTGGGCGCCGCGGCGCAGGCCGGCGAGCTGGGGGCCGTAGGCGGAGCCGCCGTACACCGGCAGGACGGTGAAGTCGTCGATGTGCTTGGCGTAGGAGGTGAAGGCCTCGGCAACCTGGAGCGCGAGCTCACGGGTGGGGGCCAGCACCAGGGCCTGGGTCTTGCGGGACGGGCCGTTGAGGTCGTGGAGCTCGGCCAGGCGGGACAGTGCCGGTACTGCGAATGCTGCAGTCTTACCGGTACCCGTCTGGGCCAGGCCCACGACGTCGCGGCCTTCGAGCAGCAGCGGGATGGTTGCTGCCTGGATCGGGGACGGCTTCTCGTAGCCGACGTCCTGCAGGGCGGCCAGGACACGGCCATCGATGCCGAGGTCTACGAACTTGACGCCTTCTTCTTCGGCGTCCTCGTCCTTCGCCGGGGCGGAAGTGGCCTCGGTCTTGGTCTCTGCCTGCGGGGCAGCTTCGGCCGCTTCGGCGGCCGGTGGTACAACGTTTGCAGGAGCCTCGGTGAATTCCGGGGCGGAGCCGGCTGCGGGGGCAGCCGTTTCAGAAGTCTCGACGTCAATCTGGGTGTTCTCGGTGGCGAGTTCGGTGTCGACGGAGTTGTTCTGATTTTCGGGCATAGGTGAAATTTCCTCATCCATAGGGGCCAAGCGGCACAACCCGAGGTGAGCGGAGCCGCAGTACGCGTGACACGAATTGCCGGGCGTACGGTTGACCGGCGGGTCACATAGAAGTCCGGCGCTTTCGCAATCCCGTGGCAGGACTTCCCGCTGCATCTCTTGGCTGCTATCCCAGCAGTCTGTACAGCGTTTTCTTTTGCCGGCTCTCCCTATGAAAATGCCCGCATCACATTTGCGGGCCCCAACACTTGCCAGTCCTGCCTCAAGAATTGGGCAGGAATAAGGGATTTCCGGAGTGGGGGATATTTCAAGTGTAGGGCATGGAGCGGAACAGTGGTAATTGAGGGGCCGACGGCGGCTGGTGAGCTTGCGCACACCGGCTCCCCACGCCTAGACCCCGAGACGGCGCTGCAGCTGTTCGAACCTCTGGTGGTACTCGGGCTGCAGGCGGATCTGGCCGTCGGCGTCGGCGTCGCGCAGGGCCTCCATGTCCTCCAGGGTGGGATCGGTGAACCACTTGGCGATTGTCACGCCGTGGGCAGGGACAAAGAGCCGGTGGATGTGGTCTCCGGCCTCGATGCTGCCGGTCCGGACCACGCGGAGGTAGGTGCCCACCCTGCCGGCCTCGGTGAACCGCTGGACCCAGTGCGGCTCGCCCATCCGCCGCTGGAAGGTGGCGCAGGGGATGCGCGGGGAGGTGACTTCCACCTCGACGTCCAGTCCGACCTTCCACCGTTCGCCGATCACGGCGTTGGAGGCGTTGAGGCCCGTGATCCGCAGGTTTTCGCCGAAGATGCCCGCTGGCATGTCCCGGCCGAGTTCGCCGGCCCAGTAGTCGGCGTCGTCCTGCGAGTACGCGTAGAGTGCCTGGTCCTCGCCGCCGTGGTGGATCCTGCTCGCCTGGATATCACCGCGCAGGCCAAGTTTGTGGACTTTCACCGGTCCGTCCACGGGGCGCTTGTCGATCGCGGTGACCCCGACGCTGCCGGGATCATCGAGCAGCTGGTGAACCCTGCAGACAGCAAGCACGGATGCGGTTTCCATGGCACCAGTGTAGGCCTGCGGCGTGCCCGCGGCCCCGGACTCAGCGCAGGCACGCTTCCCACGCGCCCGCCGCAGACACGGCACGCCCTTTCCATCGCCCGGGATCCGGCGGCCGGTTAGGCTGGCGTCGGGAAAAGCACGCAAGCCTTCCGCGGGATACCCTGCGGCCAGACGTGAGGGGACACATTTGGGCCGAAACGACGAGCACCCGGACAGTCCACGGCAGGACCGGAAGCAGCCTCCGTGGCAGATTCCACAGCCGGAGCTCCGGCCCGAGCTGCAGAACCAGCCCGGCCAGCCCGCGCCGCCGGGACTTCCGGCTGACGCCACTGCCCCCGCCGTGGTTGACCCCTTCGCTCTGGAACGCGAGCGCGGCCTGGCGGCCGCGGCGGCGCGGAAGAAGCGTTCGCAGCGCCGTACCGTCGTCGTCGGGCTGGGCGTCACGGCGCTCCTGGCCGGCACGATCACCGCCATGGTGGCCAGCAACGAGGACGCGGCCGACTACGCCCAGGTGTGCTTCAACGACGACACCGGCGAGCGGGTCGATGATGCCCAGTGCAACAACAGCAGCACGGACGGCCGCAGCTCCGGCATCTACGCCTGGTACTTCTACTCCCGCGGCGCCAGCGTGCCCGGGTTGGGCCAGAACCGGTCCGGCTACCCCAGCTACAGCAGGACAGTTCCCACCGGGGCCAAGGCGTCCACGGGGTACAGCGCCAAGGGCGGCACGGTCAGCAGGGGCGGCTTCGGCGGCAGCGCCAAGGGCGGAAGCACGGGGGGCTAGGGATGAAACGACTGGGATCCGCGCCGCGGCCGGACTGGAAACAGCGGATTGAAGTACAAGGCCTCGTCTTCTCCACCACGACCCTGCCCGACGGCACGAACGTCGAGTACTGGCACGAAGGCGCCTACTACGAATTCACCATGGACGAAGTGGAGACCCTCGAAAAGGCCGCCGAGGACATGCACCGCATGTGCCTCGAGGCCGCGAAGTTCCTCGCCACCGGGGCCATGGGCAACATCGGGATCGGGCCGCAGGCCATGGAACTGGCGGCTGCATCGCTGCAGGCCGGCGATGTGGACGTCTACGGCCGCTTCGACTTCGTCTACGACGGCCGGGGCGGCCCGGCCAAGATGCTGGAGTACAACGCGGACACCCCTACCGGACTCATTGAGGCCGCCGTCGCCCAGTGGTTCTGGCTGCAGGACGTCCTTCCCGAAAAGGACCAGTGGAACGGCATCCATGAAGCCCTCATCCGACAGTGGAAGAGGCTGCAGTACCGCACCGGCATGAGCACCCTCCACGTCGCCCACTCCGAGGCGGAAGAATCCGGCGAGGACTGGATGACGGCAGCCTACATGCGGGACGTCGCGAGCCAGGCCGGCTGGACCACCATCGGCATCAACATGTCCGACATCGGCTGGGATCCGGACCTCAACCGCTTCGTGGACCTCGACAACTTCATGATCAGCACCATGTTCAAGCTCTACCCCTGGGAACTGATGATGAAGGAGCCGTTCGGGCAGCGGCTGCTGCAGCGCGCCCACAATCCGCGCTGGGTGGAGCCGGCCTGGAAGATGCTCCTGTCCAACAAGGCCCTGCTCGCGGCGCTCTGGCACCTCTACCCGGACCACCCCAACCTGCTTCCGGCCTATCTTGACGGTCCCGGGCCGCTCAAGGAGTGGGTGGCCAAGCCGCTGCATGGCCGGGAAGGGGACAACATCAGGATCCACGCCGCCGGCATCGACCTCGAACAGCCCGGCGACTACGGCCGGGAAGGCTGGTGTTACCAGCAGTTCCATGCCCTTCCCGACTTCGACGGCAACCGCCCCGTGCTCGGCCTCTGGGTGGTCGACGGCGAATCGGTTGGCTGCGGCATCCGCGAGTCGGACGGGCCCATCACCGACTACTTCTGCCGCTTCGTGCCCAACACGATTGACGCGCCCGCCCCGGCCTCGAACCAGGCCCACTCCAGCAAGGCAGGTATTGCCCTATGAGCACCGGAACCACGACGATGACCACGGCCGGCGGCCCCGGGGGTCCCGCGGCAGTTCCGGCCAAGGGACTGCGCGCCGGGATCCTGGATCTCGGAGACTCCGTCATGTTGGGGCTGGCTTCCACCGCGCCGGTCTATTCGCTCGCGGCGACCCTGGGACTGATCGTGGCGGTGAACGGCAACTACACCCCGTTGATCCTGCTGCTGGGCTTCGTGCCCGTGCTCTTCATCGCCTTCGCTTTCCGTGAGCTCAACAGCGCCATGCCGGACTGCGGGACCACTTTCATCTGGGCCCGCCGGGCGTTCGGTCCCTGGGCCGGCTGGCTGGGCGGGTGGGGCGTGGCCCTGGCCGGCGTCGTGGTCCTGGCCAACCTCGCCCAGGTCGCCGGGCAGTACCTGTGGCTGCTGATCGGCGACGGTTCGCTGGCCGGGAACAGCCTCGTGGTCACCGCCACCGGTGTGCTGTTCATCGTGTTCATGACCTTCGTGAACTACCGCGGCATCCGCCTCGGGGAACATGTCCAGCGGGTCCTGACCTACGTGCAGTACCTCTCGCTGGGCATCTTCGCGATGGCAATCATCTTCCGGATCGCGGGCGCGGTGCCCGGCGCGGCCCCTGGCCAAGCCTTCGACCTTGAGTGGTTCAACCCCGCCGGTGCGTTCGCCGATCCCGGCGCGGTGGTGCACGGAGCCCTGCTGGCCCTGTTCATCTACTGGGGCTGGGACACCTGCCTCGCGGTGAACGAGGAGACCGAAAACCCTGCCACCACGCCCGGCCGAGGCGCCGTCATTTCCGCGCTTGTCCTTGTGGCGATCTACGTCTCTGTGGCCCTGCTGGTGATGATGTATGCCACGGTGGGCACGGAAGGGATTGGGCTGGGCAACGAGGCCAACCAGAACGATGTCTTCCTGGCCATGAAGGACGTGGTGCTGGGCCCCTGGGGCTGGCTGATCGTCGTCGCCGTCCTGGCGTCGGTGCTGTCCTCGACCCAGACCACCATCCTTCCCACGGCCCGCGGCACCTTGTCCATGGGCGTGCACGGAGCCGTGCCGCGCAGGTTCGGCGAGGTCCACCCGCACAACCAGACGCCGGGGTATTCCACCCAGGTCATGGGGGCCGCGGCCGTCGCCTATTACGTCCTGATGAGTCTCCTGAGCGAGAACCTGCTCTCCGATTCCATCACGTCGATCAGCTTGTTCATCGCGTTCTACTACGCCCTGACCGGCTTTGCGTGCGTCTGGTACTTCCGCGCGACCCTGCGCGGCTCGGCGCGGAACTTCTGGTTCCGCGGCGTCATGCCCCTGCTCGGCGCCCTTATGCTGACTGCGGCATTCTTCGTCTCGGCGGTGCAGATGTGGGATCCGGACTACGGTGATACGCAGATCTTCGGCGTCGGCGGGGCCTTCATCAGCGGCGTGCTGCTCCTGGGGCTGGGCGTTGCGCTGGCCGCCGTCTGCCGTTTCGCGCCGTCCACGCGTGGCTACTTCCTGCAGCACCACCCCGCCGCCGGCGCGCCCCTGCAGGTGCGGCCGTAGGATGCTGGCATGAGCAACGAAGCTGGCATGAACAATGACCTTTCCGACGTCTCCGATGTCCTGGCCATCGATTCCCTGCTGAGCGCGGAGGAGCGCACCGTGCGCGAGCGCGTCCGCGATTTCACGAACCAGCGGATCCGGCCGGGCATCGCCGGCTGGTACGAGGACGCCGTGTTCCCCCTCGAGCTCGCCCCGGAACTTGGCGAGCTCGGCGTGCTCGGCATGCACCTGGAGGGCTACGGCTGCCCCGGCCGCTCCGCCGTCGAATATGGCCTGGCGGCGATGGAACTCGAGGCCGGCGATTCGGGCGTCCGCACGTTCGTCTCCGTGCAGGGCTCCCTCGCCATGACGGCCATCCACAAGTGGGGCTCCGAGGACCAAAAGCAGGAGTGGCTCCCCCGGATGGCCGCCGGCGAACTGATCGGCGCGTTTGCCCTGACCGAGCCCGCGGCCGGCTCGGATCCTGCCTCGATGAAGACCTTCGCCCGCCGCGACGGCTCCGGCGACGACGCGGGCTGGATCCTGGACGGCGCGAAACGCTGGATCGGGCTCGCCTCGGTGGCGGGCGTGCTGGTGGTGTGGGCCATGACCGACGACGGCGTGCGCGGCTTCCTCGTCCCCGCCGGCACCGCGGGCGTCACCGCGACGCCGATCGGGCAGAAGCTCTCGATGCGCGCCTCCATCCAGTGCGACATCACGTTCGACGCCGTCCGGCTGGGCCCCGAGGCGCTGCTGCCCGCGGCGCGCGGATTGAGGGGTCCCTTCTCCTGCCTCAACGAGGCCAGGTACGGGATCGCGTGGGGAGCTATGGGCGCCGCGCGGGATTCCTATGAGGCCGCGCTGGCCTACTCCCAGGAGCGGCTGCAGTTCGGCAAGCCGCTGGCCGGGTACCAGCTGACGCAGGAAAAGCTGGTGAACATGGTCCTGGAGATCCAGAAGGGCACGCTCCTGGCCCTGCACCTGGGCCGGCTCAAGGACGCCGGCAGGCTGCGTCCGGAGCAGATCTCGCTCGGCAAGCTGAACAACGTGCGGGAGGCGCTGAGCATTGCCCGGGAGGCGCGCACGATTCTGGGCGGCAACGGCATCACGCTGGACCATTCCCCGCTGCGGCACGCCGCCAACCTGGAATCCGTCCGGACCTACGAGGGCACCGACGAGGTCCACACCCTGATCCTGGGCCAGCACATCACGGGCCTCCCCGCGTTCCGCTGAGAGCCGCGGGGTATTTCGCGGCAGTGCTTCCGTGTCCGCTCCTCACGCGATACGGATGAGGCCAGTGATGCAAGTGGTGACTGCTGGGTTTTCGGGTAGCCAACACTCGTGTTCTCCCGGGGGCGCATTCGTACAGTGGTGCCATCGCCACCGGAGCAGAGGCAGCCAAATAGCCCACGGCACTTCTTCTCTGGCCGGTCGAACCGATGTCGTCCCGCCCGTCCCAGACACAGGAGCTGAACACCCTGCGTGCCCGACGGGCGGAACGGGCTGCCAAGTAAAGGGGGACATCATGAGTCTCAACGCAAAGCCAGCCGCGTGGACACTTCGTTTCTTTCCGGCACGTCACGCCACTGCCGGCGCGGGCGGGGACGGCCAGGACAGTTCCGCTTCCGACCAGGGACCCCACCGGCACCGGGCCCGCATCAGCGCGGCACTCGTCCTGGACCGCGACCGGCTTCAGGAGAGCATGGGGACGGTCCAATCGTGGAAGTTCCACGACTTCGTCAGCACATTCCAGCTCATGCTTCCCCACCGGGTCGAAAAGATTCACCAGGCCCTGGCCGTCGGGGACTGGGAGGGCGCGCGCCTGGCCGCCCAAAGCCTGTCCTGGTCCGCATCCAAGGCCGGTGCGTGCCGGCTCGAACTCATCGCCGGCCTCATCGATGCCGACCTCCAGTCCGGACGCAAGACCCGGGCACGGGAGACGGCCCGCCTCCTCCACGGCGCCGCCACTGAACTGGCAACCGCCCTCGCCCTGCTGACCGCCGGCTGAGCGCCGGCGGACCGGGTCCGGCCGCCACCGGACGCTGCCCAAAGACCACACACGCTCCATGAATCAGAGCGTCACCGGGGTCCCAGCGGCTCAGGCGGAGAATCCGCCGTCGGCCTTGACCAGCTGCCCGGACATCCAGCGGCCCTCGGGCGAGAGCAGGAACGCGACGGTGCCGGCCACGTCCGCCGGTGTGCCCAGCCGGCCGCCGGGGTGCCGGCGGGCCAGTTCGTCACGGAGCGGCACATCCATCCACCCGGTATCCACCGGCCCCGGGTTCAGGACGTTGGCGCTGATCCCGAGCGGGCCGAGTTCGCGGGCGGCGGCGATCACGATCCGGTCCAGGGCGCCCTTTGATGCCCCATAGGGCAGGTTGAAAGCGGTATGGTCGCTGGTCAGGGCCACGATGGCGCCGCCGTCGGGACCGGCCTGCCGGGCGAAAGCGGCAATCAACTGCCAGCTGGCCCGGGTGTTGACCGCAAAGTGCCTCTCGAAGCTCTCCAGGGACGTGTCCAGGATGGAGGAGTCCACGGATTCTGCGTGGCTGAGCACCAGGCCCTGCAGGGTTCCGGCCTCCGCTGCGGCGGCGGACATCAGCCGGTCCACGGCGTCCGGGTCCTGGAAATCCGCCGGCAGCGCCACGACGGCGGCGCCGATCGCCTGGAGCTCGGCGGTGAGGCGTTCGACGTCGTCCGATTGGACTCCCCACGGCATCCGGGCGTCGTAGTCCTGCCAGTACGTCAGCACGAGGTCCCAGCCGTCCGCGGCGAGGCGGCGGGCGATGCCTGCGCCGATTCCGGCGAGCCGGCCGACCCCGGTGACAAGGGCCGTCTTACGTCCGTCGGGTGAACTCATGCCGAACAGCCTAGCGGTGGCGGCCGCCGCGGCGCCTGCTAAGTGCGGGGCCCGCTAAGTGCGGTGCCTACAAGGAGGCTGTGGAAGTGGAGACGGCGGCCCGGACGTCCCGCTCGGCAACCGCCTCGGGGGCAAGGTCCGGCTCCGGCCCCAGCGGATCCCGCCGCAGGGCCACGAGCCAGCACACCAGCAGGGCCAGGGCGCAGAAGACGCCGGCGCTGGAGGCCATGATCCACACCCCGGGCGTCTGGATGTCGAGGTTTTCGGCGCCGAGGGCCGTACCGATGGTCTTGGGCGAGAACAGGAATACGAGGATCGACAGGCCCAGCACGCCGCCCATGGTCCAGCGCATCCCGACGTACCGGCGCGGAGCTTCCCGCAGGGTCCAGGCGAAAGCCGGAAAGACCGCCGCGACCCACACCCAGTGGTGGGACCACGAGACCGGGCTGATCAGCAGCATGGTGAGCGCGGTCGCCGATACGGCCACGACGCGGGCACCCTGATCGCTGGCTGCCTTGATCACTGCGGCGCCCACGGCCACAACCGCCAGGCTCAGCAGCAGCCACGGCACGGTGACGTGCGCTTCCGGGACCCCGAAGTGCAGCAGGGCGCCCTTAATGGACAGGTTGTCCACATAGCCTGCTCCCCCCATCCGGGAGGTGTCGGGCAGCATCTGGAGCCAGAACTGCAGGGATTCGGCGGGCCGGAGCAGCCAGCCGGCCGCCACGGTGGCGGTGAAGCCGGCGGCCATGTTGCCCAGTCCGCGCCAGTCCTTGCGGACCAGAAAGTAGAGCCCGAACACCAGGGGCGTCAGCTTGATGCCGGCGGCGACGCCCACCAGGAAGCCGCTGCCGGGGAAACCGCGGGACCAGCGCCGGTTGCGGGCCAACAGGTCCACGGCGATCAGGCCCATCAGCAGGGCGTTGATTTGGCCGAACACCAGGGTCTCGCGCCAGGGACCCAGGTTCAGCACCGCCAGGACCAGGACGGCGGCGGCCCAGCCGTTGCCGGGTGCCCGGAAGGTGTCGCGCCAGGAGGTCTTCGCGTTCCAGTACCGGACCGTTCGGACCGCGGCCAGGATCGCCACCCCGGCGCCGGCGGCGTTGAACAGGGTCAGCGCCGCCGGCAGGGGCAGCCTGGCCAAGAGGCCGAAGACGATGGCGGCGAACGGCGGGTAGGTAAACATCAGCGCCGGTCCGCCGGCCCAGTCCACGTTGCCCGCATACAGCGCTGAGGGTGCCGCGCCGGCGTCGTTGAGGATTTTGCCGCCGTACCAGTAGACGCTGAAGTCCAGGCCGTGCTTGCCCCAGACTCCGAGCGAGATCCAGATGAAGTAGGCCACCGCAGCGATGGCCGGGATGACGGAGAGCCTGAACAGGTGCGGGAAGGGTGAATACCGCACCGGGCTGCGGTCTGAAACGGGCACTGACATGTACTCCCCCATCGGGCTGCTGATGTAGGCGCTGGCCGTTTGGTCGGTTCCGTCCAGGGCGGCGCAAACGCGCCCTCGCTGTCGGGTCAGTCTACAGAACAGCTACGCCGGGACCGGGACGGACTCCGGCTTCCGGGCGTCCTTGCGGATGGTGGCGCTGATGACGGCGGCGATGGTGCACATGGCAGCGGCGGCGAACCAGGCGTAGGTGTACTGGCCGGTGGCGTCCCGGACCGCCCCGGCAGCCAGGGCCGCGGCGGCCGCGCCGAGCTGGTGGGCCGCGAACACCCAGCCGAACACGACGCTCCCGTCGGCACCGAACACCTGGCGGCAGATCGCGGCGGTCGGCGGCACCGTGGCGACCCAGTCCAGGCCGTAGATGACCACGAACACGATCATGCTGGGCTGGACGGTGGCGCTGAGCAGCAGCGGCAGGACCAGCAGCCCGATCCCGCGGAACTGGTAGTACACGGCGAGCAGGATCCGGGGGTTGAAGCGATCCGTGAGCCACCCGGAGGCGATGGTGCCGATGATGTCGAAGAGGCCGACGACGGCGAGCAGGCCCGCCGCGGTGGTTTCGGGCATGCCGTGGTCGTGGGCGGAGGGGATGAAGTGGGTGCCGATCAGCCCGTTGGTGGTCGCGCCGCAGATCGCGAAGCCGGCCACCAGGGCCCAGAAGGTACGCACTTTGCTGGCCCGCTTGAGGACCTGCAGGGCACGGACCGCGGCGTTCCGGCGGGGCTCCTGCTCTTCCTGCCCGGCGGCCGGTCCTGTCGGTTCGGGCCCGCTGGATTCCGTGCCGGCGTTCGGGCCGGCGGCCGGCGGCGTCGTTCCGTAGGGCAGCACGCCGACGTCGGCCGGTGAGTTCTTCAGGAACATCAGCACGAGCGGCACCACGGCCAGCGCGCCGGCACCGATCAGGAGCGAGGCCTGCCGCCAGCCCGGGTCCTGGGCAAGGGCGGCGATGAAGGGCAGGAACACGAGCTGTCCGGCGGCGCTGCCGGCGGTGAGGATGCCAATGACCAGGCCGCGGCTCTTGGCGAACCAGGTGTTGGCGATGGTCGCGGCGAAGACCAGCGCCATGGACCCGGTGCCGAGCCCGATCAGCAGCCCCCAGGTCAGCAGGATCTGCCAGGACTGGGTCACGAGGACCGTCAGTGCGCTGCCGGCGCCGATCAGCATCAGGGCCACGGCCGTGACTGCGCGGATGCCGAAGCGTTCCATGAGCGCTGCCGCGAACGGTGCCGTGAGCCCGAAAAGCACGAGGTTGATGCTGACCGCCGCGGAGAGCACGGTGGTGGACCAGCCGAACTCGTTCTGCAGCGGCACCATCAGCACACCCGGGGCCGCCCGGAACCCGGCCGCGCCGACCAGCGCGAGGAAAGCCACAGCGGCGACGGTCCACGCCGGGTGGATGCGGCGGCGGACCGGCGCCGGGGTCACGGTGGTTTCGGGGGCATTCATGCGGCGGTTCCGTTCTGGACAGGGGTCCCGGTGCCGGCCGAGGCCAGCGGCACGGGGTCCGCAGTGCGGGAGAGGCTGTGCCAGCTCGTGTTGGCGGCCGTCAGCGGTTCCCCGCAGGCCGTGCACGTGTCAGCCGAGGAGGTCCTCTCCCCGCAGCCGCTGTGGATGACGAACATGTGTGCCTGCCCGGACGGCGCCGGGAGATGCTTTTCGGCCCAGATCACGACGGCGTTGAGCACCGGGAGGGCGTCTTCGCCCATGGCGGTGAGGACGTATTCCTGGCGGGTGCGGCCGCCGTCGTCGTAGGGCCTCCGGGCCAGGAGCCCGGCGGCGACGAGCCCGGCGAGCCGCTTGGTGAGCACGGAATCGGCCGCTCCCAGCCGCTGTTTCATGGCATCGAAGCGGCCGTTGCCGAAGAACACCTCGCGCATGACGAGCACGCTCCAGGGATCGCCCAGGATGTCGAGGCCGCGGGCCATGCTGCAGGTCCGTTGGGACCAGTCGGATCGAAGTGCCATGCGGCCACCCTAGCTGACTCTCTTAGAGAAAGCTAGGGTGGCCCGACGGAATGGCGCGGTCGCCGGGGTTGGCTGCCGGCGCAGCTATGGTGCAGCTAGCTGCCGGCGGCCAGGGAGGAAATCGCGGCGTCGAGGTCGGCGATCAGGTCCTCCACGTCCTCGATGCCGCACGAGAGCCGGATCAGGTTGACCGGGACCGCCAGTTCCGTGCCCTTGACCGAGGCGTGCGTCATTTCGGACGGGTAGTTCATGAGCGATTCGATCCCGCCCAGGGACTCCGCCAGGGTGAACACTGAGGTCGATTCGGCCACCTTGCGGGCCGCGGCCTCGCCGCCCTTGAACTGCACGGAGATCATGCCGCCGAACTTCTTCATCTGCTTTTTGGCCAGCCCGTGGCCGGGGTGGGTGGGCAGGCCCGGGTAGAGCACGGCCTCCACTTCGGGGCGCTCCAGCAGCCATTCGGCCACGGCCTGGGCGTTGTCGCTGTGCCGGTCCATGCGCACCCCGAGGGTCTTGAGCCCGCGGGTGGTGAGGAAAGCGTCCATCGGCCCGGACACGGCGCCGACGGCGAACTGCACGAAGCCGATCTTCTCGGCGAGGTCCGGGTCGTTGACCACGATCGCGCCGCCGACGACGTCGGAGTGCCCGCCGATGTACTTGGTGGTGGAATGCACCACCACGTCGGCGCCGAGGGCCAGCGGGGTCTGCAGGTACGGCGAGGCGAAGGTGTTGTCCACCACGAGGAGCGCGCCGGCGTCGTGCGCCACCTTCGCGAGCGCCTCGATGTCAGTGATCTTCATCATCGGGTTCGACGGCGTCTCCACCCACACCAGGCGGGTCTTGCCGCCACCGTCGGCCGCGCCGCCTGCTGCGACGGCGGCCGCGACGGCGTCGAGGTCGGACATGTCCACCGGGGTGTTGCCGATGCCCCACTCCCCCAGGACCCGGCTGATGAGCCGGTACGTGCCGCCGTAGGCATCGTTGCCGAGCACAATGTGGTCACCGGGGCGGGTGAGGGCGCGGATCATCGAGTCCTCGGCGGCCAGGCCGGAGCCAAAGGAGAAAGCGGCGCTCCCGCCTTCCAGGGCCGCCAGCTGCTCCTGCAGCGAGTCACGGGTCGGGTTGGTGCCCCGGCCGTATTCGTAACCGGACCGCAGCCCGCCGATGCCGTCCTGGGCATAAGTCGAGGAGAAGTGCACGGGGGGCACCACCGCCCCGGTACGGGGCTCAAACGCCTGGCCGGCGTGGATGGCGCGGGTGTTGAAACCCTGGTTTTTCGAGGACGGGTTTTCAGGCACAGACATGGGACTCCTTGAACTGGTCAGTTGCTGAGGTACGCGAGGAGGTCGTGGCGGGTCAGGATTCCCACCGGGGCGCCGACAAACGTCACCATGAGGGTGTCGGCGTCGGAGAGGAGTTCGCGGGCGGTCGAGATCGATTCGAGCGAGCCGATCACGGGAAGCCGGGCCTCCATGTGTTCGGAGATTTTGTCCGAGAGCTTGGCCTCGCCGCGGAAGAGCTTGGCCGTGAGGGTGCGTTCGTCCACGGCGCCCAGCACCTCGCCCATGACGACGGGCGGCTCCTGGGACAGGACGGGGATGTGCGAGACGCCGTACTCGTTCATGATGTTGATGACGTCGCGGACGGACTCGTTCGGGTGGATGTGCACGAGGTCCGGGAGTTCACCGGTCTTGGCCTTGAGGATCTCGCCAACCGATGCCTCGTCCCCGCCGGCCATGAAGCCGTAGGAGCGCATCCACTGGTCGTTGAAGATCTTGGCCAGGTAGCCGCGGCCGGAGTCCGGCAGGATGACCACGACGACGGCGTCGGCCGGGAGGTCCTTGGCGACTTCCATGGCGGCCACGACGGCCATGCCCGAGGACCCGCCCACCAGCAGGCCTTCCTCGCGAGCCAGCCGGCGCGTCATTGCGAAGGAGTCGGCGTCGCTGACGGCAATGACGTCGTCCGGGACCGACTTGTCGTAGTTGGCCGGCCACATGTCCTCGCCGACGCCCTCGACAAAGTACGGGCGTCCCGTGCCGCCGGAGTACACCGAGCCGGCGGGATCCGCGCCGATGATTTTCACGACGCCGCCCTCGGCCCCGGGGCGCCCGGCGGAGACTTCCTTGAGGTACCGGCCGGTGCCGGTGATCGTGCCGCCGGTCCCAGCGCCGATCACGCAGTGGGTGATGCGTCCGTCGGTGTCGTGCCAGATCTCGGGGCCCGTGGTCTCATAGTGGCTGGCCGGGGCGGCAGGGTTGGAGAACTGGTCCGGCTTGTAGGCGCCGGGGATTTCGGTGACGAGCCGGTCGGAGACGCCGTAGTAGCTTTGCGGGCTGTCCGGCGGGACGGCGGTGGGCGTGACCACCACTTCCGCGCCGTAGGCCTGGAGCACGGCCCGCTTGTCCTCACCGACCTTGTCCGGCACGACGAAGATGCAGCGGTAGCCCTTCTGCTGCGCCACAAGCGCCAAACCGACGCCGGTGTTGCCCGAGGTGGGCTCCACGATCGTGCCGCCGGGCAGGAGCTGGCCCGTTCGTTCGGCCTCCTCGATCATCTTGACCGCAATGCGGTCCTTGATCGAACCGCCGGGGTTCAGGTATTCGAGCTTCACCAGGACCGTGGCTGCGATGCCATCGGTCACGTGGTTGAGTTTGACGAGCGGCGTATGGCCAATGAGGTCCAGGACGGACGGGGCGTACTTCATAGGTACAAAGTTACCGTCTCCGGCGCGGCGGGCACGTCGGCGCGGCCACGGCGCTGCCACGGCACTGCCACTGCTCTGAAAGGTGCGAGGATATGGCGGTGAAGAGGATCGCCCGGCTGAAGAAGTTCAGGAGCTATGCGCTGCCCGCGGGCATGCTGCTGGCCGGGTGCGCGGCGCTGGTGTCCGGGCTGCTGCCGGTCCCCGCCTTCCAGGCGCTGGCAGCACGCACCGTGCCGATACTGGCGTTCGTGGTCGCGATGTCCCTTGTCACCGAACTGGTGGATGAGGCCGGGCTCTTCCGCGTCGTCACCGAGCGGCTGGCCTCCCTGGGCCGCGGCCGGGTCATCTTGCTGTGGTTCCTCGCCATCGCCCTCGCCACCGTTTCCACGGTGTTCCTGTCGCTGGATACGACGGCCGTGCTGGTGACTCCCGTCGTCGTGCTGCTGGCCATTCACGCCCGTATTCCGCCGCTGCCGTTCGCGCTGACCACCGTATGGCTGGCGAACACGGCCTCGCTGCTGCTGCCGGTCTCCAACCTGACCAACCTGCTCGCGCAGGAGCGGCTCAACCTCAGCCCCGCCGCGTTCGCTTCGCTCGTGTGGGCCCCGGCCCTGGTGGGCATCCTCGTGCCGCTGGTGCTCCTGTGGCTGGCGTTCCGGAAGGACCTGCGCGGCACCTACGGCCCCCAGCCCGTCCATAAGGTCCGGGACCGGGTGCTGCTGTACTCGGCGTCGGGGGTCATGGTGGTCCTGCTCCCGGCGCTTGTCTCCGGGGTTCCGGTGCAGATCCCGGCGCTCGCGGCGGCGGCGGCGCTGCTCCTGCTTTTCCTCTGGCGGCGGCGCTCCGTCCTGCGCTGGTCCATGATTCCCTGGCGCCCGCTGATGCTCACGTCCGGGCTGTTCATGGTGGTGGAGACCCTGCACGCCAACGGGCTCACCCAGTTCCTGACCGGGATCGCCGGCACGGGCGAGAGCCTGCCGGCGCTCCTGCAGCTCGCCGGCCTGGGCGCCGGGGCAGCCAACGCGGTCAACAACCTCCCCGCCTACCTGGCCCTGGAACCGGTGGGCGGCTCCCCGGCCCGGCTGGCGGCCCTGCTGATCGGCGTGAACCTGGGCCCGCTGGTGACCCCCTGGGCGTCCCTGGCCACGCTGCTGTGGCACGAGCGGCTCCGCTCCCTGAACGTGGAGATCCGCTGGGGAGGCTTCGCCCTCGCCGGCGTGGCCGCCGTCGTCCTCACCGTCCCGTTGGCGGTCGTGGCGCTGTGGCTCACCACCGGGATGCAGTGAGGTGGATGCACTGCGGGCCGGCGTGCCCGGCGCGTCAGGCGCCGATGTCATTCCCGGCGTTCGCTGCCCCGGCGCCGCCCTCACGCGGGGCGTTCTGCCAGAGGCCGACCACATTGCCCTCAGTGTCCCGGAAGTAGGCGGCCCAACCCATGGTGCCGATTGCCTCGCGCGGTAAGACGGTGCTGCCGCCCAGGGCATTGATCTTCTCCAACGCCGCGTCGATGTCGTCGACGTCCACCGTGACCACCGGGGATGTGAGGTCGCCTTCGCGGCGGAACATGCCACCGTTGATGGAACCCGGTACGGAGGGCATGCCGTTGGCATCCGTCGGCGTCGTCTTGATCATGGTGTAGCTCATCTCCGGCACCTGGCTTACCTCCCAGCCGAACGCCGAACTGTAGAACTCCCGTGCGCGGCCCTCGTCGTCTGCGGGGATTTCGAAATGTACCACTCCACCAGCCATCACACTCTCCTAAGAACAAGGATTCGGGGCCAAGAGGCGGGCGCGGACACACCACGCCCCAGCCGGATTTTAGCCCCGGCAGCGCTGGAGGTTAAGGGCCCTACGGCCCCTGCGCCGTTGCCGCCGATGCCGCTGCTGTCAGCGGGCCGTGGGAACATGTTCGAATGAGCCTTGCAGACGCCCCCGCAGGCATTGCCGCCGCGGCGGACGCCTCATTGCGGTGGCACCCAGGCGGCCCGTTCGACTTGATGCAAACCATCGGCACGCTGCTGCGCGGCCACGGCGACCCGTCCATCCGCACCGCCCCGGACGGGATCTGGTTCGCGTTCACGACGCCCCGCGGTCCGGCCACGCTGCGCCTGGCAACGGCCGGGACGCGGGCTGACCCTGCCGTGGACGCGCAGGCCTGGGGTCCCGGAGCGGGGGACGCCGTCGATTCCGTCCCGCGCATGCTCGGGAGCGAGGACGACTGGTCCGGCTTCGACGAGCCCGCATTCCACGCCACCCTCCCGCGCATGGTGGTTGAAGCCCGACGCCGGAACCTCGCGATCCGGCTGCCTGCAACCGGCAGGATGATCGATTCACTGGTGCCGACCATCCTGGAGCAGAAGGTCACCGTTATCGAGGCCCGCCGCGGATACCGCTATCTGATGTACCGCTTCGGGACGGCGGCGCCGGGCGCCGGCACCGTCGCGCCGGCCAATCTGCTGGTCCAGCCGACGGCCGTGCAGTGGCTGCACATCCCGTCCTGGGAATGGCACAAGGCCGGCGTGGGCCCGCAGCGGTCGGGAACCGTCATGCGGGCGCTGCGTTCCGCCGCCGCGCTGGAACGGCTCGCCGCCCTCCCGGCCGCGGAGGCGGCGGCCAAGCTGCAGACCCTGCCCGGAATCGGGGTCTGGACGGCGGCGGAGGTGGTGCAGCGCACGCACGGCTGCCCGGATTCGATCTCGGTCGGCGACTACCACCTTGCGGCCTACGTGGGCGCCGCCCTGACCGGCCGCCGGACGGACGACGCCGGCATGCTCAGGCTGCTGGCTCCGTGGGCGGGGCACCGGCAGCGGGTGGTCCGGATGATCGGGCTCAGCGGCTTCCGGAAACCGACATTTGGCCCGCGCATGACCATCCAGGACCACCGCGGCCACTGACCTCAGGAGCAACGCGGGGCCGTCAGCCGCCGGTCTGGAGGCCCAGCCGGGCCGCGGCCTCCTGGCGCATGTCAACCTTGCGGATCTTGCCGGAGACGGTCATCGGGAAGCTCTCCCGGACATCCAGGTAGCGCGGGATCTTGTAGTGTGCCAGCTTGCCGCGGCAGAACTCGGCCAGGCTGGCGGCGTCCATCGGCGCGGCCCCCGGCTTCAAAATGACGCAGGCCATCAGTTCCTCGCCGTACTTCGTGTCCGGGACACCGATCACCTGCACGTCCTGGATGTCCGGGTGGGTGTAGAGGAATTCCTCGATTTCGCGCGGATAGACGTTCTCGCCGCCGCGGATCACCATGTCCTTGATCCGGCCCTCGATCACGATGTACCCGTCCGCGTCCATCCGGGCGAGGTCCCCGGTGTGCATCCAGGCGTCGGCGTCGATCGCCTCGGCGGTCTTGTCAGGCTGGTTCCAGTACCCGCGCATCACCGCGTAGCCGCGCGTGCAGAGTTCGCCGATCCCGCCGCGCTCCAGCACCTCTCCCGTGACCGGGTCCACGATCCGGCTTTCCAGGTTCGGCATGGTCCGGCCCACGGTCTCGGTGCGCTGGGCCATGGTGTCCACGCTCCGGGTCATCGTGGACACCGGCGAGGTCTCCGTCATGCCGTAGCAAATGGCGACGTCTTTCATGTTCATTTCCGTGATGACCCGGTTCATCACCTCGATGGGACACAGCGAGCCGGCCATCACGCCCGTGCGCAGTGTCGAGAGGTCGTAGGAGGCGAAGTCCGGCAAGGCGAGCTCGGCGATGAACATGGTCGGCACGCCGTACAGCGAGGTTCCGCCGAAGTCCTGCACAGCTTCCAGCGCCGCGGCCGGCGAGAACGACCGGCCGGGGATGATGGTGGCGGCCCCGTGGCTGAGCGCCGCAAGGTTCCCGATCACCATGCCGAAGCAGTGATAGAAGGGCACCGGGATCACCACGCGGTCGTGTTCCGTGTAGCCCAGCTGCTCGCCGATCGAAAAGCCGTTGTTAAGGATGTTGTGGTGCGTCAGTGTGGCGCCCTTCGGGAACCCCGTGGTGCCGGAGGTGTACTGCAGGTTGACGGGGTCCTGCGCGTCCAGTGCCGCCATGCGCGCTTTCAGCTCGGAGTGTCCGACGTCGTCGGCCCGCTTGAGCAGCTCGGCATAGGTGCGCTCCGCCTCGGTGCCGGGTTCGCCGGCGGTCAGCCCGTCCAGGCCGGCGTCCGGGAGGAAGACCAGCTCGCGCAGGTCCGGGCACGCCGCCAGCGCCTGTCGCGCCATCGCTGTGTAGTCGCTGTTCCGGTCCGACGGCGCGCTGACCAGCATGCGCATGCCGTTCTGGGTGACCACAAACTCGAGCTCATGGCTGCGGTAGGCGGGGTTGACGTTGACCAGGATCGCCCCGACCTTCGCGGTGGCGTACTGCAGGATGGTCCACTCGGCGCAGTTGGGGCTCCAGATGCCGATCCGCTCGCCCTTCGCGACGCCCAGGGCGAGGAGCGCACGGGCCAGCCGGTCGACGTCGTCGTTCAACTTGGTGTAGCTCCACCGCCGGGCCTCTTCGCCGGGTACCGCGGCCGCCTCGATCAGGGCATCGTGGTACGGGAACCGCGCCGCGATCCGTTCGAAGTTCGCGCCAATGGTTTCCTCGAGCAGCGGGACGTCAGTGTCCCCGGCTGTGTAAGCAAGCATGGTGTGACGCTACCAACAGTGCGGGGGCAAAAGAAGAGCAAAGCTTGGAAGTCCTATGAAATCTTGGGTCATGTTCCGGCGCCTGCGCGGCAGCCCGGTAGGGTGATTGCCATGAGTGCACCCGTTGACCTTCAGGCCATTTTCATCCCCAACGACGGCGAATTCTTCCGCGTGAAGCTCGCCCTGGACATCGCGATCGACGAGGTGGTCAACGAGCCCGGCTGCATCCGCTACGAGCTCACCGAGGCCAGCGAGGACAAGCTCGTCCTGACCGAACGGTGGGCCAGCCAGGCGGACCTGGACAAGCACTCCAAGGGCACGGCCGTCCAGGACCTGAACGAATCCCTCAGCGCGCTGCTGGCCGAGCCGGTCAAGCTCGAAAGGCTCTAACCCACGCTTCCAACCACAACGCGGGGCCACTCCGCGCCCATCCCTGAGGGATGTTATGGGCGCGGAGTGGCCCCGCGTTGTTTAAAGCCTGGGATTAAGCCGTGGAGGTTCAGGCCTCCGGGATCTGGGTGCCGTCCTGCTTGGCCGCAGCTGCGGCGGCCTCGGCCTGGGACCGGGCCACGTGGGCGTGGACTTCTTCCATGTCCAGGGCCTTGACGGCGTCGACCACCTGCTCGAGCTGCTGCGCGTTCAGGGCGCCAGGCTGCGAGAACACCAGGACCTTTTCGCGGAAGGCCATCAGCGTGGGAATCGACGTGATGCCGGCTTCGGCGGCGAGCTGCTGCTCGGCTTCGGTGTCGACCTTGGAGAAGACGACATCGGGGTGCTTCTCGGAGATCGCCGAGTAGGTGGGGCCGAACTGCTTGCACGGGCCGCACCATTCGGCCCAGAAATCGACGAGGACAATGTCGTTATCCTCGACTGTCGATGCGAACTGTTCACCTGTGATGTCTACGGTAGCCATGAGTCAACGGTACGGGAGCGGGCTCGGATTGTCCCCGGCATTTCGCTGTTGGCACATCCGGGCGGGGCTGCAGGCAGGTCACGCCCAGGCGTGCGGGGCCGGACGCCTGGCGCCGGGCAGGGCGTTGGTTTCGCGCCATTCGTGGATCCACCCGGGCAGCTCCAGATCCGACGGCGGGGCGCCGAACTCGCGGATGATCTCCTCCTGGCTGACGGGTTTGCCCTTGCTCAGAAGCCGGGTGGCGATATAGGCGCGCGCGTACACTTCGCCGTCCACCACCATCCGCTGTTCGAAGTAGATGGCTTTCGAGTCCAGGCCCATGATCCTGGACTCGATCGTGTACTGCTGCCAGAGCTGCAGCGAACGGCGGAACGCGATGGTCTCCCCCGCCGCGACCGGGGTCCAGCCCCGGCGGCGCATCTTCTTCCAGGTGCCGCTGCGGGCCATGAGATCGAAGCGCCCGAGGTCCATGAGTGAGAAGTACATGCCGTTGTTGACGTGCAGGGCGATGTCGATGTCCGTGGGCAGGACCCGCAGCGGCAGCGAGGAGTTGTCCCAGATGCTCAGCGGTGAGCGGCGTGAGGACGTGAACAGCAGCAGGAGAGTCCGGAACAGGAGATGCATGAGTCATATGTTACCCGCGGGTAACAAGTGTGCCAAGGGGTGGGTGCCGGAACCTAGCTGGCTATAGGTCGTGTCAAGTGCATGCTCCGGGCATGACAGTGCGCGCCGCATGTTTGGCCGGGCGTTCTGACGTGTCTGTGGGGTGGCGGTTTGGTTGGCTGGCCCGGCGTGATTCCAAGGGCGCCCACGCTGACTTATTCGACCTCGGCGGTTGCCGGGTCATCTGGCGTCGTTCGGGCTGCCCAAGGGCGAAGGGCCGGGCGCCAAGCTAGGTGCGGCGTAACGCGGGAAGCGTCCGCC